>CAYYEL010000011.1:0-35974 GCA_964470845.1 uncultured Bacteroidaceae bacterium | reverse complement strand
ACGGAAAACGAAACGGCCGATACGGCCAAAACCGTTAATACCTACTTTTGTCATATTACTTTATTAAATTTAAAAAGGGTTAATAAAATATTCCTTATAATTATTATCCGCAATTACAATTGTGAGCACTTGCGCACGCCACAATCACAATCGCCGAAAGTATTACGAATACTGCAAATTTAACAATTCTCATACTCTACTTTCTTAAATGCTCTGCAAATTTAAAACATTCTTTTCACACTTGCAACACAATATTAAGGAAAATAAATGCCCGAAACAGAAAAAAACAGCCACTAAGAAAATTGTTAACTCGACAAAATAAAAACGCTTTATTCATTTTGTGTTTCGACCTCTTTGTAGTATCTTTGTGCGCAGTTAAAATAATTAGTATATAAATCCTAAAATTAAATAAAAATGGCAAAAAGCACATTTCTTCAGGACTTCAAGGCCTTTGCAATGAAAGGCAACGTAGTTGATATGGCAGTCGGTGTAATCATCGGCGGTGCATTTGGAAAAATTGTAACATCGGTTGTAAACGACATTATAATGCCCCCTATCGGCCTTTTGATTGGCGGTGTTAATTTCAAAGACCTCAAATTAGTTATGAAAGAGGCAACAACAGCCGCCGACGGTACCGAGGTTGCTGCCGTAACACTTAACTACGGTAACTTCTTACAGCAGACATTCGATTTTCTTATCATCGCATTCTCAATATTTGTAATGATCAGACTAATCGCTAAGCTCACCGAGAAGAAAAAGAAAGAAGAGGTAGCAGCACCCGCACCGGCACCTGCTCCCGCACCCGAGCCCAGCGCCGAGGAGAAACTTCTTACCGAGATTCGCGACCTCTTGAAAGAGAAAAAATAACACGCGCCTATAAGAATAAGAGTGAACCCTTTCGCTCTTATTTTTATTATAAGTATATAATTAGAAAATACCATAAAAACATATAGAATTATGAAACAGGATATGATTGTCATCCTCGACCTTGGCAGCCACGAGAACACCGTGCTTGCCCGAGCAATTCGCGCATTGGGAGTATATAGCGAAATTTACCCCCACGACATTACAGTTGAAGAGTTAAAAGCGCTTCCCGGCGTAAAGGGCATCATCATCAACGGCGGCCCCAACAACATCATTGACGGCGTTGCCATAGATGTTAACCCCGAGATATACAACACCGGCCTTCCTATAATGGCAGCAGGCCACGACAAAGCACAGTGCGAGGTGAAACTTGCACAATTCACAAACGACGAAGAGGCCATAAAAGAAGCTGTAAAATCATTCGTATTCGACACCTGCAAGGCCGAGGCCAACTGGAATATGACAAATTTTGTCAACGACCAAGTAGAGCTCATACGTCGTCAGGTGGGCGACCGCAAAGTACTTCTTGCCCTCTCGGGCGGTGTCGATAGCTCGGTAGTTGCAGCGCTTCTTCTGAAAGCCATCGGCAATAACCTTGTATGCGTACACGTTAACCACGGACTTATGCGCAAAGGCGAGTCAGAGGCAGTTGTCGAAGTATTCCGCAACCAACTGTGCGCCAACCTTGTATATGTCGATGCAACCGACCGCTTCCTTGGAAAGTTAGAAGGCGTTGAAGACCCCGAGCAGAAACGTAAGATTATCGGTGGCGAGTTTATCCGCGTATTCGAGGAGGAGGCACGCAAGCTCGACGGAATAGAATTCCTCGGCCAAGGCACCATCTACCCCGACATAGTCGAGAGTGGTACAAAAACAGCCAAAATGGTAAAATCGCACCACAATGTAGGCGGCCTGCCCGAAGATATGCAATTCGAGCTTGTCGAGCCCATCCGTCAACTGTTTAAAGACGAAGTACGCGCCTGCGGATTAGAGCTTGGCCTCCCCTACGAAATGGTCTATCGACAGCCCTTCCCCGGCCCCGGCCTTGGAGTACGCTGCCTTGGAGCAATCACCCGCGACCGTTTAGAGGCCGTGCGCGAGTCGGATGCCATTCTGCGCGAGGAATTTGCCAAAGCAGGCCTCGACAAAAAAGTATGGCAATACTTTACCGTAGTACCCGACTTTAAGTCAGTGGGCGTGCGCGACAATGCCCGCTCCTACGACTGGCCCGTAATAATCCGTGCCGTCAACACAGTAGATGCAATGACAGCCACCATTGAGCAGATTGATTGGGCAATTCTTATGAAGATTACCGACCGCATTCTTGCCGAGGTAAAGACCGTTAACCGTGTCTGCTACGATATGTCGCCCAAGCCCAGCGCAACAATTGAGTGGGAATAATTTTTGCCCTTAAAAAGGCAAAAATTATCGACAAGGCGAGTAGCAAAAGGTCGCACGAAGCGTGGATAAAGTTCACGCCGTGCGGGTTGCGAATAACGAGCCTTGTCAATAAAAAACTCCAAACAATTAACAACTTACAACCGCCTCAACATCTTTTCTTGTTAAGGCGGTTGCTTTAATTCAATGGGGTGCTTCCAAAGGGAGCAAAAACTTTAATATTAAGTACGAAACACGGTAAAACTTGATAACGCCAACTTATCGCACATCGTGCGGTATCACATTCTGCAATACTACGCACAACTAACAACCGTTGGTATTATAGAAACCAAGCAGGATTGTCCTTCAGGCGTTAGTATAGTTCAATGAGCAAAAAAAGAATTTCAAATTGGGGTTGTAAAAGTAAACAATGGAATTTAACCCACCTTTACGTATGTATCATACAGCCATTGTTTACTCTTTTCTGTTGCTTCCAAATCTATCCCTTGCAATTTTGAAATAGAAAGTAAATTATTCGAGTATCTTGACAAATAATTGACTATACCTTCTGAAGGTATTTTATTATTTCTAGACAATCCTCTAACGACTCTTCCAACAAATTCATATTCCTTTTGGGAATACAAGCCTTTCAAAACCTGTAATTTTTTATTAGAGTATTTGACTGAAATATTTTCACCATCAACAACTATAATGCCAAGACTCAAACGCTCTGAAATCTCAGGTCTAATCTCACCAAAGATTATACTATATTGCAACTTACTCATTTATATTATCATTTAAACATTCTACAAAATTCACCCAGACTTTATCTATCCATACTTTATCAAACAATTGCATCAATTTATTACGTATGACATTATTATCAACCTTCCACTCTAAAGGTATTCCCGACAATGTATCTTCAAGCGCAAATCTGCAATTATCTATCGATTTTTTATAAAAGCCTTCCAAATTAAGAGCTATAGTCCTAATTTCATCCTTTGCAATTCTATTTTTAAATTGTTTAAATATTTCTGCATACAATATAGTGTCTGTCATTGTTAGTTGAGACATTGGATATTCAAATGTCGAAGTATTTAATATTCCACCATAATCAATAGAAACAAGATTATCATGTTTTACATCATACAATAAATTTGCATTGTTATATGTACGGTCTTCATTTGCTACCCAAAAGTCAAAAAGGGCAATCTTAAGTAGTTGTATAAGAACCTTTTTTGATAGTTGTATATGACTAAATGTCGTCTGTGTTATATCAACAACGCCATCTAACATTTGATACCCTAATGTTGAAGCAGTCCTGATACAATTAGTTGACAAAAAGTTACTCCAATGTTCTGCTTTAATAAGAACTAAACTCATTTCAGGAGAACATATTCCCCATTTTTCTACAAAATGAGCACCGACGAATTCACAAACAAGTTTGTATGCCGAACTCAAAGAACGCATATACTTACAGATATACTCATTCTTATCGGAACACATAACCAATACAGGCGTTTCCCCCGTTTCATATTGTTTTTGAATGTCTTTTATACTGACCAACATACATTCAGATATTAGCATACATACGTAATTTAATTTACTATTGCAACAAACAAGCGAATGTTGTGCAAACTAATGAATAAAATTCATTTTCATACTTAATGAGCATCGCTAAGAAGCTATTTGGATTTCTAAAAATATTTTCTCATATAAGCCTTATGTTTCGCCATTTTTTATATCCAAAAATGTCTGATTTTTTCAATAATTTTCAAAGTTAGTGCAGTAAAGATTCGCGGTTCACTGCAAATATAATAAGAAAAAACAGTTTCAGTTTTCATCCATCAGTTTTTTTACATATTTTTTACAACTATCTCTGTACAAAACACAGCAAAGTCTTGTTAACGCAACCTGTGCGGTATAAAGTACTTCCTGTGTTGATTACAATATAGAGGGAGTTGCCCAAAAATGTTTGAGGGATTGTTGCAATACTACGCACAACTAACAGCCGTTGGTATTATAGAAACCAAGCAGGATTGTCCTTCAAGCGTTAGTGTTAGTACTGTACAAAGAGTAAAAAGAGAATTTTGCTTATAATTTATATGTTGTTGCTCAAGGCGAAGCCGGGAGCAACAACATTGTTTAAAACTATAATCTATTCTTAAAATTAAAAAACTATATTTGCAAAAATAATATATAATAGCGTGATGAGTAAATTATCTGAAATAGAATTTAGTGAAGACGAACTTGAATTAAGTGAAGACAAAAAAACTGTAATACGTGGTTACTATTATAGTATTACCCATATTACAATACACAACAGCGTAACGAAAATAGGAAGGCACGCCTTTGAAAATTGTTCAGCACTACAAAGCATTGAGATACCAAACAGTGTAACGGAAATAGGAGATAGCGCTTTTATTGGTTGTTCATCACTGAAAAACATTGAGATTCCGAACAGCGTAACAAGAATAGGAAATTACGCTTTTGATGGATGTTCATCACTGAAAAGCATATCACTTAATTGTAATTGTATAAATGATTGGTTTAGTAGAAAATATTCTATTGAAGAGATAATATTAGGAAAAGGAGTAACAAGAATAGGAAACGACGCCTTTAGTGGATGCTCATCACTACAGAGCATTGAGATTCCGAACAGCGTAACGAGAATAGGACATAGTGCTTTTTCTTTTTGTTCATCACTGAAAAGCATTGAGATTCCGAACAGCGTAACGAGAATAGAATGGTACGCCTTTGAAGGTTGTTATGCACTACAAAGCATATATCTACATTGGACACAATTAGACAATATTCAAATTGGTAAATATGCCTTTGGTGAAATCGATAAAGTAAATTTTGAAGAATGCATCTTATATGTACCATCTGGAACACGTTGGGAATACAGACACCACCCCGTTTTTGGTCAATTTAAAAATATAGAAATAGAAAAGCAAAAATAACTTTGACACCAATTCTTGACACCCGTTTACCATTCCAAACGACAAAGAACCGTGTTAAAATATTGATAATAAAGTCTAAACATTTGGCGATATAAATTCAAACAGCTTCTTATTGCTAATGTTAAAATTATTTAAATTTGTCTTAATTGAAATACAACTCTTTAGATACGGTGTTTTTACGAACATAAACATAAACACAAACGAAAAACACAATGACAGAGAATGATTTTTTGAGTGAATTAAGCGAGGCAAGAGAGGAGATAATGAAGCGTGCGAATGCCATCACCGATAACCCGATTGCGGCCTTGGAACTCTATCAAGAGGCGGTGTTGCTGTTGTATTGCAAACTTGGCGATATTCCCTCGGGCGTCGATTTTACTCGCTACGCGGTGGAAGCGGTGCTCAATCTTTATAAAACACGGAAAAGTGTTTGTACCGAGGAGGCGACAACTCAAAATATTCCTGTCGAGTGTATCGACAATCTACCCGAGGAACTTGGAGTGGTGGCGAGGCTTATAGCTTCGGGATACGATTGCGACGAAATTGCAAGAATCTTGGATGTTCCACCCACGACTGTAAAAAACCGTGTATATATCGCAAGGGAAAAACTTGGAAATGTTGAAGATGGATAATATCGTCTCGTTTCTTTGTTGCAAAAAAATGGTTACAAAGGCTTTATCATTTGTATTTTTTGATTATTTGATTTTCATCGGCAGAAATATGAGAAAAACGGGATTTCGATGTATTTTTTTTACATAAAAGCATAGTCGCTATACTTAATAAAAAATATAGCGACTATGCTTTTATATTCATTATTACTTCTGTTCGTTGGTTACAGCGTCGATTACTGCAATTGCTGTTACGTTAAGAATATCCTGTACCGAGCTCTCAAAGTCGATAAAATGGATAGGCTTGTTCAATCCCATCTGAATGGGGCCTATAATCTCGGTGTCGGGGCTTAATGCTTGCAACATCTTGTAGGAGCTGTTGGCAGCACTCAGACAAGGGAAAATGAGCGTATTTACATCCTTGCCATAGAGACGCGAGAAGGGATATTTACTATCGCGAAGCTCGCGGTTCAGTGCCACGTTAACCTGCATCTCGCCATCAATTAACCAATTGGGATGCTCGCGATGCAGAATCTCTATTGCCTCGTGCACGTCGCCGGCACTACCTCCTTTGTCGCTTCCGAAATTACTGTATGAGACCATCGCCATCACAGGAAGGTGATTGAAGAAGTGAAGCGCTTTCTCGCTCAACCGGGCAATATCGACCAAAGTCTTAGTGTCTGGACTGCGGTTAATGAGTGTATCGGCCACAAAGTATGTTCCTTTTTTAGAGTTTAGAATGTGCATTGTGGCAAAATGGTCGAATCCCTTTTGCAGGCCAATAACCTCTTTGGCTACTTTTATGGTGTTCGAGTATTTTGTGTAAAGTCCGGTGATGAAAGCATCGGCCTCACCAGTTTCGACCATCATCATTCCAAAATAGTTGCGCTCGAACATTTTGTCGTTGGCCTCTTCAAATGTGTAGCCCTCACGCTGACGTTTATCGGTGAGGATGCGGGCATAACGCTCGCGGCGCGAAGCCTCGCGGTCGTGGCGCAGATTGACTACCTCGATGCCATCGAGGCTTAGGTCGAGCTCGGCAGCCAGCTTGGCTATGCGCTCGTCGTTACCCAAGAGGATGGGATAACATATACCCTCTTCTTTGGCCTGTACGGCTGCTTTCATCATTGAGGGGTGTGCACCCTCGGCAAATACAACGCGTTTGGGGTGCGAGCGTGCTGTGTCGTGTATCTGTTGTGTTAGTTTCGACTCGCGCCCCATAAACTCACGCAGATGCTCTTTGTATTTGTCCCAATCGTCGATAGTCTTGCGTGCTACCCCACTGTCGATGGCAGCCTTTGCTACCGCCGCCGATACCTCGGTGAGCAGACGGGGGTCAACGGGCTTGGGAATAAAATATTCGCGTCCGAATGTAAGGTTGTTAACGTGATAAACCTCGTTCACAATCTCGGGAACGGGTTGTTTGGCAAGATCGGCAATGGCGCGTACGGCAGCTAATTTCATCTCTTCGTTGATGGCTGTCGCGGCTGTGTCGAGCGCTCCGCGGAATATGTATGGGAAGCCTATTACATTGTTTATTTGGTTGGGATAATCGCTGCGTCCTGTGCTCATAAGTACGTCGGGACGGCTCGCCATTGCATCTTCGTAGGATATTTCGGGAACGGGGTTGGCAAGGGCAAAGACTATGGGGTCGGCTGCCATTGAGCACACCATCTCTTTTGTAAGGATGTTACCCTTTGAGAGACCAAGGAAGAGGTCGGCACCCACAATTGCCTCTTCGAGTGTGCGAACATCGTCGCGTGTGGTGGCAAATTCTATCTTTTCGGGTGTCAGACGCTCGCGGTTGACATTTATAACACCCTTGCTGTCGAGCATCACAATATTCTCTTTCTTTACTCCCAATGCCACGTAGAGCCTTGCACAGGAGATTGCCGCTGCGCCCGCACCGTTTACAACTACCTTTATGGTTGAAATATCCTTTCCGTTTACTTCGAGTGCATTGAGCATTCCTGCTGCCGATATTATGGCTGTTCCGTGCTGGTCGTCGTGCATCACCGGAATGTCGAGTTCCTCTTTCAGACGGCGCTCAATCTCGAAGCACTCAGGGGCCTTAATATCTTCGAGATTTATTCCTCCGAATGTGGGAGCAATTGCCTTTACTGCCTCGACAAATTTGTCGGGGTTACTTTCGTCAACCTCGATGTCAAAGACGTCTATGCCTGCATAAATTTTAAAGAGCAGACCTTTTCCCTCCATCACTGGCTTTCCGCTGAGCGCACCTATATTGCCGAGGCCCAGCACTGCTGTACCATTGGATATTACAGCTACAAGGTTGCCTTTGTCGGTGTAACGATAGGCATCTTGTGGGTTCTTTTGAATCTCAAGACAAGGCTCGGCTACTCCGGGCGAGTAAGCCAGCGAAAGGTCGGTCTGTGTAAAATAAGGCTTTGTTGGTACAACCTCTATCTTTCCCGGGCGCTTGCCTTCGTGGTAGCGAAGCGCATCTTCTTTTGTTATCTTGGCCATAATTTTTTTCTTTTTCTTTAATTATATTATATCGCCCTCGACACCTATTCCGAAGAGAGCAAAATCATATTTCACAGGGTCGTCGGGGCACATTTCTGCAAGTTTTGCAGTCAACTGTTCCACTGTGCGGCGGTCGTTGCTCTTGCGCTCTATGAGGCCGAGTGTGCGGCCTATGCGCGAGACGTGTACGTCAAGAGGTATCATCAACTGCGATGGAGCTATCTGTTGCCACAGTCCAATATCGACAATTCCGTCGTTGCGACACAGCCAACGTAGCATCATATGCAGCCTTTTACAAGCCGATGCCGGCTTCCCGACCGTAGCTATCGGGTTAGATATATGTCTTGTTGCAGTGCCATCGTTGGCCTGTGCAAGAGCCGAGCGCAAATTGGCAATTCCATCCCACGTGTTTTGCGAGGCTATAAAAATTTCCTCCATTGAGTTGTAACGATTGTAAATATCTTGCAACCCGCGACACAGATATATAAAATCGCGTACAAAGAATGTACGGTGTATATTTACGGAGTGTTCGAGTTCCTGCCACTCGCCACGCATTATATAGTCGTAGGGGCTGCCCCCCATAATGCCAAAGAGCATTTTGTAGCCCGAGGCTATTATCATTTTGCGGTTGCCCCAAGCAATCACTGAGGCAAGAAATGCCGCTATTTCAATGTCGCGGCGGTCGCTGAATGCGTGTGGGAATTGCACAGGGTCAGTTGCTATAAATTCTTTGCAGTTGTAACGGGCCGCCTTTTCGTCGAGTAGTTTCTTAAGCCTCTGCATAGTTGTTTGATAATTGTCAGTCAATTTTATTTACACAGGCTACCCTGCCGCCAAAGAAAAAATTGGCAATGTTTGTAGCTGCAAACTGTGCCATTTCGCGACGTCCTTCAATTGTTTGTGTACCGATATGTGGTGTCAGTACCGTATTATCCAGTTCGAGTAACTCATTACACACGGTGTCATCAAACTCGTAAACGTCGAGCCCCGCACCCGCTATACTGCCGCTGCGCAACGCCTCAACAAGCGCTTTTTCATCGACCAATGGCCCTCGAGCTGTGTTAATGAGAAAGGCCGAAAGCTTCATCTGTGCAAGACGTTCTCTATCGACTATATGATAAGTTTCCGACGTCAGAGGTGCATTTATCGAGACAACATCCGATGTAACGAAAAGTTCATCAAGGCCTACATATTGCACAGTATATAGCTGTTCCTCGTCAATGGTCAGACGGTTGCGGTTATTATATACAACCTCCATCCCAAATGCCGAGGCTCGGCGAGCAACAGCCTTGCCTATGCGTCCAAGACCTAAGATGCCCAAACGCTTGCTTTCGAGTGAGGTACCGAGGTTCTTCATTATTCCTTTACGGTAGCCTCCCCGACGTTGCAATTTATCGAACGAGCTTATGCGACGCATCACGTCAATCATAAGCCCCATTGCAATATCGGCCGTCGGTGCTGTAACAGGGTCAGGGGTATTTGCGACTGTTATTCGGCGGGCAGTTGCCGAGGCAACGTCTATATTGTCGAACCCAACGGCAAAATTGGCAACTATTTTCAGTTTCTTAGCTGCGTCGAGGAGTTTTTCATCGACAGGGAAATTCCACATTGACAGAAGCGCATCGTACTCACCTATCATCGACAGCACTTGATCGTAGGTAAAGCTCTCGACACCGGGTACAGGCATTGTTACCTCGAATTTTTCAAGAATATCGCGGTACAATTCACCGAAGATGTTGTAGGTTATCAGTACTTTCGGCTTCATCATTTATTGGTTCAGGTTAGTTTTCTGCTAAATAGGCGTCGAGTTTTTTCATTGCCTCGAACATTGCCTCGTCAACATCTTTGCGTGCGGGCGCAAGCGGCAGACGCAGATTGTTTCCCATCTTGCCTTGATGCGACATAAGCACCTTTACACCTGACGGATTACCGTCGGCAAAAAGCAGTGAACAAACCTCGCTAAAAGCCTCGTTCAGACGTGCTGCCTCGTCATATTTTCCCTCCATTGCAAGATGTGTCATCCGAGCAAAATCCTTGGGATAGGCGTTGCCGAAGACTGTTACAGCGCCAACGCCACCCAATTTTATAATGTCATAGACAAGGCCGTCGTCGCCGGATAGTACGTCGAAAGTCTCGGGTGTACGTTCGATAATTTCTTTTATTTGCGCCAAATTTCCTGACGCCTCCTTTACTCCCACAATATTGGGGCACTCAACAGCCAGACGCACTACTGTATCGGGCAACATATTAACGCCTGTACGTCCGGGGACATTATACATATATATGGGTAACTGTGTAGCCGCAGCAAGTGCTCTGTAATGACGATACAGTCCCTCTTGGCTGGGCTTATTATAGAAGGGGGTTACCGACAATATCGCATCGACACCGGTAAAATCCTCGCTCAGCAGTTCGTTTATAAGATTCTGAGTACAATTGCCTCCTACACCCAACAAAATTGGTAAACGACCCGCAACTTTATCTATGACGCATTTTCGCACACTACGTTTTTCTTCTGTTGTCAGTGTCGGTGTCTCGGCCGTTGTTCCAAGAACACACAAAAAATCGGTACCGCCGTCTATTTGTGATTGTACTATATTATCGAGTGCTACATAATCTACTTCACCCGCCTCTGTAAAAGGGGTAACAAGTGCTACTCCCATTCCGGTTAATCTTTTTCGCGTCATAAATTTATAGGAACTATTTTTATTTTGCTGACAAATTTACATCATTTTTGCCAACTTCTACAATTTTCGTCTATTTTTCTTTATTTTTTTATAATATTTGCTATAAACTGCGAATATTTCTTGCTCTCACTGTAAAAAATGCCAAAGCTGAGCTTGATATTTTAGTCCTCGGCGAAGTTTAGCTGCACTCATTTCTTGTAAAAATAAATTTTCACCCACTCGTTTGCACAACTTCCGCTTGTTTGTAACTATACTCTATCAAATTTGTAACATTTCCAAAAATTCCGTCTCGCTGACAATGCGTACACCGAGTTTTTGCGCTTTTTCCAATTTACTGGGCCCCATATTCTCGCCTGCGAGTATAAAACTTGTTGACTTACTTACACTACCGACATTTTTACCGCCGTTTTTCTCAATAATCTCTTTATACTCGTCGCGCGAGTGAAGCGAAAAAACTCCGCTTATTACTATTGTTCGACCTTTAAGAATCTCGGTACGACCATCATTTACCTCCTCGGAAATTTCAAATTGCACACCGGCGGCACGCAGTCGCGCCACCAGCGCACGGTTGGTTTCGTCGGAAAAGAATTGCACCACAGCAGTGGCTATGCGCTCGCCAATATCATCGACGTCCATCAACTGCCTGATATTCGCCGCCATAAGAGCATCTATATTCCTAAAAGCACGTGCCAAGCGTTTGGCCACCGTAACACCCACGAAACGTATGCCCAAGGCAAAAAGTACACGTTCAAAAGGCACACTGAGCGACGAGGCGATACCCGTAATAATATTCTCGGCCGACTTTGCACCCAATCGAGGCAGAAACATAAGGTTGGCCGACTCAATGGCATAAAAATCGGCTGCATTTTTCAACAGTCCAAGAGCATAAAGCATCTCGATTGTCTCGGGGCCTATCGAGTCTATATTCATTGCGTCGCGCGAGACAAAATGCTCCAATTTACCTTTTATCTGTGGTGGGCACTCTTTTTCATTGGGACAATAGTGTGCAGCCTCGCCCTCGACACGCACAAGAGGCGTCGAACACTCGGGGCAGTGGGTTACGAATCGTACTTTCTCGCCAATGAGCAGACGCGAATCAATATCGACACCGGTTATTTTGGGAATAATTTCACCTCCCTTTTCTACATATACAAAGTCGCCAATATGCAGGTCGAGTTTCTCGATGATATCGGCATTATGCAGCGAGGCACGCTTTACAACCGTACCCGATAGTTGTACGGGGTCGAGGTTGGCAACCGGTGTTACAACCCCTGTGCGCCCCACCTGATAGGTAACCTCATTCAAACGGGTTACAGCACGCTCGGCCTGAAATTTATAGGCTATCGCCCAACGAGGCGACTTTGCCGTATATCCCAAATGACGCTGCTGACGCAGCGAATCGACCTTAAGCACAATACCATCGGTGGCAACCGGTAACTGTTTGCGCATTGTATCCATACGGTCGATGTAATCGAACACCTCGTCAAGAGTTTTACAGCGACACATTGTATCGGAGACTTTAAATCCCCACGATGCTGCCGCTTGCAGATTATCGTAGTGCCCCTCGGCCGGAAGTTGCTCGCCCAACAGATAGTAAAGATAAGCATCGAGACTGCGCTGTGCCACCACCGACGAATCTTGTAGTTTCAATGTTCCCGAGGCTGCGTTGCGCGGATTAGCAAAAAGTTGCTCGCCCTCGGATGCACGCTCGCTATTGAGCCTCTCGAACACCGCCCACGGCATAAGCACCTCGCCGCGAATCTCAAACTCGGCAGGATAATTGCCACCCTTAAGCACAAGTGGAATTGAGCGTATCGTTCTTACATTGGCCGTTACATCGTCGCCTTTTTCGCCGTCGCCACGTGTTACAGCCCGCACAAGCTTGCCATCAATATATGTGAGCGAGATTGACGTTCCATCGAATTTAAGCTCGCAGCAAATATCAAAATCCTCGTTCAAAGCACGTCGCACACGCTCGTAAAAGTCGGCAACCTCGCTTTTAGAATAGGTGTTTCCCAAAGAGAGCATCGGGTACTTGTGCACCACCTGACGAAACTCCTTTGTAATGTCGCTGCCCACCCGCTGTGTGGGCGAGTTTGCATCGTATAGTTGCGGATTCTCATATTCGAGTTGTTGCAACTCGCGCAACAGTGCATCAAACTCAAAATCACTTATGGTGGGACTATTCAGCACATAATAATTGTGATTATGATTGTGCAATTGTTCGCGTAATTCTTTTATTCTATCTTCGGGATTCATACGATCTCTTTATGAATATCTTTTTTACAAAATCAGCGCTAAGATACAACGAATTTGTGTAAAAATCGGTGGGATTAAAACAAATTATGAAAAGTTATCGATACGTTCTTTTTTATGTTCATTTTTTGCAAATAAAATCGGAAACACCAAATTTTAACAACTCAAAAAGAATGGATAAGAATAAGAAAGAAGCCCGACAAGAAAAAACATCCGCCGATAAAAGCATAACACAAAACAACGTATTCTCGAAAAAAAAGATTACAATTTACATTATAATACTTCTACTATGCTCGATACCATTATTATGGCAGTCTGCCGATAAATGTGATTCAATTGTAGCAACAGAAAGCAAACAACCTAAAGAAAGGGTCGAATATAATTTTGTTTCAAGTTACGAAGATGGTTTATCACGTGTTATATCTAACAATAAAACCGGCTTCATCGACAAGAGCGGCAACATAATTATTCCTTTAAAATATAATACCGCTTGGGATATTAAAGAAGGAATTATTGTTGCTAAAATAAAATTTTCAAGGATTCAACCAACATTCAAGAATCATTAAGATTTAACAAACAATCCATAAAAAAGCATCCGAACGGCGTTTCAAGAACAACCGTTCGGATGCAATGCTTTTATTACGACACTTCAAGTATTAGAAATTACTCCACGTATATGTTACAAGCAAGAAAGTCTGTTTGTATATTGTTGCAAACTTTCCCGAAATATTATAAGTAACACCTACACTCTTATCCGCCTTAACGTATCCTGTACCAAGATTCGAGAAACCTGCAGCCTCAAGCGAGTTGCAATAGCTGTTCCAAATACTCTCATCTACCTGATACACAAAAGTTGTTGCATTTCCTGTCTGCAAAAATCCCATTGCAGTTTGGTTGAACGAAGGAAAAGCCTTCATCACAGGCGCCAATGTCTCTTGCTGCTGCACTGTCAAAGCCTCCATTGTATAACCATTCTTTACAAAACTGCTGTTCACCGATTTTGCAGTGCTGCACGAGGTTGTAAGCATTGCAGCCACCATCATAATTGCCATCACCGACAAAGTAAAAATTCTTTTCATAACAATACACTATTAAATGGATAAATTATACATACATTTTTCAACCGCGAAGATACAAAATTTTACACAAACAACGAAAAGCAATACACTATTTATTGCCGAGACTGAGATTTTTCGTTACTCGCATCATTGCTTGCCTCAGATAGACCCTGCTGCGAGGCATTGGCCTGCATTGCAAGCAATGCCTCAGAGACACCCTCGGGAGTTCCATTCTGTGCCGCCTGCTGCTCGTTACGCTTAATTGATTCAAGAATTTTCTTGGCAAACGGGTAGCTACTGTTCTCAAGCATTGTCTTGACATCAAGCACCTGAGCCTGAAATAGTTGCATAAGAAAATCATTGGCCAACATCTGATAGGCCGGAGTATTATACCCCTCGGTGAGCGTAAGGTCGAATTCACTGTTACGCACCTTCTGAGGCGAATACCATCGTGCCTCCTCGGCATAATCGCCACCGGCAATATCAAGATAGCGCTCATCGGTGTAATACTGCTGTATCATTTTTATCAATTTTGTATCGCGCCGCCTACGGAACGAGCGGAAGCCATCGAACAAGCCTTTAAGATTAAGAGACGAGTTTTGCACCTGCTGCGCATATAGGCTCGCCGGAGTACCGGCCTTGGGAGCCTGTCCCTGCATAGCCGAGTTTACACCCGAAATTTCATTTATCAATCGCAGTTGCAAATTAAGCAATTCAAAATCTCCGGCAACAGCTGCACCGCTGTTATATTGCCGCACCACTCCATCAATGCTCTGTCCGGGCTTCAGCTTGACAAACAGCACTCCATTGTAACGCACATACTCGTCAATTACCTCCTCGCGCGACATACTCTCAAAAGCCTCATCATCCACAACAAGAACGCCCTTTGACGATGTTCCGCGTATAAAGTCGATGAGTGTAGCCGTACGATTGATAGCCCGCTGCTGGTCGATGAATTGTTCGACGAAATTGCTCAATTTTCCCTGCATCATAGGATAAAGATGAAGTACATAATTATGCTCGCCGTGCCAATAGGGACTGCGCCCCTCTTGTAAAACATCGCCCATAGGCGACATATAACGATAATACCAATAACGCTCGATGGCAAACTCGTACTCGACACCCAAAAAATCATCGTCGGCGACACCTTTATCGGCAACCTGCTGACGGCGTCGATTATTGGCCTCTTCGAGCAGCAGACGACTATCATCGTTATAAGGTAAATAGCCCCACGTTCCACGAAGCGTATCGTTCCAGCGGTAAGCATCACGCGTCTCAAGTTTCCAACCGAGAATTACGCGGCACAGGTCGCTGCGCGAAGGCGAATAAAAAGTAAGCTCGTTTGTCTCGTTTCCCTGCATTGCACGTGTGTCCGGATTGGCACCGGAAACGTCTCCATAAATATCCAAAATACGTTGCTTAGCCTCGGGCGTCTGTCCAAAATGCGTAAGAACATCATCTATCGACATATCAAAAAGCTCACCCACACAAGTAACATCCCACATACGCACATCTTCAAGATTGGTATTAAAGAACAGACGCGAGGGGTTAACTCCATAGACCCAGACGTCGCGCTTGTCCTTTGAGACGTTCAACCCATACTCTATGCGCTGGGCAACCATTCCACCATTCAGAAGCATACGCATTGCATCCGAGTCGAGTTCCTCCATTTCATTTATATCGTGAACATATTCAACGGCAATTGACATCATCTCGCCCAACGTGCTCTCGCGATTATCGCGTGCCACACAGACGGGACGCATAAGATTCTGACGCAGTTGTCCGTCGATATTGCTCAGAATGGGAGCAATCATATTATTTTTCAACGGTACTTTTCCGTTTCTTTTTATCAGTTCGCCCTCGGTAATAAAGCCCGACGTCTCGGGGTCGCGTACGTAGTCGCCCCATTGGTCGCCGTAGCTGTACATAAGGCTCCGCCGCAATTTGCGGCGGGCCTCGTCAAGAGAATTCCAGCAGGCAGCACACTCGTCAAGAAAATCGATAGCCTTCTCGGAACGCTGTTGCTCGCAGTTTTCTTTGGTGTTCTCCACTGCTTTCACCCTACGATTAAGAAATTTATTCATAGTTTCCTTGAGTATTTAGTCCTACAAACATTATCGCAACACTATTTGCCATACTTTTCGTTATACTCCTTCAGAATTTCGTCCAATCTTTGCTGGCGCAGACGAGCCTCTTCCATTCTCTTTAAATCATAAAAGTGCAGAGGCTTCTCTTTTTTAATTCCATTATTTAACACCCACGGTTTCTTATTCTTGTTAATTGTATTAGCTTTACTTTTTGCTGCCTCGTACAAGGGTAATCTCCACTGTTCGGGACGCGTGTCGGTCTTGGGCGAGTAGAACCTCGACTGCTCTTTGAGCAGCACGCCCTCACCCGGCCCATACAGCAAATTATACTCCGCTAAAATTTCTTCAATCGGCCGCACTTTGTGCGTCTCGGGCTTCTGCTCAATAACCAGACTCTTACCCATTGTCCATCTCTCCTTTGGCAGAGGAGTATATTTTGGAATCTCATACGTTGGGACGCCCACCGAAATACTCCTCAGTCTCTCGGCATCACGCAAGGCTGTATTGTCGTTGCTGCGCATAGCATTATCAACTACTTTCTTAATAATATCGAGCGGGCCACCCAAAAAACCTCGTAGTTCCTCGCGATTTGTCGAGTAATTGTGCAACTCGTGTCCATTACGATCGGGCCAATTGAAATTAACATTCTCTTCAAGATAAGTATCTCTATCAGGATATTTTATTCTGAAATTCTCCATATCTGTTCCATAAGTCATTCTAAAAGCCTCACGCATAAAAGGAAGGACTTTTTCCGGGTCGGATGTGCTATAAATGTTTGACATACTTTTAGCATTGTTGTATCCAAAATGAGCATTACTCTCGACAATTGAACGCAGTAGCGGACGATTACCAAATCCCTCAATGTCATCAATAACGTGCTGCATAGTATAGTAAATTTCTTTCTTAAAATCAGGGTCATCGAATCCACGTTTGTCAATAATCAGACGATTGTTTTCGACATCGTACAGCACATATCTGTTTTCAAGCGTTGCAAAATCAACGGGCATATCGGCTATTTGAGGATAGGCGGTAAAGAGTTTCCAATCGTAGTAAATATCGTTCAGGCGTGCTGTTCTATCGAATTGCACAGCAGTATTGCGCATCTCCTCCAAGGCCTCATTCTCGGCTTCAGTGCGTAAATTCTTGGGCTTTGAAATTATATAATTATAGTCTCGTGCTTGTTTAGGGTCGCTGACGAGCAAGGTACGATAGACGTAATCATATATTTTTATTTCTGAAAGTGAATCAATTGTTGGCTTGTACCATTTACCCTCGGGTGTCTTATTCCATCCATTATAAACATTGCGTTTTGCATAGTAACTGTCAATATGTTTAATTTTTTTCACTTTTTCAAGCTGATTATCGTCGAAGCTCGGAACATCTTTCAGTCTATCCATACCCTCACTACCATAAGTTCGATAGCTATAAGCCGGTTCTTCATCGTATAGTTCGCGGCGCATAGCGTGAAAGCCCGGGCTCAGTCCTTTGAGGGTGGGATTCTGCTGCATTTCTCTTGTGTAACGTGCTTTTGCAACGTCATAATTATAATATCCGCCATCGTGGCGTCCGGCTGTAACAAAGGGACGAAAAGCACTGCTTCTGTAATTATCGTACGACTTACGACCAAGAGTAGCACTATGATGGCGCTGTAACAGCGAAACAAGTTCGTCCTCGGTAATGGGCTTACGATAAATATTGAGACGTTGCAACATTTCGCGCACAAAATCGCGGAATCTTTGGTAGATTGTGCGCTGCTCGGGCGTGGTAGTTGTACGTTCCGTAATACGTGCAAGATACTCATCGACAGACTGGTGTAAATGATACCCGTTGTCTGTGGAGAGTTTGTCAATCTCATTGCGCACAGCAGGGCTCGAACGCTCATAAACCTCCTCAAGAAAATCAAAATAGTAGTACCCGAACAATTGTCCAAGCCCACGGTGTCCCACAACCTCGTGTACAACCGTTCTACGCACCTCGGCAATATCTTTATTATTGGGGACATTTATTACAACCTCACCATTTTTCTCGTTGAGCCAGCCATAGGAACGCACCTTATTTGCATATACCGGGTCGTCTTTGGGTAGTTGCTCTTCATCGACAATTACCTTTATATTTATTCCCAATTTATCGCCAAGAGATAATGCCTCTTGAGCCATCCTATCGACATCCTCACGCGTATGTTTGTGTCGTCGGGGATTCCACACGTATGTATCGTCCCAATTTTTGGGCTTGCGTATATCGGTTGCAAAAACTCCGTATTGCTCGGTAAGCGTTGGTATTGCTCCTTCATTCAACCCTTCGCCCGTTATTATTGCGTGAGTTGTAAAATTCTGCTTTTCCTGCTCTTTAAGTTCATCGTTGCCCAATCCCATATAATCGTTCTCATAGGACGATAGTTCATTGGCACGTTCGCTCGATGTTCCGCCGTGCAATTTAAGAACCTCGCCACGCATTATCTGCTCGTAGCTGTTAAGTGCTTCATTTTCGGCTTTTGAACAATGAAAAGAGCTTTTTTCTATTGCTCCGAGCAGACTGCCATCATTAAGGCCATACTGCTGTTCAAGGTTACGTCTGAGCGAATGAAGCATCTGCCCCACCTCACTATCGGAATAGTTCGAGCGTGCGAGAATCTCGTCAAGCACAGCCTGCTCCTCGGGTGCAACAGCCTCGTTGCGTGCCTTGCGGTACATTATATCTGAAATTGTCTCAACGTCAGTTCCTGTCTCGCGAGCATATTTACCGGCCTGCCGAAAGAAATTCTGCGAGTCGTAACTCTGCATCAACATTCTCTCGTGCATTGCAATTCTGTTTCGTCTCATTTGTCCTGTACGTGTAAAGTAAAGGCTCTTCAGTTCCTCGCGACTGCGGCATTTTATATTTTCGAGCAAACGCCCCTCGGCATCTATGGTCGAAAAGACATAATTGCCGTCGCCCTTGTCGCGCACCTTGTAATCGACAGCTTCGGGAGGTGTCGAGGATAGCTTATTCTCCACTATGTAAAGCAGTTTAGAGCGTGCCGAGATTGATAAATCGGGTATTGACATCAGCCTCAAATAATCCATTTTTACATCACGCGCTGCTTTTCCACTACCCGCCGAATAGATATTCAGGCTCTTTTCTATATTGGCAATAAATTGGTCGGGCTCGACACCTGCACGTTTAATTTCCTCGGCCTCGGGCATCGAGAATCGAAACTCGGGCTTTAACCTACCTACCGTATTGAGTTTGTGCGATGCACCCGACGGACGCCAATGCAACATTCTCATAGCCAGCAGTGTAGCTGCACTCTCGCCAAAATCATTGGCAAGATCGATGGGTTCAATTTCAATTCCTTCGGCCATTTTTCCAAGCTCATTTGCCGCGGTAAACACCGCCGACTCGGCACTAAGTATTCCGGTCGAGGCTGCCACACGTCGTCCGCCCGTCAATCCTCTTGAAGCGTGTCGCAGAGGCGTACCCACAGCCCCCACTGCTGCACCTGTTGCCGCTCCCCTGCCAAAGGCCGAAACCGCCGAGGCAGCATCAATCTTCTCGCCGTGCAGAATATCATCGACAACACTGTGTGCGGCATCATAAGTACCCAGAGTAATTCCTTGCGTCGTCGCACTCTGAGCAATTTTTGTTTTAAGACTTCCAAGCACAGCTCTTTTAGCCGTTTCCTCGGCGGCCTCACGTGTCAATCCTTTTGCAGCCCCATCGAGCATCATCTTCGACACCGTGCGATTTACGATAGCATTGGTTGCCTTTCCGGCGAGCGCCGATGCACCTGCGCCTATCCCGGCAAAAACAGCACTGTCAAACAACAATCCGCCTACGCCGGCCGAGAAACGCTCCAATCGCGACGGATTGTAATTCTCCATTGCCAAATCATCGATGTAACGATGCCCGCCTGCGCCTTTGTAACCATTAGTGTCAAGGTCGCTCATTGAACCTATCAACGAATTTCGACGCACCCCACGCAACAGATACTCGGCTGTGCTTTTCGGGGTCTTTTCATCGACTAAATCATTTATAGCCCTCTGACGCAGAGCCGGTTCAAGAATCTGCGTACGATATTCTGCGGGGTCGAGACCGGCATATTGAGCATAGCGATTGGCTATTTCATCGAGGCGACCATTATCGGGCACTGCCATTGCCTTGTCGAGCGTGGTTAGAGGATTATTCTCGCGGTACATATTACCAAGAGCAAGAGAAGGATTGGCACCCGGCACGGTGGCATAACTTTTGTAGGCCTTGAACGCTCTATCGTCGGCCTCCTTTTTTGCAGCCTGCATCGTGGGACGAAAAGTCTCGTTGTAATAATCATTGATGGCCTCATCGACCACTTTTGGAGTAGTTACAAACTGCCGACGGCGACGTTGCTCACTATCCTTGGGCACAAGAAAATTCTTCTGACTCTCTTTGTAATATTTATCCCAATCGTTCGCAGCCCAAGCATCCAGACGTCGGCGGCTACGGTTCATCTGCTCACCGGCCATTCTAACCTCATTGGCAAGGCTATTCAAATATTCCTTGTCGTCGGTGCTCATAGCATTGTTTGCACCTTGATGCAGAAAAGTTTTTTTACCGTCTCGACCATTTTCTGTTGACAGATAATCGTCAATCTCATCGAATCTTTTCATAGTAATAAATTTTATAGTTAATTCTTAGAAGTTGTTTTTTATATATAAAGTATCTCGAAAAAAAGGATTAACAGCTGTTTATCTGTTTTTTAAAATTTTGCCCCAGCGAGCCATATTGTCATTGGCCGACACGAGCCCCACGGCACCCTTTTTTGTAAATGTCTGTCCGGTTCGCAATAAAGGATTGCCGGCCTTTGGTGCAGAGAATTTATTATTATCCATAAGCTGCCTGAAAGCAAGCTCGGCCATCAGCGTATTGTAATTACGTCCGGCTGTTGCCACATTCTCACGGGCATTAGATAAATTCTCACTTTGCTTCGATGCAAAATTTGTACCTAACGCATATCGTCCGCCCTTGCTTCGTGCATACATTGAGGCTATATTTGTTACAGCATCGACAGCCAATGCAGCCGAATGTCGATATTGTGCCTCCTTGAGCCTCTTTTTTTCATAATCGACAATCGAGGCCAATCTCTCTTTTGCTTTTTCCATATTAAAATAGTTTATTATTTTTTATTCTCGTTACCCCAATTGACACCCATAAGCGCATTGTTCAACAGACTGAATCCTTGCGAGGCAGCCTGCGCTCCCGCCTCCTCATCTATTTTCAGTTCATTCAACTGCCCGTTGCGCAAAGCATTTAAATTCTGCTGATGGACAGCATCTATACGGCTTTTTGTAGCACTATCCTGCTGCGCCAATCCGGTAGCCACTTTCTCAAGCACCTCGGCATTCTGACGATTGCGAGCAAGCTCAAGTTCGGGAGTAGCCCCGTTCACAACCGAATAGCCTCTATTTTGCTTACCACGCGAACGCAACGTATTTTCGACCCTTTTTATAGCCGCACGCGCCATAGAAGTGTTCATATAGTCGCCATAATAGTTACGTTTGTACCACGCAGCCTCCGACGCTTTACCCTCGTTGAGCAACCTTCTTTGCTTGCGAGCAGCCGACTGCGAATCAAAAATCCCTTTTACTCCCGATATAAGCCCCATTGCACTGCTTACACCACTAATAATTCCCGGTATTAACATAGTTTTTACATTTAAAATTTTGTGCAAAAGAAATACATCAAACAAGCAATACGGTTGCGATATTATCACTAATTTATTGTATGTTAAGATTATAACAGTTTCACAACCTGTTTTTTGAATAGCGCATTATATTTGCAAACTAAAATTCATCACATACACACTATGGCAAAGAAAAACAGCAACAAAGTAACCATCAACGACGTACACAACGAGACACTCGCATTATTTCATCGCCTGATACAACGGCTCGAAAAACTGACACACGATTGCGAGGACCCGGGAACAATAAATCAGGCGCTAAAGACAACAGCCGATTTTCTTGTAAAACTTAACAAAGAGAAAGAACACGACGAAGAGAATCTGAATCAGATTCTGCGTCAGACACTAAACGGAGTAGATGCCGAATACCCACAGTAACATATATTATAACTGCTGATTTTGTAAAAGAGATTTACGAAATTAGCAGATATAAAAAAGAATTGCTACCTTAGCCGAAGAATAAAAGATACAGTATGGCTATAATAAAGAATTTAAGAGGATTCACTCCTCGCATAGGAGAAAATTGCTTCGTTGCCGAGACTGCTGCAATAATAGGCGATGTAACAATTGGCGACGACTGTTCAATATGGTATGGCACGGTGCTTCGCGGCGACGTAAACACAATTACGATAGGCAATAAAGTAAATATACAGGATGGAGCTGTTATACACACGCTATATAAGCGTTCGGTTACAAAGATAGGCAATAATGTCTCAATCGGGCATAATGCAACAATTCACGGCGCTACCATCGAAGATAATTGCCTCATAGGAATGGGCGCCACTGTACTGGACAATGCTGTGGTAGAGAGTGGAGCAATTGTCGCGGCCAACGCCCTTGTTACGTCGGGAATGCGTGTCGAGAGCGGTTGTATATATGCGGGAGTGCCTGCAAAAAAGATAAAAGAGGTGAGCCCCGAACAACAAAAAGATATTGTCGAGCGCATTGCCAACGACTACGTAATGTACGCATCGTGGTACAAAGAGTGAGTGATTTTTCCATTAAAAACAAGAGACACATAAATTCAAAATCGATAAAGACTGAACCGAATTAAATTCGGTTCAGTCTTTATCGATTTTCAGGTCGCCTTTGCTACTTATTACCAATTTCTCATAACGCTCGACAAGGCGTGGCAGACGCGAGAGACGCATCGAGAGGCGCACCACGCAGTCGTTATCAAAAATCTGCTCAACCACTTTGGGCTCTTCCTCTTTTACAATGCGAAGCACCTCATTCAACAGAGGATAGGAGAACGATAATGTTATCTCGCCGTTTATCGTCTTTTCAATGTGTTCGGTTGCATCAAGAGCCTCGGCAGCAGCCTGACGATAGGCCACTATAAGGCCGCTTGTCCCCAATTTTATTCCTCCAAAATATCGCACTACAATTACCAGCACATTGGTGAGCTCGCGACTGTGAATCTGCCCTAAAATGGGTTTTCCGGCTGTTCCCGATGGCTCGCCATTATCATTGGCACGTTCCTGCTCACCACGCTCGCCCAAACGATAGGCGTAGCAGACGTGTCGTGCATCGTAATATTTTTTCTGATAAGCCTCGACCTGTGTCTTTACCTCTTCTATTGATGCTACGGGAATAGCAAAGGCAAGGAATTTACTCCTTTTTTCGGAGTAAATTCCCTCGCCTGCAACATCTATTGTTTTATATACGTCCTCGGGCAGCATTAGGAAAGTTTATGAATTACAAGACCCGAACGCAATTTCGGCTCAAACCACGTAGTTTTTGGAGGCATAATATTACCCGTATCGGCAATATCCACAAGTTGTTTCATTGAAACAGGATAGAGTGCAAGCGCTGCTTTCATCTCGCCACTATCGACACGACGTTTAAGCTCGCCAAGACCTCTGATACCACCAACAAAATCGACCCTTTTGCTTGTACGCAGGTCTTTTATACCTAAAATATTATCGAGAATAAGATTAGAGGAGATTGTTACATCGAGTACGCCTATGGGGTCGCTGTCGTCGTATGTTCCGGGCTTTGCTGTAAGGCTGTACCATTTGCCTTCGAGATAAAGGGCAAAATTATGAAGCGCACCGGGCTTGTATATCTCCTCGCCTTTGCACTCGACCGTAAAATTATTCTCAAGCGCAGCAATAAATTCCGCAGCCGAGAGCCCGTTGAGGTCTTTAACCACGCGATTATAATCAATGATTGTCAACTGGCTTGCGGGGAAACATACTGCCATAAAGTAGTTATACTCCTCGTCGCCTCTATGGGCCGGATTATTTTCGGCCTTCTCCTTGCCCACCAATGCCGCAGCAGCCGAACGGTGGTGTCCGTCGGCTATGTACAGTGCCGGCATCTTGGCAAATTCTTTGGTTATTGTGGCAATATCCTCGTCCTTGTCAACTATCCACAGTTGATGACGGAAACCGTCGAGTTGTGCAGTAAAATCGTATTCGGGTGTCATACAGGTGTAAGATGCTACCACCCTGTCAAGCTCACTGCAATCGGGGAAAGCAAAAAACACCGGCTCGATGTTAGCATCGTTCACACGTACGTGCTTCATACGGTCTTCCTCTTTGTCTTTGCGTGTAAGCTCGTGTTTTTTTATTACACCGTTCATATAATCCTCGACGTATGCACACACAACAAGACCGTATTGTGTTTTTCCGTTCATTGTCTGCGCATATATATAATACTGCTCTTTTGTATCCTGAACGAGCCACCCGTTCTGTTGGAATTTTGCAAAATTCTCGGCTGCCTTGGCATAGACCTCGGGGGCGTGTTCATCTGTTCCCACGGGAAAATCAATCTCGGGGCGTATTATGTGATAGAGCGACATTTCGTTACCTTCGGCTTCGGCACGAGCTTCATCCGAGTTTAGCACGTCGTAAGGCCTGCTCTGTACCTTCTCGACAAGATTCTGCGGCGGACGTATGCCGCGAAAAGGTTTTACTATTGCCATATTAAGTAGTTTTTTCTCACTTGTTCACTCTGAATCTTTCGTTACCATTCTCAAAATAATCGACAATCTGCTTGGCTGCGGCAATACCTGCGTTTACGTTGGCCTCGGCTGTCTGTGCACCCATTTTCTTAGGTGTTGCAAAGAATCGTCCCTCAAAGGCCTTAAACGCCTCCAAAGCATCGGGGGCAACATCGGTAACATATTTAATATCGCTACGTTCGCCCAGCACCTCAAGAAGCTCGGGCTCGTTGATAACCTCTTTTCGGGCGGTATTTACAAGCAACGCGGGCTTAGGCATTGAGCCCACAAGAGCCTTGCCTATAGATTGTTTGGTCTCGGGCGTTGCGGGAATGTGCACCGAGACAATGTCGCAGATGCTGTAAAGTTCCTCTACCGTATCGACACGCTTAACCCCGTCGGCATCTACAATCTCTTGCGGAGTGTAGCAGTCGTAAATATAAATATCCATTCCGAATCCTTTGGCAATGCGACCCACATTGCGTCCCACATTACCATAAGCGTGAATACCCAACTTTTTGCCTTTCAGTTCGAGACCCGATGTTCCGTTGTACATATTACGATAGGCATATACCATCATCCCGAAAGCAAGCTCGGCAACAGCATTCGCATTTTGCCCGGGAGTGTTCATAACACATACACCGTGCGCTGTTGCAGCGGCAAGATCAACATTATCATATCCTGCACCTGCACGAACAACCAACTTCAGATTTTTTGCAGCATCTAACACCTCGCCATCAATCTTATCGCTACGAATGATAATTGCATCAGCATCGGCAACAGCCTCAAGAAGCTGAGCCTTATCGTTATATTTCTCAAGCAGAGAGAGGCGGTAGCCTGCACCCTCGATAACCTCTTTTATACCATTTACAGCAACCGCAGCAAATGGTTTTTCAGTTGCAATAACAACTTTTCTCATAGTCGAACCTATCTTAATCAATGATTATTTCTGAAATTTTTCATACAATTAACAAGAGCCTGTACAGCCTCAAGAGGCAGAGCATTGTAACACGATGCACGGAATCCGCCAATCGAGCGATGGCCTTTTATTCCCACCATACCCTGCGACTGTGCGTATGCCATAAAATCGGCCTCAAGTTCTTTATATTCATCGGCCATTACAAAGTCGATATTCATCAGCGAGCGGTCTTCTGTAGCAGCTGTACCACGGAACAGGGGGTTACTGTCAATCTCGCCATAAAGAATCCGGGCACGCTCCTCGGCACGACGTTGCATCTCCTTCACTCCACCTTGAGCCTTAATCCAGCGTAGCGTCTGCATTGCTGCGTAGATGGGGAGTACAGGAGGTGTGTTGAACATTGAACCGCCATCGACGTGTGTACGATAATCGAGCATTGTGGGAATTGTACGCGATACTTTACCAAGAGCATCGTTCTTCACAATCACGAATGTAACACCCGAGGGGGCAAGATTCTTCTGTGCGCCACCGTAGATACAAGTATATTTGCTAACATCCACCGGACGCGAAAAAATATCCGATGACATATCGGCAATAAGAGGCACAGGACAATCAATATCCTTGCGAATCTCGGTTCCGTAGATTGTATTATTCGTTGTTATGTGGAAATAGTCGGCATCGATGGGAATAACATAATCCTTGGGAATGTAGCTATAAGTCTTATCTTTGGACGAAGCAACCTCAACAGCCTCGCCAAAATTCTTAGCCTCTTTCAACGCCTTGTTGGCCCAAGTACCGGTATTTAGGTAAGCCGCTTTTTTATCGAGGAAGTTATAAGGCACCATACAGAATTGCATACTTGCACCGCCACCGAGGAAAAGCACCGAATAGCCCTCGGGAATTTCGAGTAATTCCTTAAACAATGCAACAGCCTCGTCCATCACAGCCTGAAAATCCTTGGAACGGTGGCTTATTTCGAGTAGCGATAATCCTATTCCATTTAGGTCGAGCACAGCCTTTGCTGTCTCTTCAATAACTTCACGCGGCAGGATAGATGGGCCTGCATTAAAATTATACTTTTTCATATTTATGTCGATTTTTCAGTTAATATCTCATTTCTAATAACCACGCTAAATAAACAAGCGACAGTTAATAGGCCGCGAAGTTAACATTTTTTTTGATAAACAAGCTATTTAAGAACTTTTTTTCATCAAAATAAGCATTTTTACTAGACAATAACACAAAACAAGCCTTTTTGTGCAACAAAAAAGCATAAAAATCGACATTAGAAAAAGCAAAATGACAGCAGGCTACCCTCGAACAATCTCAATTTTAGTCTTTAATCCCTTTATCTTCTCGCCCGCAAGACGCCTCAACAATTCCACGACACCTCTGTATCGCACAGCAACGTACGAGTAACGGTCGAACACAATTATTGAGCCTACATTTTGCGGCGACAAAGAGCCCTTCTTTATAAAAAACCCGGCAAGGTCGCCTCTACTAATTTTGTCGCGCTTGCCTTTGCCCACATAAAGCGCCGTCCAATCGGGTACGGAGGGCCGAGGATATTTCTCCCTCAGACGATATTCCTTAATATCCTGTGGCACAAACTCGGGCAGCGGATGGTCGTGATACGATATTATATACACCGCACCCTCGGCGTCCCAACGCGCAGTGCGGCCGTTGCGATGCGTAAAAATATCGGCAGTCATAGGACGCTGAAAATGAACGACGTGCCGCACATCTTTAATATCCAATCCACGAGCCGCAAGGTCGGTACTTATAAGAATATTGCTGCATCCGCTCGCAAAGCGATAAAGAGCAAGCTCACGTTCCTTCTGTTCGAGTGCACCGTGATAGGCCGCGACGAGTAATTTCTCTTTGGAAAGATAGCTGCGCACCTCCTCGACCGTCTCGCGAAAATTACAAAATACGATGACAGGCTCGCCATTTATAGCACACAGCAACCTAAAAAGCGCCTGCATCCTCTCTTCGGGAGTTGTTGTTACGGTATAAAAAGCAGTACGTTGCGAGGGCTGTTCGTCGCGGCTGCGAAAATCGAGCCTGACGGCATCACCGGCATCTGCAAATAGAGGTATCTCGTCAGCGTCGGTTGCCGAGAGCAAAAAGCGCGAATCGACACAAGGCAACAACCCAATCAGCTGCTGCATCTCATCGCAAAAGCCCATTTCAAGACATTTATCAAACTCGTCAATGACCAACAAACGACATACATCGGCAATAAAATTCCCTTGCTTCAGATGGTCGATAAGACGTCCGGGTGTTCCGACAATAGCGGCGGGAGATACATTGTGCAGCAGTGCAGCCTCCTCGGCCACGGGACGTCCGCCATAAAGCGCCACCATACGATACTCTGTTTCCATAGAGCGCCACACCTGCACCACCTGTTGCGCAAGTTCGCGCGAGGGTACTACAATCACCGCCTGCACCCCATCGACCTCCTTATCGAGACGTTGCAACAAAGGCAGCAGATAGGCAAGAGTCTTTCCTGTTCCTGTGGGCGAGAGAAGCACCATACTACTCTTCGAGCGACAATGCTCGACGGCTGCACTCTGCATCTCGTTCAAAGCCTCAATGCCCATTTTCCTTAGCACAACAGGCAAAATATCAGTTGTATTATCCTTTTTCATCATTTTCTTGTTGTATTGCCGGCGTTACGAATCTCGACAAGCATATTTTTCATTTCGGAGAGTACATCGGGATTTTCACCTGCCACATTCACATTTTCGTCGAAGTCGCCATTCACTTTCTTGAATAGTTGCGGCTCGGTAGAATATCCGGTCTCTATTTTCGGCCCCCAAGGCACCATTTTCGGGCCACCTTTAGGCTCGATATATTTCCATTCGTATGTACATAGCGAGAGAGTGTGGTTGGCAGCCATTCCCAGCGAGAAAGGACGACTTTTATCACTGCGTCCCAGCCACACATCAACCTCGGTGGGCAAGCCGTCGGGCGACAACCCATCGACATTCTCAAGCCCTGCAACAACAGCCATCACATCCAGAAAATCAATCTGCGAGACAAGCGCGTCGCTCACTGCCGCATTTTTTATCTGCGAAGGCCAATGCACAATGAAAGGTACGCGTGTACCGGCCTCGAAAGCACTATATTTTCCACCGCGCAGACCACCCATCGGGTCGTGCCCGTTCAAAAGTTCCTCGGCACAATCGGCGTATCCGTCATCCACAACAGCACCATTGTCGCTGCTCACAATCAACAGAGTATTCTCAAGCACACCACGTTCCCTGAGTGCAGCCACAATCTGCCCCACGCACCAGTCGAATTGTGCTATGGCATCGCCCCTGTGTCCCATTCCCGTAACACCACGGAAACGCTCGTGAGGGAAGCGGGGAACGTGCACGTCGTTCGTTGCAAAATATATAAAAAACGGTTCGTCGCCACTCTTTTTAATAAAATCGACAGCGTGCGCAGTGATACTGTCGGCAATATTCTCATCCTTCCACAGCGCCTTTCCGCCACCCTTCATATAACCTATTCGCCCTATGCCGTTTACAATCGACATATCGTGTCCGTGCGAATGTTTCAAATTATACAAAAGCTCGGGATTATTGCGTCCCGTAGGCTCACCCTCGAAATTCTGCCGATAACTCACATATATAGGTGCCGAAGCATCATAGTTGGCCACTCGCCCATTCTCAATAAATACACAAGGCACCCTGTCGGCCGTTGCAGCCATAATATAAGAATAGTCGAATCCAATATCGGCAAGAGCCGGTTCAATAAGCCCGTTCCAATCCTGTTCACCGCTCACAGCCCCAAGTCCCAAATGCCATTTTCCGAATGCAGCCGTTGAATATCCGGCCTCTTTAAACGCATCGGCAACCGTATATTGATTGGGTGCAATAATCATAGCAGCATTGCCGGCAGCAACGTCAGTACCCTTTTTACGAAAAGGATACTCGCCGGTGAGCAACGCATAACGCGACGGAGTGCTTGTCGAGGCCACAGCGTGCGCCTGCGTAAAGCGCAGCCCGTTAGCAGCAAGAGAATCGACATTAGGCGTTACCACATTCCTTGCACCATAGCACGAAAGGTCGCCGTAGCCCAAGTCATCGGCATAAATAAGCACCACATTAGGACGAGAAGCCGCCCCCTTCGACATCTGCTCCTGCGCCTCGACAAAAAGCGGCAACGTAAATGCCGCAGTCAGCACACCTATATTAAATCTATTCATAAGCGTTTCATAGAAGCTGTTTAAATTTCAAAAAAATATTTTCTTATAGAAGCCGTATGTTTCTCCATTTTTTATAAAACAAAAATTTGGCGATATAAATTCAAGCAGCTTCTTATTTTGGGCGAAGATAGTCAAAAAAAACAGACAGCCCAAATGACAACAGGCAAAAACAAGAATCTGCCAATTTGACACGCAAATATGCACATAAGTCTCATAAAAAGACATTTTTTGTCATAAAAACCTATCTGGCAAACTATTTGTTATAAGATAATAAACAATACACGCAATTATGAGCAATACAGAAAATAACATCGAAGAAAAAGAGACAACAAACAACCAAGAGACAATAAACGAACAACCTCTGACACAAGAGAACGAACAACAAGAGAGCAGCGAGCAGACAAGCGAGCTCGACGAGGCAAACGCCAAGATTGCCGAGCTCAGCGACAAATACCTGCGTCAGATTGCCGAGTTTGACAACTACCGCAAGCGCACAATGAAAGAGAAAGCCGAGCTTATAAAGAACGGTGGCGAGCGCGTAATGGAGTCTATTCTGCCCATCCTCGACGATTTTGAGCGTGCCCTTGTCAATATGAGCAAAGACCAAAATGCCAAAGAAATTCTCACAGGCATCGAGCTTATATACAACAAATTTGTAGGAATATTAAAAAGCAACGGCCTGCAAAAGATAGAGACCGAGGGACAAGATTTTGACACCGACTATCACGAGGCAATAGCAATGGTTCCCGCCCCCACCCCCGAGCTTAAAGGCAAAGTACTCGACTGTGTACAAACCGGCTATATGCTCAACGACAAAGTAATACGCCACGCCAAAGTAGCAGTAGGCGAATAAAATAACCACAATTCAGCCAATAAAAAATCACAAAAATGGCAAAACGAGACTACTACGAAGTGCTGGGCGTCGATAAAAGCGCCTCGGCAGGCGACATAAAAAAAGCCTATCGCCGCAAGGCAATGGAGTATCACCCCGACAAAAACCCCGGCAACAAAGAAGCCGAGGAAAAATTCAAAGAGGCCGCCGAGGCTTACAGCGTCCTGAGCGACCCCGATAAAAAGGCCCGTTACGACCAATTCGGCCACGCCGGAATGGACGGTGCAGGCGGATTCGGCGGAGGATTCAGTGGACAAGGAATGGACATAAATGACATTTTCTCGATGTTCGGTGATATTTTCGGTGGCGGATTCGGCGGAGGATTCAGTGGATTCGGTGGCGGCGGAGGCCACTCACAACAACCCCGCTACCGTGGCGGCGACCTCAGAGTAAAAGTCAAGCTGACACTGCAAGAGGTAGCCGAGGGAGTAACAAAGAAATTCAAACTCAAAAAATACGTAACCTGCCCCCACTGCAACGGCAGCGGCGCCGAAGGCAATGCCACCGAGACCTGCCCCGATTGCAAAGGCAGCGGACGCACAGTGCGCACAGTGCGCACCCCATTCGGCATAATGAACAGCGAGTCGGTGTGCCCGAAATGCGGAGGCGAGGGACGCATAATAAAAGACAAATGTAAACATTGCAGCGGCGACGGCATAATAATGGGCGAAGAGATTGTCGAGATTCAAATTCCCGCCGGAGTAGCCGAAGGAATGCAACTCTCTATGCGCGGCAAAGGAAACGCCGCCAAGCGCAACGGCATTGCCGGCGACCTGTTAATACAGGTCGAGGAAGAGAAGCATCCGCAACTCATACGCGACGAGCGCGACCTTATCTACAACCTACTGCTCGACATTCCCACAGCCACCCTCGGAGGCACAGTAGAAATTCCCACAATAAAAGAGAATGTAAAGCTCACAATCGAGCCGGGCACACAACCGGGCAAGGCATTGCGTCTGCGCGGCAAAGGCCTCCCCTCGCTCAACGAATACGGCAAGGGCGACATTGTAGTAAACGTCAGCGTATATATTCCCGAGACACTCAGCCGCGACGAGAAAAAGACCATCGAGAGCCTCAGAGAATCGGATAACTTTAAGCCCACCGAGAGTATCAAAGAGCAGATATTCCGTCGCTTCCGCAACCTATTCGACTAACTCACAATGACATACAAAGAGACAACAGAATACCTTTTCAACTGCGCACCGTTATTTCAGCAGGTGGGCAGTTCTGCTTATAAAGAAGGACTGCAAAACACCTACACTCTCGACGAACATTTCGGACACCCCCACCGCCGCTATCGCACCCTGCACGTAGGCGGCACCAATGGCAAAGGCTCAACCTCGCACACCCTCGCCGCCATATTACAGGCAGCCGGCTACCGAGTGGGATTATACACCTCGCCTCACCTTATTGATTTTCGCGAGCGCATACGCGTAAACGGACAACCAATAGAAGAACAATTCGTAATAGACTTTGTCGAGAGAGAGAAGGAATTCTTCGAACCACTGCACCCCTCATTTTTCGAGCTTGCAACAACAATGGCACTACTCTACTTTGCCCACAAAGAGGTTGACGTTGCAATTATAGAAGTAGGGCTCGGCGGACGTCTCGACTGCACAAACATTATTACACCCGACGCCTGCATAATTACCAATATAAGCCCCGACCACACACAATTCTTGGGCACAACCCTTGAACAGATAGCAGGCGAAAAAGCAGGAATAATAAAACCCTCGACACCTGTAATAATAGGTGAAACAACCACAGAAACACGCCCCGTGTTCGAGAAAAAAGCCGCAGAATGCGACGCCCCCATACTCTTTGCCGAGGAGCAGAATCTCCTGCTCGACGCAACTCCCAATGAAAAAGGAATATCGTACGAGACCACCGGTTACGGAACAATTCAAGGCGAGCTTGGAGGCGAATATCAGATAAAAAACACCAACACCATACTCGCCGCTCTTAGCATACTAAAATCGACAGGATACAACATCCCCGTCGAAGCAGTAAAAAAAGGCTTCGCAAGCATCACAGCATCCACAGGCCTTATGGGGCGTTGGCAAAAAATCGGCGATACCCCCCGCATCGTGTGCGACGCCGGACACAACGTAGGCGGAATAAAATACATTGTCGAACAGCTTGCCCGACAACACTACCGCACCCTGCGCATAGTCTTTGGAATGGTAAACGACAAAGACATCAGCAGCGTGCTTGCAATGATGCCCCAAAATGCCACCTATTATTTTACACAGGCAAGCGTAAAGCGTGCACTCCCGGCCGAGCAACTAAAAGAACACGCCTCGGGATATAATCTAAGAGGCAACAGCTACCCCACAGTATCAGCAGCACTCGAAGCAACCCTTAGCGAGGCCGCAGAGGACGATTTTATCTTCGTCGGAGGCAGCTGTTTCATCGTAGCCGACCTTCTTGCAGAAAAAGCCACGCAACCCACAAATTGCAAATAGCTACACACTATATACTTGCACAACAGCCAAGGTAAACTAAAAACTCCATCACCATTTACGATGGAGTTTTTAGTTTACCATTCTTTACACTTCCTTTTATACGTTCAACCGAAAAATATCCTCAAAATACTTTGAAGTAAGCCATATTTTTGTTTTATTTGCAAACTACTTTGTACATTTGCGAAAAATGAGCGTTACACAATAGTGCAACACTCATTATAAATCGGCAAAGTACAAAAACAACCGACTAAAAACCGATAAATTACAGAATATGAGCTGTACAGAAAACAATCTTTCACAATTGAAGGCCGCCGACTTCAAAAAAACAATCGACGGAAAAGAGACCGCACTTTTCATTCTAAAAAACAAGAAAGGTAGCGAAGTAGCCATCACCAACTACGGCGGAGCAATATGCAGCATTATGGTTCCCGACAAAAACGGCAACTATGCCAATGTAATTCAGGGCCACGACAGCATCGACAACCTCCTCGCCAGCCCCGAGCCTTTCCTCAGCACTCTTGTAGGCCGCTACGGCAACCGCATCTGCAAAGGTAAATTCACCCTCGAAGGCAAGGAGTATCAATTGGCAGTAAACAACGGTCCCAACCACCTTCACGGCGGCCCCACAGGATTCCACGCCCGCGTTTGGGATGCCGAGCAGACAGACTGTCAGACCCTCAAGCTCCACTATCTGTCAGCCGATATGGAAGAAGGCTTCCCCGGCAACCTTGACGTTACAGTAATATACACATTCAGCGACGAGAACGAGCTAAAAATAGACTACAAGGTAACTACCGACAAGACAACAATCGTTAATCTCACAAGCCACGGCTTCTTCTCGCTCTCGGGCATTGCCAATCCCACAGCAACGGTAGATAATCTCATTTGCCACATAAACGCCGACTTTTTTGTACCCGTTGACGAGACATCAATCCCCAACGGCAGCATAGCCCCCGTAAAAGGCACTGCATTTGATTTCACCACTCCCTGCGAGGTTGGTGCACGCATCGACGCCGACGAAGAGCAGATAAAATTCGGTGTAGGTTACGACCACTGCTATGTTCTTAACAAGAAAGAGGTTGGCGAGCTAAGCTACGCAGCAAAAATCACCGAGCCCATCAGCGGCCGCACAATGGAGGTCTATACAACCGAGCCCGGCGTACAGGTCTATACATCTAACTGGCACAGCGGCTTTTCCGGTGCACACGGCGCCACATTCCCCAAGCGCAGCGCCATCTGTTTCGAAGCACAGTGCTTCCCCGACAGCCCCAACCGTGCACATTTCCCCAGCGTTGTATTAAAGCCCGGCGAGCAATACTCACAGGTTACAATATATAAATTTGGTGTAGAGAAATAATAATTTATAAACTATAAACTTCAAAAATTTTAAAATCATTATGAGTAATCAAAAGAAACAATGGGGAGCCATCATAGTAATGATTGCGCTCTTCGCAATGATTGCCTTTGTAACAAACTTGTGTTCACCTATGGCAAACATCATCAAGGCACAGGGTGATATACCCGAGGTTCTTGCACAAATCGGTAACTATGGAAACTTTATCGCTTACCTTGTTATGGGTATTCCCGCCGGTATGCTCATCGCAAAGTATGGTTACAAAAAGACAGCTCTTATCGGTCTTGCAGTAGGTATCACCGGTATCCTTATTCAGTGGTGCAGCGGTATGCTCGATGCAAAGGAGAGCCTCGGACTTGTGTTCGGTGTTTACCTTATTGGTGCATTCATTGCCGGTCTCTGTATGTGTATCCTCAACTGCGTTGTTAACCCTATGCTCAACATCCTCGGTGGTGGCGGTAACAGTGGTAACCAGCTTATCCAGACCGGTGGTGTGTTCAACTCGTCGGCAGCCGTAGCAGTTTACATCATTATGGGTGCACTTATTGGTGAAATTTCAAAGGACACAGCTATCTCTGACGCCACTCCCGCTCTTATGATTGCTCTTGGTATCTTTGTTGTAGCATTCATCGTTATCCTCTTCACAAAGATTGAAGAGCCCGAGCAGACACCTGTTGACGTAAGCCTTATCAAGGGTGCTATGAGCTACCGTCATTTTGCACTCGGTGCGCTCGCTATTTTCCTTTATATGGGTATTGAGGTAGGTGTTCCCACATACGTAAATATGTACCTTGTAAACACTCCCGAGCTTGGTATCTCGGCTGCAACAGCCGGCCTTATCGTTGCCGTATATTGGTTTATGATGCTTATCGGCCGTTTCGTAGGTGCAAGTATCGGTAGCAAGGTATCGAGCCGTGCAATGATTACTACCGTTTCTATTGCAACATTGGTACTTGTACTCTTTGGTATGTATGCACCCACAGACGTGCTCGTTAGCTTCCCCGGTATTGATTGGGGTAAACTCACACTCATTTGGGCTGATGTTCCCCTTGGCATCTTCTCGTTACTTTTGGTAGGTCTCTGCACATCAGTAATGTGGGGT
>CAYYEL010000010.1:0-39176 GCA_964470845.1 uncultured Bacteroidaceae bacterium | reverse complement strand
CGGCCTAAAAGACGGCTCTCGAAACGGTCGGCACCTTGTGTGAATGATACTCCGCTGCCGTTGTACACAATCTCTGTCGCGCGATAATCGCCCTCTTGTTCGACGGCATATTTCAGCACTTTGCAGTTGCTTGTAGTGCCTTTATACTCTCTGATTAGTTGCGAGTCGAAGTTTATTACTCCAAGGCCATCGGATGGCAGTGAGTCGATGAGCTCGAATTTTGTCCTCTGTATATTCTCGACACATTTGAATGTCTCAAGGTGCATCTCGCCAACGGCTGTTACAATGCCTATCGTGGGTTGTACAAGGTCGCAAATCTCCTTAATGTCGTTGGGCTGTTTTGCGCCCATCTCGACGATAAACACTTGATGGTAAGGACGTAACTGCTCGCGCACGGTGCGCACAACGCCCAGCAGGGTGTTGAAATTACCCGGTGTTACAAGCACGTTGTATTTCTCGGCCAGCAGGCTTGCAAGATAATTCTTTGTGCTTGTCTTTCCGAAACTGCCTGTTACTCCTATTATTATAAGTTCTTTATGCGAGCGGATGATGCTCTTTGCCTCGTTGTAGTAGTGTCGGTTGATGGCTTTTTCTATCGGGGTGTTTATAAGGTTGGCGAGCAGCATTATAATATTCGATAGAATGATAGTAGCGCCGATAATCACCGGTGCATAGTCGCCGATGCAGAGTGTAGCTGTGGCTGCTATAGCAGCAAACAATATTACATTGGTGGCAAAGAGCCTTTTTACGCGCATTGTATATACAAGCGGTGTCTTGAATTTTTCTCTTAACGACTGCACTAACGCAACGGTGGTTACACCGGCCAAAGAGCCCAATCCATAAAAATCGGGCAGTAACGCCGATGCAAATGCCAAAAGAGTGAAGCCTCTTTTTAATGAGACAACATTCCCGGGGATTAACCAGCGAAAATAGCGGCTGTATCGGTACGAGCTCAACTGGAACATATGAATGTCGTATTTTGCAACGATAAAATACATTACCGTCGCTATTATCGCATAAACAATATTGTAGTGTTCCATAATCAATCTATCTTAAAGAAATTCTTTATTACTGCGGCAAAAAGCCCAGCATTTTCGAGGAACGAGAAGTGTCCCGTGCCGTGGGCAATAACAAGCCCGGCGTCGGGAATTAGGCGCTCCATTGTCTTTGCATCCGACAGTGGGGTAGCTGTGTCAAGGTTGCCCCAAAAGAGCAGCGTTGGGGCTTTTATCTTGGATAGAAGCGGGGTAAGGTCTTCATTTACAACCTTTGAGAGTATGGCACGCATCATTGGCGAGGCATTGTTATAGTCGCTCGACCCTGCTCCCTTGCGTCGCCCTTCTATTATCTCCTGTGCCTTTTTCTTGGGCAGGAAAGTGTTGCACAGCCACTTTAATAGTTTGAATGTATATACCTTATAATAGTATTTTAGCGGACGCTTGGGTTTAATGCCTGCTGCATCGACAAGCACCACACGACTTGTCTCGTTGCGCGATGCGTATATTATGCTTATACGCCCGCCGAACGAGTGTCCCACAAGCGCGGGGCGCTCAATGTTATTCTCCTTTGCAAAGGCCTCGACCATACAGGTATATTCCTCGGTACCCCACACTGTTGAGGGCTCGTCCGATGCTCCGAAGCCGGGAAAATCGAAATTATATACAGTGTATTTCTGTGCCAGCAACTGTTGCAGTGCCTTGAATATCTCGTGTGTGCAGCCCCAACCGTGTAGCAGCAACACAGGCTCGCCCTCGCCCTGCTTGTCGATGTATATATTTTGGTTGTTGTATCTGAATATCATACTCTATTGGTAATACTACCCTTAAATTCCTGCGAAGATAGCAAGAAGTAATGTAAAATGTGCGAGTTTCTCCGATTTTTTTATGGAAAATAAATTTGCGGTATTTGGAAACCTATGAAATTACATCTGTCCAATATGATGGGGAATTAAATTACTTCTTATATTGATTAAAAAGATAGAATAATATTCTTATAATTTCTTAATTCTTTATAACTTTCACCGGCTTAAATAAAGAGGCCGCCATCTTTTTTGGGGAATAATTAAAATTTTCCACCTTTTATGTTAAATGTTGTTTTTTTATTGCTGATTACAGAGGATGGTGTTCAAATTTGTAAAGTTACGAATTTTAGCTGTATTTGTGAAATTTTATGGGTTTTTTTATATATATTTATTTATGTAGCTGTTTTTTAGTATCTTCGCACACAGAATTTATAATCTATGATATATCCGCAGAATTTTGAAAAAAAGATAGAGTTTGACGCTGTACGTGCGATGCTCAAGGAACTTTGTCTGTGTGCGCTTGGACGCGAGTGTGTCGATGATATGAGTTTTATGAACGACTATTCGAGGGTAGAGGCTCGCTTGTGCGAGACTGATGAGTTTGTGCGTCTGTTGCGCTTGGAGCAGAATTTTCCAAACGACTTTTATTTCGACGTGCGCGAGCCTTTGCAGCGCATACGTATTCCCGGAATGTATATGGGCGAGGATGAACTTTTCGCTTTGCGTCGTTCACTCGATACAATAGGACGTATGCTCTCGCTTCTGCGCCGGCAAAATGACGATGGTGGCACGGGTGGGGCTGTGAGCCTTTATCCGCGTCTGCGTGCTCTCTCGGGTGATGTAGAGGCCTTTCCGCAGATTATTCGTGCAATTGATACTATTGTCGATAAATTCGGACACGTAAAGGATAGTGCTTCGCCTGCGTTGGCGGCCATTCGCAGCGAGCTTACGCGCACCTCCAATGGAATATCACGCACGCTCAACAATATTCTGCGACGTGCACAGGCCGAGGGGCTTGTCGAAAAGGACGCATCGCCCACACTGCGCGACGGACGATTGGTTATTCCTGTTGCCCCTGCTCTCAAACGCAAGATGGGTGGGATTGTGCACGACGAGTCGGCCAGTGGAAAGACGGTGTTTATTGAGCCTGCCGAGGTTGTGATGGCCAATAACCGCATACGTGAATTAGAGGCCGAGGAGCGTCGCGAGGTTATTCTTATTCTTACAAAATTCTCGGATGAGATTCGTCCCCACGTGCCTGCTCTGTTACAGGCTTATCAATTTTTGGGTGTGATGGATTTTATACGCGCCAAGGCTATGCTTGCAGAGCGTTTCGGGGCAATAAAACCGGTGCTTGCCGATGCTCCGATGATTGATTGGGGGGCTGCGGTGCACCCTCTGCTTGAGCTCTCGCTGCGTAAGCACGGCCGTCGTATGTCGCCCCTTGATATTTCGCTCGACAGCGAGCGGCGCATATTGCTAATATCGGGTCCTAATGCAGGTGGAAAATCGGTCTGTCTAAAGACGGCCGGGCTATTGCAATATATGCTGCAATGTGGCCTGTTAATTCCTGTGCACGAGCGCAGTAGGGCTGGCCTTTTTAAAAGCCTGTTCATTGACATCGGTGATGAACAGAGTATCGAGGACGACCTTAGTACCTACTCAAGTCATCTGTTGAATATGAAACAGACGTTGCGTGGCTGTAACGGGCACTCGCTTATTCTTATAGATGAGTTCGGAAGCGGCACCGAGCCGCTTATCGGTGCTGCTATTGCTGAGGCTATTTTAAAGCGTTTTAACAGTCGTGGCGCATATGGAATAATCACCACACACTATCAGAATCTGAAACATTTTGCCGATTCTACCCCCGGTGTTGTGAATGGAGCTATGTTGTACGATAGAGCCGAGATGCGCCCTCTGTTTATGCTGCAAATAGGCAATCCCGGAAGCTCTTTTGCCGTAGAGATTGCACGAAAAATAGGCCTTCCCGAGGATATTATAAAAGATGCTTCGGAGATTGTCGGAAGCGACTATATTCAAAGTGATAAGTATCTTCAGGATATTGTGCGCGACAAACGCTATTGGGAGACAAAGCGTCGCAATGTGCACCAGAAAGAGAAAGAGCTTGACGAACTTTTAGAGAAGGTTCAAGGCTCGACCGACGAGCTTAAAAAGAGCCGCCGACAGATTCTGCGCGATGCACAGGGCGAGGCCGAGCGGCTTCTGCGCGAGGCTAATGCAAAAATCGAGAATACTATACGCGCTATTGTCGAGGCCAAGGCCGAGAAAGAACGTACCAAAAAGGCACGTCAAGAGCTTGCCGAGTTTAGTAAACAGATTGAGGCTCTTGCAGCACAAGAACAGCAGATGCGCACCGACCGTGAGATGGCGCGTATCATTGCACGACAAGAGCGTCGCAAGAGTGGGGGAAAGAAAGAGGTCGCAAAGGACGCTTCGGCACCTACGCTGCCGACAGCGCCGAGCAAGCCCCGGCAACCGCAATTCGAGATGGGAATGTATGTGCGCATCGTGGGGCAGCAAAGTGTGGGCGAGATAATGTCGGTAAATAAAAACTGTGCAGTGGTGCGCTTCGGAGGCATAAAATCGACAGTCTCTCTTGCTCGCCTGCAACCGGCCGAAGCACCAAAAGAAGAGGTGCGCAAGGTGTCGTTCCTGACAAGCGAGACACAAGAAAATCTGCATAATAAACGTCTTAATTTTAAATCCGAGATTGATATTCGGGGAATGCGAGGCGACGAGGCTATGCAGGCGGTTGGCTTTTTCCTTGACGATGCCACGGTGTGTGGCGTTCATCAGTTGAGGGTATTGCACGGGACGGGTAATGGAATCTTGCGTACTCTTGTGCGTCAATATCTTAGCACTGTGCCATCGGTGCGCACCTTCCACGACGAACACGTGCAATTCGGCGGTGCAGGAATCACTGTGATTGAGCTCGAATAGTAGTGCTGTTACTCGTTTTGTACCTGTTTTTTATTGCAATTTTATAAAATTAACAATATTCTTAATTGGTAATCCCAAATTTTGCAATATTTTTGCAAAGTTTGGGATTATATGTTTCAAGCGTAATAATAAATTGAAAAACAATTCTTTAATTATTTTTTTATGAAAAAATCTCTACTATTCACACTCGTGGGACTTTTGGTCGCTGCATTCTCGTGGGCGCAAGTTCCATTTGTAACAACCACTGTGTCCGATGGACAATTTGCCGAGGGTACTACTTGGTATATTATGCGCATTGGTGCGGGCGGTTCAATAATCTCGGACAATGCAGGTGCCGACCACATTACCGTTGGTCGTGCAACAACATCTTACGAGGACAAAGACCTGTGGTGCTTCGTTGATAAAGGTGCCGATGGCTATGCAATTTACAACAAACAAGCCGGCGCCGATAAAGTGCTTGCTTCGCACACAAAGATGAGCTCCATTGCAGGCTATGGCGGCACAGGTGGCTCTACTTATCCTATTATGCAGCCCGCTGATGCTCTTCCCGAGGGTTATGTGGGTACTTGGGATATTGCAGCATCTGACAAAATAGAAAATGTCGATGGCTATTTTGTAAAAATTCACGGTACAAACTATGCAATGAATAATTTTGGCGGCATTGGCAAATTGGCATTTTGGGCCGAGGGAATGGACGTTGGTTCGACCGTGCAATTCGAGGCTGCCGTAATGTCAATTGAGATTCTTGTAAGCGAGGGTGAGTTTACAGCCAGCAACGCCGGAAAAACGTGGCATTCAAAATGGGAGAGCAGCAAATGCGAGGGCTTCTCATTATCGACAAGCGCCAACAATATGACTGTCGAAGGCGATTATATTGCAGGCTATTCGGGTCAGTCGCAGAGTTCGGCTTACACTCTTACAGCACCCGAGGGTTATGCGGTTGCTGCTTACAGCTTCGACTATGCAAATACCGGTGGGGATAATTCATACTCGCTCACACTCACCATCGAGGGTAAAAGTTATAAATCATCGGCCGAGAAACAGCATCTTGATGTTGTGCCTGCCGAGCCTGCCCGCATTGTCTCTTTTGTACAGTCGGGTGCCAATAAGGGAATAACTTTCTCAAACTTCCGCGTAACAATGCGTCCCGATACAAAAGAACCCGAGCCCTGTTTCGAGGTCTTCCCCACACCTACAACCTCGGCTATCCCTTATCGTATCCCCGCAATCGCAACTGCATATAACGGCGATATTATCGCTGTTGCCGACTATCGCCACAGCCGCGCCGATATTGGAATGGCAAGCTATGGACGTATCGACCTTCACGCACGTATAAGCAAGGATAATGGTGTTACTTGGGGCGAGATTTTCCCCATTGTCGAGGGTAAGGGCTCGCAATCGCCCGACTTTATGCACGTGGGATTCGGCGACCCCTGTATCGTTGCCGATAGAGAGAGCCCTCGTGTGATGGTGCTCAGTTGCGCAGGTAACGTCTCGTTCCCCGGCGGTACACGTAATAATCACCAGAATATAGCACGTTTCTACAGCGACGATAATGGCGAGAATTGGAGCGAGCCTGTCGATATTGCCGATGCTATCTATGCAATGTGGGACAATAGTAAGAATCACGGCCCTGTGATGGCAATGTTCGTAGGTTCGGGTAAGATTGTTCAGAGCCGAAATATTAAAGTGGATAATTATTATCGTCTTTATTGTGCAGTACTGCTAAAGAACAAGAATGCTGCTTACACCAATTTTGTTCTTTACAGCGACAATTTCGGTGAAACTTGGGATGTTCTTGGCGGCGTCGAGAATGCCCCCGTTCCCAGCGGTGGCGACGAGCCCAAGGTTGAGGAGCTTCCCGATGGCTCTATTCTCATAAGCTCGCGTTGCAACGGCGGACGTTACTATAACATCTATTCGTTCACAAATAGCGAGAAGGCTGAGGGGTCTTGGGGCTCAATGGTGTTCTCGGGCTCATCGAACAAGGGTGTAACAGCTTTGTCAAACTCTTGCAACGGCGAGGTTCTGCTGCTTCCCGTAACACGTAACGCCGATAATAAGAAAATGTATCTCTTGTTGCAGTCGTTGCCTTTCGGAAGCGGTCGTACAAATGTAGGTATCTATTATAAAGAGCTCGAAAATCTTAAAGATTTTGTATCGCCCGACAGTCTTGCGGCTAATTGGGATGGTAAACATCAGTCGAGCTACCTCTCTTCGGCCTATTCGACAATGTGCTGGCAGCAGGATAGCACAATCGGATTCTTGTACGAGGAGGATACTCACGGAACAAGCGGTGGTGGTTACACAATCGTTTATAAGAACTACTCGATAGAGTATATTACCGACAGTGCCTACACTTATTGCGGCGAGGTCGATGCCAATGCTGTTGTTGCCGAGGCTATCGAGGAAAAAACCGCTTCGATTGAGGTTGGCGATAAGAAATATGTCGGCTCGGTTCTTCCCGAGGCAGTAGAGCTTATTGCCGATGTTATTGCGACTTACAAGGCTAATCCCACACGTGAGGGTTACGAGGCTATAAATGCACAAATTATTAACCTGCCTCGTATCGAGGTTGTTCTGGGTGCTTGGTATCGTCTGCGCAATGTATCCCGCAGCAATGCCACACTCTATCTGAACCCCGAGGCTTCGCGCGTATCTACTGCAAAATCGAATACAAACAATGCCAACCAGATTTTCTCGTTTGTTCCTGCAAACAACGATGGTGAGTACTATCTGTACAACGGTAACTTTGAGTATTTCCTTGGCCCTCTCGGAAACAACGAGACGCAGCCCATTGTAACAAGCGACGAGAGTGCGGCCGGTTTGTGGACAATCGAGAGCACAGCCGATGGTCGCAGCTCGGTAATCTGTGTGAACAAGACCGGCAGCAACAGTGGTCTGCACCTTGCAGGCGACAATGTGCGCCTTGTTCCTTGGACGCCCACAGCCGAGGCTTCACTCTGGTATATCGAGCCACTCGATAACTATACTGTCTCAATCAACAATGAGGGTTTTGCAGCAGTAAACTATCCCTTTGCTTATTCACTCCCCGAGGGCGTAAAGGCCTATGTAACCGGAGAGGCTGTAACAGTCGATGGCGTCGAGGCTCTTGCTGTTACCGAGTATGCAGGCGAGGTTATTATGCCCAATACACCCGTGCTTCTTGCGGGTGAGGCCGGCGATTGCGTGCTGAATGTTCAGGTGGTTGACGAGGTTGCCCTTCCCGAGGGATACAACAACACCCTCAAAGGCACATTAAAATCGGCAGCAGTTTCGGGCAGCGGAGTATATATTCTTGCCGGAAAGACAATGAAGAAACGTGCCTCGGCAACAGGAACAATGGTTGCCAACAGTGCTTATTATGTAGGCAGCGGTAGCGTCGATGTTCTTCAGATAACTGAGATTCCAACAAGCATCGAGAATGTTGCAACCGACAGTAAAGCGGTTAAATTCTACGACCTTAACGGACGCGAGGTTAAGCAGCCTGTTCGCGGAATATATGTTACCTCTGACGGTCAAAAGATTTTTGTGAAGTAACAACAACTCTGAAAAATATTTCTAAAAAAGTGCCACCCATTTTCGGGTGGCACTTTTTTAGAAGTTGATTAAATTTATTTCGCGGTAGTATAGAAATTATTCTTGAACACATTTTACTACACTAAAAGCACTTCAGTAGCGGGCTGTTTTTTTGATTTAATGGAGTAAAAGATGGCAAAAACAAATTTAAACAAGCCGAAACAGAATTTGCCCGGGCTTTGATGTATCTTTTTAAAAGAAATTTAAACAGTTTCTTATATTCTCGGGTTCTGCGGTTGCAAATATTAAGTTATTTTTTCTCTTCCCAATGGAAAGGCTCGAAGTGAGCGTCAGGGTCGGCCCAATGAGGCTTACGCATCGCATATATTATAAACGGTGCTCCGACGACAAGAATGCAGCCTATTACAAGTACTGAATACCAGACAGTGCTGCTTCCGACGGCAATCTGTGCAGGAGGAATAAAACTGAGCACGAAGGCAAGCAAACTGCCTAAGAATCCCATTCCGGCTACAATCCACATAAGCGCATTACCGCTTTTTCCTATGCGGAAAGGACGCTTCTCGTCCTTCATACTGTATCGCAAATATATTGCGGCTGCAAACATAAGCAGATACATAATGAGGTAAAGCAAAATAGTGAGCTGCGAGAGAATTTGATAAAAACTCTGCACCGATGGCATCACCACAAAAAGTAAACTCAAAAAAGTAACCAATCCACCTTGAATGAGCAGAATATTCCTCTGCACACCAATCTTGTTGCTCTTCTGCATAAACGGAGGCAGATAACCGGCCTTACCCACCGCAAAAAGTCCCTTCGATGGGCCGGCCACCCACGTGAGCACGCCTGCAAGCACACCAAAGGCCAATGCAATAGCAATTATTGGCGATAGCCACGAGGCGTGAATGTAGTCGAAATATCTGTCGAATCCCACTAAAAGGCTCTGAGTGAGGTTAATGTCCTTCTGAGGAATAATAATGCCCAACGAAAATGTTCCAAGCACAAAAATAAGCACCACGATAGCCGCGCCAATGAACACCGCACGCGGATAATTGCGCGAAGGATTTTCCATTTCGGACACGTGTACACCCGACATCTCCATTCCTGCGTAAAAAAGAAAAATTCCCGAGGCAAGCACCAAATTGTCCAGTCGGGCAATATCGGGGAAGAAACTGCCGCTAAAATCCATTTGTGACTCTCCACCGCTGAGCAAATATCCCACAGCAAGCACCATAAGCAGTGCCGAGGGAATAATTGTACCCACAAGCCCGCCAATCTTCGATACGCGGCTCACCCATCCAAGCCCTTTAAGCGAGATAAAAGTAGCCGTCCAGTATATGATAAGCACCACGGCGAGCGTATAAATCTTGTTCGATGCAAGTGCCATATCCTTAGCGCTGTCTGTTCCTATGAACGCCAACGAAACTGCGCCAAAGGTCAGTACAGTGGGGTACCATATAGTACTCTCGACCCACTGCAACCATATTGCTACAAACCCGGTGCGCTTACCAAAGGCCTCGCCCACCCATCGGAACACACCTCCCTGTTTATCCTGAAACATTGCGGCCAATTCGGCTGCCACAAACGAGGTGGGAATAAGAAATACGATGGCCGCAAACAGATAATAGAACGCTGAACTTAGTCCATACTCGGCTTCGGCCGGTAGTCCGCGTAGTGAAACAACGGCTGTAACATTCATAATTGCAAGTGTGATGACACCCAACTTTACGGTTTTTCCTAAATTTGTTGACATAAAATCCGATTTTTTTGTTTATATTTTACATAATCTTCATAAATGCAATAACAAAAATAGGTTTCTTGATGTTCAATAATTATCTACACTTTGAATTGTATCGAAAAATGCTTATATTCGCACATTGTTTTGAAACAATTTGGCTTAAACGGTTTTTTAAAGTCGAGAATATAAATAATGTAATATAATAATAGAAATAACAATGTTAAGATTCCTTGCTTCGTCGCACAAAATGTTTTATTTGACAACGGCAATCAAATTCTTTTGTATGCCCGACCTTGTATATGATATTGCCCACGGGCGTAATGTCGATAGCCGTAAAACCGATAAAATACGTTCCTATCTTCTTGAAAAAAATATAATGACGCGTCGTAAGTATAAGAAAATAAACGAAAAAGAGAGGTAGTAGCCTTATCTGCGGTGAAAATATAACAGGTACAAATAAAAGTCGGATAATAAAGACTTTTATTTGTACCTGTTTTTTGCCTCTCTTTGTCTAATTGCTATCTGTTAAAATAATGTTAAATGTTTACTATGTATTGCAAGGTACTAAAGTAATACATACATTTGTTGCAGAACAGAGGGAGGCGTATATTGTACTCGCTGTATAAATAGTCAGAAAATCAAAGAATTATGTATGTAGAGAATGTAAAATCGCAAATGCGTAAAGGAATGCTCGAATATTGTGTGATGCTGCTTCTCGATAAAAAATCGTATTACAGCTCAGATATTATAGACGAACTTGAGCGTGCCAATCTTATCGTTGTCGAGGGTACACTCTATCCGTTACTTTCGCGATTGAAAAAGGAGGCGCTGCTCGACTACGAGTGGCAAGAGAGTCCATCGGGGCCGCCTCGAAAATATTACAAACTGACCGATGCTGGCAAGGCTGTGCTTGCTACGCTCGACGAGGGGTGGAGGCAGCTTGCCGGAACGGTCGAAGGTATAAAAAATCTCTGAGGGGGTGGTGTCTCATTTAATTTTGAATCTTGAAATATAGCATATTATGAAAAAGTCATTTAATGTGAATCTGGGCGGCAGAATCTTTCAGATAGACGAAGATGCTTATGAACAGCTCAACGACTATCTTGTCAGTATAAAAACCTGCTTTATGAATAACGAGTGCGGCGAAGAAATTGCAGCCGATATTGAGGCGCGTTTGGGCGAGCTTTTCGAGGCGCGTGTGGGAGCAAGCGGTACACGTATAATAACGATAGCAATTGTAAACGAAATGATTGCTCGAATGGGAAAGCCCGAGACAATAGTCGAGGACGAGCCTGCGCAAGAGGCCGAAGAAGCGAATACCGCAGCAGCCGACAAGGAAGACGGCGCAAAGGAGGATGCACGCTCCTCGGCCGATGAGTACATAAGGCGAATGTCGATGGGAAAGAAACTCTTCCGCGATGGCGACAATAAGCTGCTTGCAGGTGTTGTTTCGGGTCTTGCTGCCTATCTTGGTGTGAATGTAACGCTGCTGCGAGTAATAACTGTTATTCTGTTTTTCGTTACCACATTCTGGGCGTTTCTTATATATCTTGTGATGTGGGCGATAGTGCCGTTGGCTGTTACAACCACCGATAAATTGCGTATGCAGGGTGTCGAACCCACTCCCGAAAATATTGCCGAAAAGATAACTTACGAGGAGCCCGCAATAGATAAAATAATCCGAAATTTAAAAGAGGTTGACAATAAAGGAATAACCAATCTGCTTGTTATTTTGGGCTGTGTGCTCTTCTTGAGTACTTTTATCTTTGACGTCTCGGGTTATTCGACGCTTGGAGATTTTCGCTTCTGGCCTCTGAGCTTGATATTCTGTTGGATAGGAGTAATTTCATTGGCTGCTATTCCTGTTGTTGCAATAGTGCTTGTGCTCTCTAAACAGTGGGCTGCGATTGGCGGCTCTGTGAAACTTTTGCTGTTGATTGATTGGATTTTGGCATTTGTGCAGGTTGTTGTCATAATGTCATCGGTGGGTTATGGGTATTTTAATATAATTTCAATTCTATAATATAAACAATATGAAAAAGATATGTATTCTTCCTCTATTGCTGGCGCTTGTCTCTTGCAGTTTTTCTGTTGAGAAAAACGTTTATAGTGCAGGCAAGATTAGCTCGGTTACAGTCGAGGAGTTTGCTGCCGAGATTGCTCGTGAAGGTGTTCAGTTGGTTGATGTGCGCACGGCCGAGGAGTATGCACAGGGGAATATCAGTGGCAGTATAAATATCGATGTTAACAGTGGACACTTTGGTGCCTTGGCCGATAGTCTGCTCGATAAGGAACATAATGTGGCAATATATTGTCGCAGTGGCCGACGTAGTAAAAAGGCTGCCGAGATGCTCTCGATGATGGGCTTTAATGTTGTCGAGCTTGACAAAGGATATAAACGCTGGGTCGAGAGTATGAAGTAAATATGGTTGAAACTGCTTTTAACTTTGTATTATTATGAAAAGGTCTTTTAATGTTAATTTAAGCGGAGTAACTTTTTGTTTCGATGAGGATGCTCTTGGAATGTTGGAAAAATTCATAGATAGAGTTACCGAATATTATAAATGCAAGGGCGAGGATTTGAAAGTTGCCGAGGTCGAGGAGGCTGTTGCAACCAAACTGAAAGCGCGTGTGGGGGTCGATGGCATTGTAACAATAGAGATAATAAAGGTGGTGCTCGATGAGGCCGGATTACCGTTTGACACCAAGGATTGCGAAGAGGAAGCGCAGGGTGGTGCACAAACCGATTCGCCGAATCAGGATAACGAGAAGGCATCCTCGACAGCCTCTGGCGCCGACGATGCTCCGTGGCGTGCAGCAATGCTGCTGGGATGTAAATTGTTCCGCGACCCTTACGACCAATTCGTTGGAGGCGTGCTTGCCGGAATGGCAAAGTATCACGGATGGGGTGTTGCCTTGACGCGTGTGTTGTTTGTGTTGCTCTTTCTGATGGGTTCGTTTTTGGGCGGAGGTATAGGCTTTTTGCTGCTTGCTCTCTACTGCATATCTTGGGTGATAATTCCAAGAGCACGCAGTATTATGGATATTACACGTATGCGAAAACTCCTCGGCCGAGAGTATAGTGCCAATGGGATTGAGGCTGCTTGGAGAGAGAATTATAATATTGCTATGGCCGAGCTTGCTGCTCCCAAAAATAATGGCTGTCTGGCAGCTGCGATAAAGATACTGTTTTTTACACTGCTATTTGTGGTGGGGGTTCCTGCGCTGTTTGTATTGGCTTTGCTGCTCTTTGTTATTGTGGTGGTGCTTTTAGCGCTTTTTGCTACCTTGGGCGAGGCTGTGTTTAGTAATATATATGTAATAATTCTTTTGTTGCTGCCCCTGTTTGCGTTTGTTCATTGGATATTGAAAAAATGCGGCGTGTGTCGTCCGCTTAACATCTATATCAAACTGACGATAATCGTCGGTTGGCTTGTTACCCTTATCCTTGCTGGATATAAGATACATTCACTTGTCGAGAATAATGGCGGATGGGAGAAGATGCAGCAGTATATGATAGACAAACGCTACCTTGACGAGGATTTCTGGGAGGATATTATCCGAAAGAATATCGAACAGGCGCAATCGTCGGTATATGTTGCGTGGGACGATGCTAATTTGCCCTTTGTAATAGATACAAAAATGTTCGATAGTTACGACAGCGATGGAAAATTGCACATACGATTCATCGACCGCGACCAGTGGCGCGGAGGATTGGGCAATACAGAGAACCGCGAGTTTGATGCCGCTTATTTGGATGTCTCTCTTTGGGGCGACAGCGTGGGTGATATTCGTTTCGTGTGGGATAGTATTGCAAATGAATTGCTCGTGGGCCTTGATGCAACAATTGGTGCGTCAATGAATCTTAACTCGGCGACCGACGGCGTGCAACTGCGCTATCTGATGCCGTCGGACACAGTGCAGTATGGCAATGCCGAGAGTATGGGGAAATTCCCTTTCGAGATAAAGTTTTTATCGAGTAATAAACCACAACTGTTTATCGGCGGTAACGACACAATCAAGGGGCTACTTATAAGCCCCGTGGCCAGCCGTTATTTTCTGCACAGGAAATTTCATATATCATCGGATGATGACGAGGACAAAGATGTTGCTCCTTCCGATACTTTGTAAATAAATTGTACTATGAACAGAATATTTTTTATACTGATAATGTTGTTTGCGGCAGTCTCGGCTAATGCCGACGGCCTCGACCGTTTGGTGCGCAAATACAAAAAAACTGATGGTGCAGTATATGCTGCTTCAATAGAGGAATTGCAGAAATTCGGAAATGTAAAAGTTACCGAAGAGAGGGATGGCGAGGAGGTCGATGCTTTTGATTCTTTCGTAGCCAAGATGAAAGAAAAAGGTATTAAGAAGGTGCGTGTTTTACAATTGGATAAATGCTCGTCCGATGTTAAAAGAGGCTTTGCCCGGGAGGCTCAAGAGGCTGTCCCCCGTGGCTACGAGGGATTCTTGCAACTGGACGACAATGACGAGCCCTTCGGCATTTATCTCGAAAAATGTAAAGGATATATAAAAATACTTATTCTGATGCGCGGCGAGGATAATAGCGGCTTCATCGAGGTCGAGAGTGATAATGATATTCTAAACTCGTTGCTCAATTTTTAACAATAGACAAAAGCACGGTAACAGAAACTCTTTTTCTTGTTAATAATAATTGGAGCGGGCGTCGGCAGGCATTTATTGCATATTGCCGACGCCCGAATTGTTGCGTCCGTGGTACAAAATGTTGCACAATGGTTGCTAAAATGAACAGATGTTGCTAACTTTGTACAATCTTTAAATATAATAAACATAGTATGAGAGCTGCAATATATGGCGCAGGTTCATTGGGAACAATCTTAGGCGCATACATTACAAAAAATGGTGGAGAAATAGAACTTATAAACCGTAACAAGGCACACGTCGAGGCGTTGCGCACGCGTGGGGCGACAATTACGGGCACGGTTAATTTTACACAAAAGGTAACAGCATATACCCCCGATGAAATGTCGGGCGAGTACGATATTATATTTCTTATGACCAAGCAACAGCAGAATGACGAGGTTGTTGCCTATCTGAAGAATTTTCTTGCAGCCGACGGAGTGATAGTAACGCTGCAAAATGGAATCCCCGAATTGCAGATAGGCGAGATTGTGGGCGACGAGCGTGTGCTTGGTTGCACCGTTGCTTGGGGTGCTACAATGACCTCACCCGGAGTGTGCGAGCTTACAAGTGCTCCCGGCTCGCTTAGTTTCTCGTTGGGCTCTTTGCAGTCGCAGCCCAATGCTCATATTACCGATGTTAAACTGTTGCTTGAGAAGATGGGACGCGTCGAGATTGACCATAATTTCATAGGTTCGCGCTGGAGTAAACTGCTCATAAACTCGGCATTTTCGGGAATGAGCGCAGTGCTGGGCTGCACATTCGGTGAGGCGGCCGGCAACAAGGCTTCGCGATGCGTGGTGCAAGCGCTTATAAAAGAGTGCATAGATGTGTGCGCAGCCGGAAATATTAAAATAGAACCCGTGCAGGGCAAGGATATTGTCAAGCTGCTCGATTATAAGAATCGAATAAAAAAGGCTTTTTCGTTCTTTATAATACCGATTGCCATACGCAAGCACGCGTTGTTGAAAGCGAGTATGCTGCAAGACCTTGAAAAAGGTAAAAAAACCGAGGTTGATGCAATTAACGGGGTAGTAAGTGCATTCGGCAGGAAAGTGTCCGTCCCCACACCGATGAATGATGCAGTGGTAAGTATTATACACAAGATAGAGAATGGCGAACTGACACCGTCGTTCGGCAATCTTAAATTTTTTGTTTAAACTATCCCATTTTTCATAAAAAAAACGAAACAGGTAATTGAAACGCATAATCCTCGCTGCATATTGTAAGAAGTTGTTTAAATTTCTAAAAACAGCGCGGATTATGTTTTTTTAACCTTTGTGCAACCCTTTTTAGCCCAAAAACTCCTTTTTGGCTGTGATTTTATTTGAACTTTTGAGTAAAAAATGATTTTTTGATATTTATTCTGCTATTTTTTTTGCTTTTTGCTTTGTGATGCAGAAAAATTGCATTACATTCGCAGCTGTTAAGAAAAAGGAATTTTTATGCACAGCCAATATAATAATTCAGTCATTATTAACGCTATTGTCGTCCTATCGGAAACAGTGGGATGAGATTGGCTATGTATCTGAAATAGATGCCTTTCTCTGTAATATGAGAAGGGCTTTTTTTTATAAACAGATGAGGCCGCGGATGTTCGATATAATGTAAAAGTGTTGTCATTCTTCAGCACGCGCATTGAGGCATCAAGGCACAATATAAAAATGTTATGAAAATAAAATTAAGAAGCGCACAGTGTACCGAGGGACGTCGTATGGCAGGAGCCCGCGCCCTTTGGATTGCCAACGGAATGAAACGAGAAATGTTTGGCAAGCCGATAATTGGAATTGCAAACTCTTTTACACAGCTTGTTCCCGGACACACACATCTGCACGAGGCGGGACAGATTGTTAAACAGGAGATTGAGAAACTCGGGTGCTATGCGGCTGAGTTTAATACCATAGCCATTGATGACGGAATTGCAATGGGACACGATGGAATGCTCTATTCGCTACCCTCGCGCGACATTATAGCCGACAGCGTCGAGTATATGTGCAACGCCCACAAAGTAGATGCGCTTGTATGTATTTCGAACTGCGATAAGATAACCCCGGGAATGTTAATGGCCTCAATGCGTTTGAATATTCCAACAGTGTTTGTTTCGGGTGGCCCTATGGAGAAGGGAACGTGGCAGGGACAGAACCTCGACCTTATATCGGCAATGGTAAAGGCTGCCGATACAAGCGTCAGCGATGAGGAGCTTGCCGAGGTTGAGAGGCGCTCGTGTCCCGGATGCGGATGCTGCTCGGGTATGTTCACGGCCAACTCAATGAATTCATTGACCGAGGCTATCGGCCTCTCCTTGCCCGGAAACGGCACAATTCTTGCTACACACACCAACCGTGTGCAGTTGCTCAAGGATGCAGCCAAACAGATTGTAACAAATGCCCTAAAATACTACGACGAGGGTGATGAGAGTGTGCTTCCGCGCAGTATTGCAGTGCGCGACGCCTTTCTCAATGCAATGACACTCGATATTGCAATGGGTGGTTCGACAAATACCATCCTACACCTTTTGGCAGTGGCACAAGAGGCCGAAGTCGATTTTTGTATGAGTGATATTGATCGTCTCAGTCGTGCTGTTCCCTGCTTGTGCAAATTGGCACCGAATACCACAAAATACAGCGTACAGGATTGTGGACGAGCAGGTGGTATCATCGGCATAATGGGCGAGCTTGCCAAGGGCGGCCTTCTGAATACAGCGCTCAAACGTGTTAATGGCGCTACTCTTGCCGAAGATATTGAGCGTTACTCGATAACGGCCGACACTATCGGCTCCGAGGCTCAGCGTATATACAGTACCGCCCCCGCAAATGTATTCTGCAACAAGATGGGTGCACAGAGCAATATGTACGAGACACTCGATAGCGACCGCGAGAGTGGCTGCATACGCGACCTTGAGCACGCCTATACAAAAGATGGCGGCCTTGCCATACTTTTTGGAAACATTGCACAGGACGGCTGCGTGGTAAAGACAGCCGGCGTTGACGAGAGTATATGGAAATTCACAGGAACAGCAAAAGTGTTCGACTCGCAGGATGCGGCCGTCGAGGGAATTCTCGGGGGCAAGGTTCAGGCCGGCGACGTAGTCGTAATTGTGTATGAAGGCCCGAAAGGCGGCCCGGGAATGCAAGAGATGCTCTATCCTACATCCTATATAAAATCGCGTCATCTGGGAAAAGAGTGTGCCCTTATCACCGATGGACGCTTCAGCGGAGGTACGTCGGGGCTCAGCATCGGCCACATTTCGCCCGAGGCTGCCGCCGGAGGAAACATAGGCAAGTTGCGCAGTGGCGACATTATCGACATTGACATTCCCAACCGCACGATAAATGTGCGTCTGAGCGACGAAGAACTTGCCGCACGAGAAATGTTCCCCCTTACACGCGACCGCGTAGTATCGAAGAGCCTTAGAGCATACGCCAATATGGTGAGCTCGGCCGATAAGGGCGGAGTGAGAATAATAGACTAAGAAACAACAAAAAAACAGATAACCGATGAAAGAGATTATAACAGGAGCCGAAGCTCTTATGCGTTCACTTATGCACGAGGGCGTTGACACCATATTCGGCTATCCCGGAGGCTCTATAATGCCGGTGTTTGATGCTTTGTACGACCACAAACACGATTTCAGACAGGTGCTGGTGCGACACGAACAGGGCGCCACGCATGCCGCCGAAGGCTATGCACGCAGCTCGGGTAGGGTGGGCGTCTGCATCGTAACAAGCGGCCCCGGTGCAACAAATACATTGACAGGAATAAGCGATGCAATTCTCGATAGCACCCCCATTGTTGTCATTGCAGGACAAGTGCCCTCTAATGTGCTTGGCACGGATGCTTTTCAAGAGATTGACCTTGTGGGCGTAACACAGCCTATAAGCAAATGGAGCTACCAGATACGTCGTGCCGAGGATATTGCTTGGGCCGTGGCACGTGCATTTTATATTGCCAGCACAGGTCGTCCCGGCCCTGTTGTGCTCGATTTTACAAAGAACGCTCAAATATCGCAGGTAGCCTACGAACCGGCAACAGTCGATAAGATACGCAGTTACGTGCCCTATCCCAAGCCTCTTGACGAGGCAGTGAGGGCCGCAGCCGAGCTTATAGGTCGTGCACAGCGCCCCTTTGCTCTTATCGGACAAGGAGTAGAGCTCGGTGAGGCGCACGAAGAGCTAAAAGCATTCCTCGAAAAAGGAAATATCCCCGCAGCGCGTACTCTGATGGGACTTTCGGCTCTCCCCAGCGACTACCCTCTGACGATGGGAATGTTGGGAATGCACGGTAATCTTAGTTGCAATATCAACACAAATCAGGCCGATGTTATAATTGCCATCGGTATGCGTTTCAGCGACCGTGTAACAGGCGACCTTACAACATACGCCAAGCAGGCCAAGATTATTCATCTTGATATTGACCGTGCCGAGATTGATAAATGTGTAAAAGCCGATATTCCCGTTATTGGCGATTGCAAAGAGACGCTGCCGCTGATTACCGAGCTTATGCCCGTGGGCAACCATAAAGAGTGGATAGACAGCTTTGCCGACTACGACGCAATTGAGCAGGAGCGTGTTATTGAAAAGGCGTTGAATCCCAAAGAAGGCCCACTGAAGATGGGCGAGGTTGCACGCTGCGTGAGCGATGCAACAAACAACAGCGCGATACTCGTAACAGACGTCGGACAGAATCAGATGATGGCGTGCCGATATTTCAAATATACCCGTCCCCACAGCCTCCTCACCTCGGGAGGGCTTGGTACAATGGGCTATGGACTACCGGCGGCAATAGGTGCTTCAATGGCAATGCCCGATAGAACAGTGTGCGTGTTTATGGGCGACGGAGGTTTCCAGATGAATATTCAGGAACTTGGCACTATAATGGAGCAGCGTACCCCGGTAAAAATGATTCTTATGAATAACAACTTTTTGGGGAATGTACGCCAATGGCAAGAGATGTTCTACAATCATCGCTACTCGTGTACCCCGATGCTGAACCCCGATTATAATATGATAGCATCGGCCTATGGAATCCCCTCGCGTTTGGTCGTAAAACGCGAAGAACTTGCCGATGCAGTGCGTGAAATGATAGAGACACCCGGGGCTTTTCTGCTGCACGTGGCGGTAGAAGAAGAGGACAATGTAATGCCTATGATTCCTCCCGGAGCTTCAATTTGTGATATGGTTTTAGAGTAAAAAGAGTATGGATAAGAAATTATATACCGTAATCATATATTCCGAGAATCTTGCAGGCGTTCTCAATCAGGTAACAGCCGAGTTTACTCGTCGCCAGATGAATATCGAGACGTTAAATGTATCCTCGTCGTCGATAGAGGGGGTACATCGTTACACACTATCGCTGTGGAGCGAGGAAGAGATTATAGAAAAGGTGGTTAAGCGTCTCGAAAAGAAGATAGATGTGCTCCGTGCAAACTATTATACCGAGGACGAGATTTTCCTGCTTGAGGTTGCATTATATAAAATATCGACCCCCAAACTGTTGGAAAACAAACAAATATCGCGCATAATCAGACATAATAATGCACGTGTGATAGAGATAAATACAACCTACACGGTAGTAGAGCAGACGGGTAAGGCCGAAACAATAATGAAACTATATAAAGAGTTTGCCGCCGAGGAGTGCGTGCTACAATTTGTAAAATCGGGACACATTGCCGTTACACGCGATGTTATTGAGCATCTGACCGAGCAACTGTATGTCTTTGACGAGGATGCCAACCGCACAAGAGAATAAGAAACTATAAATAAACATTAAAATATTGCAAAAACTATGGCAGAGATGAATTTTGGTGGAGTAATAGAGAATGTAATCACTCCCAAGGAATTTTCGCTTGAAAAAGCACGTGAGATTTTAAAAAATGAGACAATAGCAGTGTTGGGCTACGGTGTACAAGGTCCCGGACAGGCTTGCAACCTGCGCGACAATGGCTTTAATGTAATTGTTGGTCAGCGCGAGGGAAAAACATATGACAAGGCTGTGAGCGACGGTTGGGTACCCGGTGAGACACTCTTCTCGCTCGAAGAGGCTGCCGAGCGTGGAACAATTATCTGTATGTTGCTCTCGGATGCGGCACAGATTGCAGTGTGGCCTAAGGTTGTTCCCTATCTTACAGCCGGTAAAGCTCTTTACTTCTCACACGGCTTCGGAATTAACTGGAACGACAGAACAGGCATTGTCCCCCCCGCAGATGTTGATGTAATTATGGTTGCTCCCAAGGGTTCGGGTACATCATTGCGTACAATGTTCCTCGAAGGCCGCGGACTAAACTCATCTTACGCAATCTATCAGGATGCTACGGGCAAGGCTATGGATCGCGTGATTGCATTTGGTATCGGAATCGGTTCGGGTTATATGTTCGAGACAACTTTCCAGCGCGAGGCTGTTTCCGACCTTACAGGCGAGCGTGGCTCACTTATGGGCGCTATTCAGGGACTTTTGCTTGCTCAGTACGAGGTGCTGCGCGAGAATGGACACACTCCCTCTGAGGCTTTCAACGAGACTGTCGAGGAGCTTACACAGTCGCTTATGCCTCTGTTTGCAGCAAAGGGTATGGACTGGATGTATGCTAACTGTTCGACAACAGCACAGCGTGGCGCTCTCGATTGGATGGGACCTTTCCACGATGCTATTAAGCCTGTAATGTACCAACTTTACGAGTCGGTTAAGAGCGGTCGTGAGGCTCAGATTTCTATTGACTCAAACTCGCAGCCCGACTATCGCGAGAAGCTCAACGAGGAGCTTAAAGCGCTTCACGAGAGTGAAATGTGGCGTACTGCCGAGGTTGTTCGTCAACTGCGTCCCGAGAACGAGGCAAAGTAAACAGACGCAAAGTACAATAATCGTCTTTTTGCCCGATTATTGCAAAATAGGAAAATCCCCACAATTTAGTAGGGGATTTTCTCTTTTTTTCTTGTTTATTATGCCTAAATTCGCAGTGTTAAAGAGTATAAACAAAAAAATATATGACTATGAGGCAGTTTTTGATATTTTTGATGTTGTTGCTTCCGTTGGGATTGACAGCGCAGGTGGATGATATGTATTTTGTACCCAAAAAGAAAAAAACGCAAGAGGTCGAGACAAGGGATAATACCAATGTGCTTATAACCACTCAGGAGCGTATAGGCACTACTCGATTAACCGAACGCGACGAGGATGAGTATAATCGCCGTCCATCGGCAGCGGCAACCGAGAGTGAGTATTACGACGAGGAGGGTGTAGAATACAGTGAGGACGATTATCAAGAGAGTGGCGATGATGTCGAGTATTTCTACTCGTCGCGCATTGTGCGCTTTCACAGCCCCCATCGAGTAATAGTGAGCAGCCCGTGGTATTGGGATGTTGTATATACAAGCGACATTGACAATTGGGTGCTGTATGACGATGGTATATATTGGGAATTTTATCCGGTCTATACTCCGTGGTATCACGCCTCGTGGTCGTGGAACTGGGGGTGGCCTTGCCACTCTTGGGCTTATTATAGCGGTTGGGGGCATTGGCATACACCGCATTATTGGTGGCACAGCGGACACTACGGACATTACCATCCGCATTTTGGCGGACACTTTGCAGGCAGTGGGCATTATCGCGACGGAAGAATACCACCGATAACAAATATGCGTGGTGGAACCGGCATTGCACGTGGCACGAGTATAGAGCGAGGCAGCGTTGCGCGTCGCGGTGAATTTCTACAGGGCGATGTTGCACAGAGTGGTAATCGTGGAGCAGTGTCAAGAAGCACCGGTCGTGGAGGCAATCGCTCGGGGACAAGTGTCGAGCGCTCAACTTCTGTACGTAGGGGCGAGGCTGCACGCAGCTCGGTAAATGGCAGTAAACAGCAGGATAGAACAGGTAGTCGAACTGCAGTGCGTGGCAATAGCGGACGAGAAAAGACCTACGACCGTCCCAGCAGCACTCGCACAACCTCGCGCTCGTCCAAGGTGGAACGCTCGTCGTCGAGCGAACGCAGCTCGGGCAACCGCAGCTCTTTCTCAAGTGGCAGTAGCCGTTCGTCGGGCAGCAGTGTATCACGCAGCAGTGGCGGAGGTTCACGTAGTAGTGGTGGTGGCGCAGCTCGCGGTGGTGGCTCGCGCGGTGGCGGCCGACGATAATATATAATTGGATGTAGATGATAAAAACAGATTGCCAACTTAAAAATGCAAATTATGAGAAAATATATATTTACAGCTTTGCTGGCAGTTGCAACGAGTGTAGGTGCACAGAGTACATACGAGGCGGTGCGTCTCATTGATACAGAGCTTACGGGAACGGCGCGATTCGTGGGAATGGGCGGCTCGATGAGCATATTAGGTGCCGACCTATCGGTGCTCGGCGTTAACCCGGCAGGCGCAGCTCTTTATCGTTCCAATGATATCTCGATAACGGGAAGCGTAAACACGCATAAAATAAAAGCCGATTATCTGGGTACAACGCTCAAGAGTGATAAGACCACCTTCTCTTTCGATAATGTAGGTGCAATGTTTTCATATCGGGCAGCAAGCGGCTCTTTGGAATTTATAAATGTAGGCTTCAACTACAAACGTCGGAACAATCTTCAAAAGGAGTTTGCGATGGCCGGTGCATCGGGTGGATTCTCGCAGATGTATCAGATGCAACAATTGTACAATAATCATCCTTTCGATATTACAAATATGAGCTATCAGCACTATACCTCCTTGTCCTATCCGTGGCTTGCGTTACTGGGTGCCGATGGAGGATTGTTGTTTGCCGGCGAAGAGGCTGCCGATGGTACTATTATAGATGCCGGTGTTCCAATGTACACACCAACCTCGGTTGTTTATCGCAGCGAAGAGAAGGGCGGGGTCGATGAGGTCGATCTTAATGTCTCGTTCAATTTGAACAATCAGGTTTATTTGGGATTTACAGTTGGCGCTCATTATGTCGATTACAGTCGTTCGTCCTACTATGGCGAAGACGACTCGTACGGCCCGATTTACACGCTTAGCAATTGGTACGACACGCGTGGCGAGGGTATTGATATGAAATTCGGTATTATAGTACGTCCATTCTACTACTCCTCTTTCCGTATAGGAGCGTCGATTCATTCTCCAACGTGGTACTCGCTCACCGATCGTATGTCGGCCTCAATAGATGGACAGCCTGCCGATGCCATCATAAACGGACAACTTACCGAATATACAACAGGAAAGATGGATACCCGTAGTTACGACTATGCTTATGGGAGCGACTATTTTCTCGACTATCACCTTGAAACACCGTGGACTTTTAATGTAGGTGCAGCATATACATTCGGAGATTTTCTGGCTCTAAATGCCGAGTATGAATATACGGATTATTCATCGGCCTCAATGGAGTATGATGGTGGGTACAGTATGCCCGAAATGGAGGCGGAATTTGAGAATAACCTGCAAGCGGTGCACAAGGTGCGAGTGGGTGCCGAGCTTATGCTTGATAAGAATTTCAGTATCAGATGCGGATATAATCACGTATCGGCACCCTATAAAAAGAGTGCGGCAAAATATATGCTCTCGTATGTCGATACCAATACCGAGTATATGAATAGCTACGCAACTAATAATTATACGGTTGGCTTCGGTTATCGTGGTACATCTTTCTATTTTGATGCAGCTTATGTATATACTCGACAAGAGGGCGATTTTTATCCTTTCTACGATGCAGAATATGTTAATCCGTCGGCTGCGGTCGATGATACAATGAGCAAATTTGTTGTTTCCCTTGGAATGAGATTCTAAAAAGTGTATCTCGTAGAGTGAATAATTCCCGCGCAGCATTGTGTCTTGCTGTACGGGAATTATTTTTGCAGTGTAGAGGAACATTGACCGATGCCTAATGGAGGCTCTTCTTATCGGCCTTTTATTTCTTGAACAGGTTTATTCCTGCGTATATGTTCAGTGTGCCGAATCCATTAACAATGTACAGACTGCTTCTGCGGTAAGAATAGGTGTGCGATATTAGCGATGCACCTATGAAATAGCGTGTGTTATTATAGACGACAGCCGTGCGTGTTATAAGGTCGAAATTTATGTTGTCTATAAACTCTTTGCTGCTGCTCAATTTAAAAGATGTATTCTTGTAGCCTATGGCCGGGGTTAATGATATATTGGCAAGGCAGTTTTTTGCAAATACCCAATTGTAGGAGTAGCCTAAATTTATACTATAATCTTTATACCTCACAATGTCGAATTTAAGCGCGGGGGACATTGCTGTTTCTATTGTACTGTCAAATTTTTTTGTGTCAATGTTAAACGATTGCTCCGAGTAGTTGAGACCCAAGATGAACGTACCGCTACTGCGCATCTGATTGGTTGTCTGACTATATGCGGCGGGGTACGAGAAGTGTTTGTTGTTGAATATGTAATATACGTTTATGCCTCTTTGGCTTACGGATATTCCGTCGAAATGTCGGTTGTAATTCTTTATCTCTTCGCCTGCGGCGTTCCTAAAGCCTTCAAGTCCTTTTATTCTGAATCCTTTGCTGCGTTTGCGATAGAAAATGTCGATGCCTACTCGGGCTGTATAGAAACTGAAATTCCAGTCGCTTTTTGCATTGTTCTTGTTTATATCAAATGCCCAGCCAAGGAATATCCACTTCCAACCGATGTAAAAGCCCAATTTATCGCTGTTATCCGGCATCAGTGTAATGCTTTGTCCTTTGTCGGGAAGCGAGAAACGATAATACTCATAGTTGTTGATATATTGCGCCATAAGCGTCAGCTTGTATTTGTTGGGGCTTATGTAAAGGCTGTCTTTTTGGTCGAGGTATTTGTTTATTATTCCTTCGGTCTTGTCTATTCCAAGATGTGTGAGGTCTAATATGCGCTCGGGGTATTTAAGCAGTGTACGTCCCAATTCTTGTGCTTTGCAATTGGTGCCTGCCAATATCAGCATTGCCAAAAAAAGCATTGCCTTTGTTGCGTTATATGTCGAGCCTTTTGTTTGCATATATGGGTCTGCTCTATATGCCTTTTTCGGATACTTGTTTAAAGTATCTTACCAAGTATTTTGTCCATTACCCAGTTGGTTGGTGTGGCGCTTACACTGTCGCAACTGCACACGGCTGTGTGTTGTAGGTGCTCGACCACGTTTTTTATAAGTGGCAACTGTACGTATGCAGGGTTGGGCACTGTAAATTCCTCGCTGCCATTCTCGCCTGTGAATAGGATGGGCTCAAATGTAAATACCGAGAATTTTAGCGTACCTTTGCTTCCGAAGATTTCTATACGATCTTCGCGTGCAAGCTCGCTCGATACAAAGCACCAAGAACCCGAACCGGGAATGCCGGTCTCGAATTTGAAACAGGCGCTTACGGTGTCTTCGGCTTCGTATAGACCGCCGCGGTTGGCTGTGTAGCCTTCGGCCTCTAAGATGCAGCCGAACATATCTTGCAGAAGGTCGAGCTGGTGGGCGGCAAGGTCGTAGAAATAACCGCCTCCGGCAATGTCGGGTTGTACGCGCCACGGTAGATTCTCGCGGTTGTAGTCGAGGTCGCGTGGAGGTACTGCGAAGCGTATCTGTACATTGAGTATTTTGCCCAGACGTGGCAATAACTCTTTTACTTTGTTGAAGTAGGGTAGGTAGCGGCGGTAATATGCTACAAAGCAGGGAACGCCTGTCTCGCGTGATATGCGGTTGATGCGGGCGCAATCTTCGTAGTTGGCAGCAAGGGGCTTTTCTACATACACGGGCTTGCCCGACTTCATCGCCATTATGGCGTATGTGGCGTGCGACGATGGTGGCGTTGCAATATATATTGCATTTACGTCGGGGTCGTCGATGAGCTCTTGTGCATCGGTGTACCATCGGGGGATATTAAATTGCTTGGCATAGGCGCGTGTGCGCTCTTTGTCGCGCCCCATCACTGCTACTATTTGTGAACCGCGAATAAGATTGAATGCCGGGCCGCTTTTTTTTTGGGTTACTACGCCGCATCCGATAAAGCCCCATTTGATGTTTATATTCATCTGCTGCTTCTTTTGTTAATTGTAGAAATTCCACGATAGCCCGAACCACAGTGCTTTAGGGCTCATAGGGTAGTGGGGCGCAAGGAAACTTCTCTTGTTGACTGTTCCTTCGTTTATGTGGTAGTACATTACGTAGAAACGTGTCTGTTTTAGCAAGAAATTGGCGTATATGTTTACTATCGGATAGTTGCCAATTTCTACTTTGTCGGCCTCGTTCTGCTGTACGAATTCTCCTAATGCCGGTGAGTAGTCGGGGGCATAGTAGGATGTAAAATATCGAACATCTGCACCAAGCTCGGTGTTCAGGACTTTTGCAATTTTAAACTTTAGGTAGAGGTTGGCATATAGATTGAGCTCGGGCAGTGGAAGCACGCTCTTGTTGCTGCTGTTCTGGTAGGTGAATTCGGTATCAAGATGCAGCGGGCCGAATTTAAAATCTTGATTCAGGGTGGCCGAGAGTATCTGTATGTTGCTGCTCTCTTGCGCCACGCCGAGCCTGCTCAGATAGCCGTATGCCACAGGTTGTGAGTGGTTGGCTATATAGGTGTAGTTTTTGATATTCTCGATTCCGGCCTTTATACGGGTCTTCCATCTGTCAAGGACAAAGCCTCCTTCGATGCGTGTGCGGAATTCTTTGTCAAGGTTATTATCGTCCCACCAATAGTGCTCCGAGTGGTAGTGGCGATAGAAGAACGAGGGGCGATTGTTCTTTACAAAGGCGTTTGCGTGAATATGGGCATCTTGTCCCAGCAGACGCAAATTGAGACGTCCTTTTCCTTCTAAGAGAAACGCTCCGAGGTCGTCGCCCGATACGGCTGTCTCGCCTCTTAGACGGTAGGTGAGGTGTTTGCTGCGGTTGCTCTCTATTTGTGCTCCTATCATCACTGTGTGCTCGGTGTATCGACGACGATATTCATTTGCATTGGGGAGTGTGTCGGGCAGCTTGTAGCTGCTGTATTTATATGATGCGTAGGCCGATACGTCGGCTATTGCCCATTTGCTGAATCCCTCGCGCAGTGTCAGTGCGACTGTGTTCTTTACGTTCCAATAGTCGGTGCGGTCGAGTGAGTCGTAACGCAGAAAACGGTCGGCATAGTAGTTGTAAGGCTGTTCGTGCGATATAAATTCGTGGTGGTTCGACTCGAAATTGGCTGTGTGGGTGATGCGTGCAACGGGGATGAAACGTGTTTCGTACTCGGCGTAATCTTCGGCCTCGCGGCGGGCTACACTATCGGCAATCTGTGCCAACTGAAGCGAGTCGGCCGGGCTTATGGTGCGGGTCGTGTCGCGATACTCGTGCATCAGACGTGCAACCTCGATGGCTAAACTGTCGGGGCTTATATCCTTGCGCACTCTTTTCTTGAATCCGAAATTGTAATTATGTGTAAAAAATGCAGTGTAAAGCTCGTTGCGATTCCACGTGCGGTCGAGGTGCACGGGAATATCTGTGGTGCCGAATGAACTGCTGGCTGCATCGGTTTTTTCGGGGTTTGTAATGTATAGGTCGTCGGTTATTCCTCCATTCTCGGCCATCTTCATATGATAGCGGCTGGCCAACAGGTGGTAGTTGTAGCGGTCGCTGCGATAGTATGAGAATAGCGAGAAATTCATAAATGCGGTCGATTGATTGTCGTAACGACCGCGACCATATAGGTAGTCGAATAAAAATCCTACTCCGAATTTCTTACCGGCGTTTGTCGCAAAATAGGCACGGAAACGGTCGTCGCCTGTTACCTTGTCGCCCGACTCGTTGTAGCTTAGATTGGTGTAGGGCGACTTTGTGTCGGTGAAGAATATCTCTGATGGGCGTACGATGAAATAGTCGTAAGGTTGAATAAAATTATATTCAGTGCTTGAGGGACGGTTGAAGAAAATTCTCGTTTGTCGGGGGGCACCCATATTGCCAAGGAAGTTATATTCGCCGTTCATTCCCTCGGTCATATGCCAATTTTGGTACAGATGTTGCAGTGTGTCGGCGTTTACCGGGAGGGTGTTCCCTAATAGCTCGTCGATGTGCCATTGGTGTATCTCCATCGGTACTTCCTTGTGCTCCGATTTTGTGGTGTCTTTCTCTCCGAACGGATTAAATACCTCGCCACTGCCGAATCCGCCGATGCCTCCTGTCTCTATCCGTTTGGCATTGGTTGCTTTAAAGCTCTGTCCGCTTGCTATAATCGGGGCGGTCAGAAGCAGTAGTATGTATAGTAGTCTGCTACTCATAAATATCAATCAGAGGACAAAGCGCAGTATGTATTCTAATGTTTTTATGGATAGTGTAACTGCGCCTGTGTAAAAAAAGGGCTTACCGCCGTCGGTGGTAATATATAGGATGATTGTCGCTACTGTTCCTATGTAGAACAGTATGTTCAGTATGTTTCTTATTTTATCTCTGTTTTTCACTGTGTGGGGATTATTTTGTTGTCAATTGTTTTTTTAGCTCATCGACAAGGGTATTCTTAAGGTCGATTGTCTTTGTGCGGAAACGTCCGGGCTCTTTTTTTAGCTTTTTATCTTTGTCGAGGGCTTTCTCGTCGGTGATAATCTCCTCGGCAGTATAGCGTGAACCTCCATCGGGATTCTCATCGTCGTGCCAATAGGTTATTCTTGACATTATAAGCTCGCATCCGCCGTCGTAACTGTTGAGGGTAAGATAATAGTATATTCTTGCGCGGTTAAGCACCAAGAATTTTTTTGTAAATACTATATACTCCTCGGCTTTTGCCTCAAAGGTGGCAGGTTCTTCTTTCTGTATTTTTGCAGATAGCACAGTGGGCTCGACGTAACGGTTGTTGTACCACGTGCGTGCACGCTCCATAATTTGTGCTGCGCTCAGGCCGGGTGCTTCTATTTTTTCACGGAATACCACTCGGTTGTTCTCGACCGGTACAGTACCGATGCTATACTCTGTTTTTGGGGCTTTTTTCTCGCGGGGCTTGAAAAGCTGGGCCTGTGCCGATGCTGTAATAAGCATTAGTGCTATAAGGGGAATAATTCTTTTCATTGTTCTTTAGTCTTATATTCTGCCTGCGAAGATAATATAAAAGTGTCAAGTGAGCAAGTTAAATTATATTTAGAAGCAGTTTAAATAACAGTTTCTAAACAATGTTCTCAAAAAAAATATCACACTCCGTGAAAGTAGAACCTATTTTATATCGCTTGTTTATTCTAAGAAACGGTTCGAGTTTATAAAAATCTTGACGATATAAAATGAAACAGTTTCTAAATATTTTATCTGTTTGTACAAAAAATTACTCGTTTATTTGTATCTTCGCGCAATGCACACGGTGAGTGATGCAATGCTCTCGGTTTTTACGAATTATTTTTTTTATTGTATAATATGACAAAAAAGAAACTAATCATAATAAATCTGCTGGCAATGTTATTAGTGTTGCTGGCTACTCCTCTTATTGCCCTTGCGTGGCTCGACAGCTATACACAGCACGGCAAGGTGGTTGTTGTGCCCGATATTTGCGGAATGCAGTTGGGCGATGCTGCCGAGTTGTTGCGCAGCAAGAATCTCGACTTTGAGATTGTCGATTATAAATATGTCAAAGGGGCAGAAGAGGATCAAGTGCTCGAACAGCGCCCTCTTGCCGATACAAATGTAAAGAAAGGGCGCAAGATTGAGCTTACAATGAGCTCGAGCCACGTGCCCACGCAAATAATCCCCGACGTTATCGACAATTGCTCGTTGCGTGAGGCCGAGGCGCGTCTGCGTGCGGCAGGATTCAAATTAGGCACAAATGTAAAAATAGAGGGTGAGGCCGATTGGGTCTATTCGCTTATGATGGGGCGCGATACTTTGCGTAACGGAATGTCAATTCCGGCAGGCTCGACAGTGGTGCTTGTAATTGGCAGTGGCGAGGATAAAGAGGCCAATGAACCTATTGTAGATGAATCTTGGTTTGAATAAAAATATGCTCGACGACGATATTCTTCTTGAATTTGACGACGAGGCGGCCGAACTCGATGAACTCGAAGGTGGCGAGTTGGGTGCCGAACAGCCTATGCGGCAGATTCATCTGGTGGCCGACAAGGGACAGTCGCCCGTGCGCATTGATAAATTCCTTATAGACCACCTTGCCAACACCTCGCGCAATAAGATTCAACAGGCGGCCGATGCAGGTAATATTGCCGTTAACGGTAAGGTCGTAAAAAGTAATTACAAAGTAAAGCCACTCGACAATATTGTAATTACCATGAACCGTCCCGAGTACGACAGTACTATCGTGCCCGAGGATATTCCCCTTAATATAGTCTATGAAGATGACGAGCTTATGGTTGTAAACAAGCCTGCCGGGCTTGTGGTGCATCCGGGTTGCGGAAATACGCACGGTACGCTCATAAATGCTATTGCGTGGCATCTGAGGGACAATCCTCACTTCGATGCCAACGACCCGCAAGTGGGCCTTGTGCACAGAATCGACAAAAACACCTCGGGACTTTTGGTGGTTGCAAAAACAGCATACGCTAAGGCTTTTCTTGGTCGTCAATTCTTCGATAAAACCACCGAGCGTACATATAATGCCCTTGTCTGGGGCGTCCCAAAAGACGATAAGGGAACGGTTGTGGGGAATATAACGCGCAACCCTCGCAACCGTTTGCAGATGACTGTCTCGCCCGACGATACAATCGGCAAGCACGCTGTTACGCATTATCGTGTACTTGAGCGTTTGTGTTACGTCTCCTTTATAGAGTGCAATCTTGAGACGGGACGCACGCATCAGATTCGTGTGCATATGAAGCACATAGGGCACATTCTTTTTAACGACGACGTTTATGGTGGCGACGAGATTCTGCGTGGAACGCAATTTAATAAATATAGTCAGTTCGTGAAAAATTGTTTTAAGGCTTGTCCGCGTCAGGCATTGCACGCAAAGACTTTGGGCTTTGTGCACCCGGTCACCAAGCAGATGATGCACTTCGATTCGCAACTGCCCGATGACTTTTGCGCGCTTCTTGAGGCGTGGCGCAACTATTCAAGCGCAAGTGCGGGCTATCAAGGATAGCCGGTGATTATTTTCGGATTATTGCGGGCATAGAGCGTGAAACGCTGTGCTCGCTTTTTTTATGTGTCGTCGGATAATGGGCCGTTGCAGTCGATTGTCGGCCATTGGACAACCTGCGACTATTATTTTATCAGAATGCTCTTAAACTGCTCTTTTGTGCCGTTGAAAATGTTTATATCTACATTCTCTTTTATTCCCGGCAACTGTCCAATATCGGAACATTGCCACATAAGCCACTCGATATTCTCGTCGAGCTTGCTCACATAATAGTGAGCCACCCACAGGGGGTATTTGTTGAAGAAGGGCTCGGAAAGATACTGCTCTTTATATTTCTTGTAAGAGTATATTATGGGCTTTACTCCATAATGCTCTTCAATCTTTGCTATAAAAATTTTAAGCTCTTGAATGAAACGCTGTTTATCCTTTGGACGCTCCTCGACGTCAACAACAGGCGGAAGGTCGCCCTTTTGCAGTTTAACGGTCTTTATGAACATGTTGGCCTGCGCAAGCCCGCCCGAGTAAGGACTGAAATAATGATAGGCTCCGCGCACAAAACCTTGTTCTTTGGCGCTCGCAAAATTGTTTTTGAAATTCTTGTCGGTAAAGTCGCTACCCTCGGTTGCTTTCATATATACAAACTGTACGGGGGCGCTTTTCCCGTCGCCGTTTTTAAGCCCCACCCAATCTATTGTGCCTTGATGGCGCGAGACGTCGATGCCATATATCGAATATCCGAGAGGCATACAAATTCCATAATGACGCTCGCCGTAGCAGGGACGGAAACGGTAAAAATAGGGGCGGAAGAATATATAATAGACTGCTGCAATTGCAAGGCTCGACAGGAGCGCCGCTGCAACAATATATACCCAACCGGGAAGGTCGCCTTGCTTTTTTTGTTTCTTGCGTGGCGATGATAAGCGGCGGGCGGAAGTTGTTTTCTTCCGTCCGCCGGGATTATTTTTCTTCTTTGTGGCTTCGGCCATTTTGTCTGATTACTTAGCCTGCTCCAGTGCCAATGTTACTGTTGTCTGGTCGCATACCTCGCTGGGGCCGAAATATTGGATGGGGCCGGGATATACGTAACAGGTCTCGTTGGCCCACTTCTCTCTGTTGGTTGCAAATGCCTTGAAAGGTGCACCCTCAAGGTCAACAAGAGCCTTCTGGATAACGGGCTTCATCTCGCCGTGGCGACGCTCCATATTCATCATCATAGTGATGGGAATACCGCCTGCAACCCACTCGGCTGCGGGAGCTGTTGTGTTGCGGATTGATGACATATAACCGGTCTTTCCGGCTGCGATGAGCTGCGAAGCGTTGTAACCGAGTGCATAGCAGTAGTCGGCGTCGTAGTTCGAGGGGGCTGCGCAACGTCCTTCGTAGCCAAAGAAGTGGTGCTGAGGATTGAATTTACCAACATATTTGCCCTCGGCTTTCCAAGCTGCGAGCTTGCCTGCAACCATCTCTGAGAGGAGCTTCTCGGTCTCGATAAGGGATACTTGTACGTTGCCGTGGGGGTCGCGGTCCATTGTCAACTGACGGGCAACACCTGCGGGGAGGCTTGCGTAAACTGCTGCATTGTCCTTTGACAAAAGGTTGATGATGTACTGACGCTGCTCCTCGGGTGCAACGGCTGCATACTCCTCGCCCTTGTGAGCAAGAAGGTCGTTGAGCTCGGCAATAAGAGCCTTCATTGCGGGTACAAACTCAATAAGACCCTCGGGGATGAGCACTGTACCAAAGTTGTTGCCTGCTGCTGCACGGTTGGCAACAGCCTGTGCGATAGCGGTAACAATGTCGTCGAGTGAAAGGGCTTTCTTCTCGACCTCCTCAGAGATAATACAGTAGTTGGGCTGTGTCTGGAGTGCGCACTCAAGAGCAATGTGTGATGCCGAGCGGCCCATCAGCTTTATAAAATGCCAATATTTCTGAGCCGAGTTACAGTCGCGCTGTATGTTGCCGATAACCTCGGAATATACCTTACAAGCTGTGTCGAATCCGAAAGATGTCTCGATGTATGCGTTCTTAAGGTCGCCGTCGATTGTCTTGGGACAGCCGATTACCTGTACACCGGTGTTCTTTGCTGCATAATACTCGGCAAGCACGCAGGCGTTGGTGTTCGAGTCGTCGCCACCGATAATTACAAGAGCCTTAATGCCAAGCTCTTTGATAATCTCGAGACCTTTATCGAATTGCTCGGTCTTTTCGAGCTTTGTACGTCCCGAACCGATGATGTCGAAACCACCAGTGTTGCGGTAAGCATCCATAATCTCGGGAGTAATCTCCATATATTTGTGGTCAACCAATCCGCCGGGACCCATAAGGAAACCATAGAGACGGCTTGCGGGATTCAGTTTCTTTACACCGTCGAAAAGGCCGGCGATTACATTGTGTCCGCCGGGAGCTTGGCCACCCGATAGAATAACACCTACGTTTATTGCGGGATACTCTACAGCCTCGCCACCTTTCTCGAATGTAATGATGGGCAGACCGTATGTGTTGGGGAACATCGACTTAATAGCCTCTTGGTCGGCTACCGACTCGGTTGCTGCACCTTCACAAACTTTTACTACCTCTTTCAGTGCTTGTGGCAACTTGGGCTCGTAAGCGGCCCTTGCTTTTTGCAATGCGCTAATCTTCATATCTGTTAATATTATTAAAGGTTATTGAATGCACAAAATATTGGCAAATTTCGCTTTTTTTTGTGAATATAAAAAGTATAAAAGGTTTTTTTATGTGCCGCGTAATAAAATTATTCAAAAATTGTGCAGATTTTTCTCTTTTGTTGTTACTTTGCGAATAAAAGTATATCTTTACAACTGTATTTAAATTTTAAACAGAATCAGACTATGGCAAGTAGAAAAAATTACAAGAAGGTGATAACTTATATAGCCGACCAGTTGGCTACACAGGCGTTTTTTGCATCGTACGACTCGAAGGCCGATGCTGCTGAGTGGATTGAGGTGTTCAACAGTATATTTGCTCTTAACAAGGAGTATATTGCTCGTGTGAGCCACGTCGAGCCGGGGCTTCCCGCACGTAAATATTTCGACACGGTGAGTATGTCGTTCAATGAGGATGCAAAAGCTATTTTGGACAAGATAAACACCCTTGCTGCCAAATAAAAAAATATGCACATAATAGATATTAGACGGCTTATAACAATCACAGCCTGTTTGTTATGCTTTTTCACTTTGTCGGCACAGCGTGCCGACAAAGTGCTTACTCGTGCCATAGAGAAATACTTTACCGAATATAAATCGGACGATTTTAGAATAAAAAACTGCCGTCTCGAACGCAAACGCAATAATATTGTGGTAAACAAGCGTGCACGTAAAATTACTATCTATGCCAACAGTAACTTTGCGGCACAACGCTTCACCCCCGAGCTTGTCGAACGCATTTATGACGAGATACGCGAGGTGCTGCCCAAGGATATGCGCCGATATAAAATAGAACTTATTGCCCACCGACAGCCCATCGAAAAGCTCGTACCCAATATTCTGCGCGAGAAGAAAAAAATTGATAAGAGCCGCGTTTGGGGCGACGTTGTTTACAGTGGTGCTCCGTGGGTCGATAATATCTCGCGCCCTTATCGTCCGACAAAGGGTCTCAAGGATAGACATTTGGCCTTGTGGCAAAGCCACGGACGAGTGTTCTCGAACGACGAAGGCACGTGGGAGTGGCAGCGTCCGGCGCTCTATTGTACCACCGAAGACCTTTTTACGCAGTCGATTGTCGTTCCTTTTCTTATGCCTATGCTTGAGAATGCAGGAGCGCTTGTCTATACTCCGCGCGAGCGCGACTGGCAGCCTCGCAGTGTAATTGTCGATAATGACGTTGTTTTTGGTGCTTCGCAGTACCTCGAAGGAAAGACCGATAAAAAACAGTGGGATGTAAAGAGCGGCGGATTCCGCCTGCGCGATGGTTTTTTTGTTGCGCACGAGAATCCTTTTGCCGATGGAACGTCGCGCTCGACTCCCACAAGCGGCAGCGCCAAGAATGCAACTGCTCTTGCAAAGTGGAAGCCCGAGATTCCCGAGGATGGTCGTTACGCAGTTTATGTAACTTATCAGACGCTTGAGAATGCGGTTGATGATGCACATTACAGCGTGCTTCACGCAGGTGGAATAACGGAATTTCGCGTGAATCAGCAGATGGGTGGTGGCACGTGGGTCTATCTGGGAACATTCGATTTTAAAAAAGGTGCGCACGACGAACAGGTTGTGATGCTCTCCAATGCCAGCGCCTCGAAAGGTGTTGTAAGCGCCGATGCGGTGCGTTTCGGCGGAGGAATGGGAGTTGTGGCTCGCGGCGACAGTATCCCTATGGTGAGTGGGTTGCCGCGCTATCTTGAGGGTGCGCGATACGCTCTTCAGTGGAGCGGATTCCCCTATGAGGTCTATTCGCCTAGTGATGGACAGCGCGATTATACCGACGATATTAACTGCCGTTCGCATGCGGTGAATCATCTTACAGGCGGCTCGATATATAATCCCGATACAGCAGGCCTCTGCGTGCCCATTGAGATGACATTCGGCTTCCACTCCGATGCAGGCTTCTCGGCCGAGGACGAACTTATAGGCTCTTTGGGAATTGTTACCACAGAATTTAATGGCGACACTGTGGCCACGGGCCACTCGCGTTATATGGCGCGTGATATTGTGGGGACGGTGCTCAAGAGTGTCTATGATGATATTGCGGCTGTATATGGAATAAAATGGACTGTGCGCGGAATAATAGATAAGAGTTATAGTGAATCGCGTCTGCCGGTTGTCCCTGCAATGATTTTCGAGTCGCTCTCGCATCAGAATTTTGCCGATATGTCGCTGGGACACGACCCCGGATTTAAATTTACCATTGCGCGTGCAGTGTATAAGGCGCTGCTCAAGCAATTGTGCTATTTGCAGGGGCGCGAGTACTGTGTACAGCCTCTGCCGGTGAAGAATTTTGCAATATCTTTTGCCGACGGTAAGAATGTCAGCCTCAGCTGGATGCCGGTCGAGGATAGTCTTGAGCCCACAGCCACACCACAGAAATATATCCTTTACACGCGAGTGGGCGACGGCGGCTTCGACAATGGTAAGATTGTCGAGGGCACGAGCTGTGTTGTGCCTCTTGTCGATAATGTTCTTTATAGTTTCAAGGTGGCGGCGTTGAATGAGGGCGGAGAGAGCTTCCCGAGTGAGATACTCACAGCCTACTATAATCCCGAGGCCGATAAGCGGGTGCTTGTTGTCAACGGCTTTCATCGTCTCAGCGGCCCGGCCGAGGTCGATACTCATTCAAGGGCCGGCTTTGACATTGATTCCGACCCGGGAGTGCCCTATATTGCCACTCCCGAGTATTGTGGCCGACAGCTCGACTTTGAACGTGTGAATATCGGTTACGAGAATGGGCTGGGACTGAGTGGAAATGATTTTGAGGGTATGCTCATCGCCGGAAACTCTTTCGATTATCCCTATATTCACGGCAAGGCATTGGCAGCAAACGGATTCTCTTTTGTTTCGTGCAGCAGCGAGGCAGTCATTGAGGGCTGTGCCACGCTTGCGGGTTACAGCGCTGTTGACCTGATATTAGGTGCCGAGAAACAGGGTGGGGCAGGCTCGCAGCTTGGTTATAGCCGTCCTTTTAAGACTTTTCCTAAGGCTTTGCAGAGGGCTCTTGCCGATTATTGTGCTTCGGGCGGACGTTTGTTTGTGAGTGGTGCGCACATTGCAAGTGATATGAGCAAGAACGACGAGGATAGAGCGTTTATTCGCAGTTTGTTAAAGTACGACTATGCGGGCTCGGTGCATAATGCCACCGAGGAGCGTATTTTTGGCTCTAATCTGAATATGAGCATTTGTCGCACGGTGAATGAGCATTGTTACGCAGTTGCCGCCCCCGATATTCTTGCTCCGGTCGATAATGCCTTTGTGTCGTTTGTCTTTGATGGCTGCAAGCAGAGCGCGGGCGTCGCATACGCCGGCAACTATCGTACGTTGTGCACGAGTTTTCCATTTGAGGCTATTGTCGATGAACAACAGCGCAGCCTGCTTATGGGTGCTATAATGCGCTTCTTGCTTAACTAAGGGTGCGAATATTTTTTTTATGGTCGGACAATCAAAAAAAATGTGTCCGACCATTTCTTTTGTTCAGTTGGGACGTAAACAAATAATGAGCAGCAAGGCCCGGCCTTGCTGCTCATTATTTGCTCGATTGTAAAACAATTACTTTCTTTTCTTGCCTACATACTCGTCAGATACTGTGAGTTTCTTACGTCCCTTAGCGCGACGAGATGCCAATACGCGACGGCCGTTCTTTGTGGCCATTCTCTCACGGAAACCGTGTTTGTTTTTCCTCTTTCTGTTTGAGGGCTGAAATGTTCTTTTCATCGTTATATTTAATTTAATTGTTTGCTCAAAAGATAGTTTGCGCTTTCAGCCTGCAAAATTAGACTTTTTTTTTGAACTGACAAAGTATTGGCGAGTAATTTTAGAGTTTTACACGAAATATTTCTTTTTTAGCACAAAGACTTCGATAAACTGTTTTCCTAATTTTTATCTTACGTGCCTTGTGTCTGATTGCTATGTAAGTGTAGGAACAGATTATTAACTCATATAACTGATTGCGACTAAAAAATGATTTTTAGTCGCAATCGTTTCTTTGTATTTTAATTCTTGCAAGTAAGTCTCTCCCTCTAAAGCTTTAGAGGGAGTACCCGTAAGGGGGAGGGAGTTTGTAATAAAAGCCTTCTACTTGCTTTTAACTCCTCACCCCGTTGGGGAGCTCCTCTTTATTACAAAAAAGAGGAGCAGGCTGCTTATTATTCTTATTTATTGCTGACGGCTCTTACATATAATACTCCACCGCCAAGGACGCCGCTATCTGAGAAATTATAATCCTTTCCCGTTTGGGGATGCGTCCAAGTATATTCACTATTGTTTATATTGTCTATATAATAATCTCCATTCTCGGTTTTAAACGGGCTAAGAAGAAGGTTTTTTTCGCAATATATGTGAGAATTTTCTGTCAATACCTCTCCTGCACTTATCCTCTTTTCAATTCCCAATATTTCATAAATATAATTATTCCTTAAATCCGTAAATTCCTGATCGGTTAGCCCCCCCGAATTCAATCGCATAAGAAGATAATCATATTCTTCTTGTGCGTCTCTAATGTAACTAATAATATAGTCGGGAGCACTCAAATAGACAGTTATGTCGTGTTTACTGCTTTTTTTTACGTAGGGTAGGAAAATCACAGCCGTGCCATCTCTCTTGTCGCTGACATAGAAGCCTTTGATGCCGTTGCACTCTCCGCTTGTCCAATTGCACTCTTCTTCCAACTCACGCCACTCCTCCCCGGTGGGGATGCGGTATTCGCTTCCCATTTTACGGGTTGCAACATCATAAGAGGAATTTCCCAACCAGTTATCATCATTTACACCGTCAGGTCATTAGTGTCCACTAAAAAATCGAAATAGTTCTTTGAAATAATTGATATTTAAT
>CAYYEL010000009.1:1922-39269 GCA_964470845.1 uncultured Bacteroidaceae bacterium | reverse complement strand
CGCATTGAACGACTCGGTGCAAGCCTTGCCCCACGCGTCAACATCTTTGGCCTGCAAAGCTTTCCAACAATCGTCTGCGGCACGTGAAAGACGCTCTGCTCCCTCGGCATCAATATTGGTGTTAGAGAGTACGTCATACGAGCCATCACGCGGCGCCAAGGGTATGAGCCATAGGTTCTTCTCTATAAAATCGAGTATCTCGGTATCTTTTATTGTCTCAATTTTCTCGGGCCAATAGCCGCCGTCGTAGTTAAGACGGTTAAGGCAAGGCATCACAATACCTATTGAATCCTGCGAGCCGCTTATATAGGGCGAGCCGGGGGGATTCTCGTAGCGGAAAAGCATTTTAGCGAGTGTCTCTTTATCGCCCTCGGGAATATCTACGTGCCACATTTCTATCGCGGCCTTACGCGACGAGGTACTCATACCTCCACGATTATTAAAGTCGTAATCGGGCTCGATAGATATTGTAAGCACAGAGCCGGGATAGTGTTTGCTGACGTAAGGCTGGTCGAGCCAACCACCTGCAAGGTCGATACGGTAAGGGATGTTACACTCTTGACGCAGTGCTGTTGTCGAGCGCTTGGGCAGTCCAGCCTCAGGAATACGTGTACTGACAACAAGCTCAATACCGTGCGCATCGCAGAAACGCTTTTTTCCGGGTGTGTAACCATCACTATTCACAAAGAAAATATCCGGTTTAAGCCGTTCAACATCCTCGGCAAAATCAAGGATACCGCTACCCGAGTTTACAAAGGCATCCTTAACGTAGCGTATAGCCTTAACCATATACAGGCGCTCGGCCTCGGTGTTTATGGTCTTACGGTCTTTAAGCTCACGTATTGTTGCATCTGAACCGATACCCACATAAAGGTCACCGTATGATGCAGCTTCCTTAAAAAAGGCAACGTGTCCCGAATGTAACATATCGTAACAACCCGAAACAAACACTTTTTTACTCATAGCCAAAAAATATAATTCTATTTGTACAATCTACAACGAACGTAGGCATTATAAATAGCCTATATTGTTCTTTTTTGCAAAGATACTAACAACGAGCGAGAAATATCAAGCTTGCTTGAATATTTTTCAAAGCGAGTGAAAAATATCTTCGCACGTTAGCGCAACGATACTAACAACGAGCGGAAAATATGAAGTTTACTTCAATATTTTACAAAGCGAGTGCAGTATATCTTCGCTGTTCACAGCAAAGATACTAACAACGAGCGAGAAAACAAAGCCTAACAGCCTCAATATTTTACAGCGGGCAAAAAAACGCCACGCACACACTGCAAAAAATCAAACACCATGCGACAACATCTCCCTAACAATAGGCAACAGCACCCCTTTTACAATCTCGTCATTCAAACGATGCTCGCCCTTGAACCAATGGCATCGCTCGACACCATAGAGGCTCTCCATCAGAGGTTTAAAATGCACCACAGGATCTTTATCTCCAAAAAGCCCCACAACAAGCTCCTTATCCTCGGGAGTAATACCTTCAAATTGCCCCTTCTCCATCAATTTAAAACGCTCGACAAGCGCCTTATCCACCCGAAACTCCGTTGTACCGTCCCTGCGCTTGCTCATATACTTATTACGTCCCATCTTGCCAAAGAGCAACGAGCGCGACATTTCAAAAGAGGGATTGACAATAATACGTCTTACACCCCTAAGCTGCTGAGCATACATTCCGCCCATAGATGTGCCTATGACAATTGCCGGCCTCTCCTGCTCGATAATAGAGCGCAGCAGAGCAAGCGCCTCAAAAGGGTCGAGCGGAAGGTCGGGTGCTACTATTCTGCAATCGGACAAATGACGACGTAAGGCCATCACAGTGCCCGAGCAGCCCGACGATGCGAACCCGTGTACATATAAAATTTTAACAAACTCGTCCATTGTCAACAAAGCCGTTTAAAGATTTTGCGTGTTACGATGAATATCCTCGTCGCTTATCGTGTAGTTGCCCAAACTACCCGAAATATATTGGTCGTAAGCCGACATATCCATAAGTCCGTGCCCCGAGAGACAGAAGAGCAACACTTTAGGCTCACCCGTCTGCGTGCAACGCTTGGCCTCGGCAATGGTGGCGGCAATAGCGTGGCACGACTCGGGGGCAGGCACAATGCCCTCGGCCTTGGCAAAGAGCAGGCCGGCCTCGAAAGAATTCAGTTGGCTTATATCAACAGCTTCCATAAGCCCATCCTTCAGCAGTTGCGACACAACCACACCTGCACCGTGATAGCGCAAACCGCCTGCGTGTATATTGGCAGGCTTAAAATTGTGCCCCAGAGTGAACATCGGCATAAGCGGAGTGTAACCACTCTCATCGCCATAGTCGTAACAGAATTTTCCGCGGGTGAGCTTGGGGCACGACTCGGGCTCGGCAGCCACAAAGCGTGTTTTTTTGCCCTCCAGAATATTGTGGCGCATAAACGGAAAAGCAATGCCCGAGAAATTCGAGCCTCCGCCGAAACAGCCGATAACAACATCGGGATATTCACCGGCCTTTTGCATCTGAAGCTCGGCCTCAAGACCTATTACAGTCTGATGCAGGCTCACGTGGCTCATAACCGAACCCAGCGAATATTTACACCCCGGCGTTGTGCGGGCAAGCTCGACGGCCTCGGAAATGGCCGTTCCCAACGAGCCTTGATGGTTGGGAAACTTTGTAAGAATATCTTTCCCGGCACGCGTTGACATTGAAGGCGAGGGTGTTACCTGTGCACCAAAAGCCTGCATCACACTGCGGCGATAGGGTTTCTGTTCGTAGCTTATCTTCACCTGATACACAGCACACTCCAACCCAAAAACCTTTGAGGCGTAGGATAGAGCGCATCCCCACTGCCCTGCTCCTGTCTCGGTGGTGATATTTGTCGCGCCCTCCTGCTTGCAATAGTAGGCCTGCGGGAGCGCCGAGTTTAGTTTATGCGACCCGACAGGGCTCACGCTCTCGTTCTTAAAATATATGTGTGCGGGAGTGCCGAGTGCCTTCTCAAGGCCGTATGCACGTACCAAAGGCGTGGAACGATAGTAGCGATACATTTCGAGCACAGGCTCGGGAATATCTATCCAGCGGTCGGTGGTGTTAAGCTCTTGACGGGCAGCTTCTATCGAGATAAGTTCGGAGAGTTCCTCGACCGTCAAAGGCTCGCGTGTCTTTGGGCTAATCATAGGCGCAGGCTTTTGGGGCATATCGGCCTGAATATTGTACCACTGACGGGGAATCTCATTCTCGTCGAGAAAATAACGCTTCTGTATTTTTTCCATAATATATATATTTATTTTTTTATAAATAAAAAAGGCTTGCCGCGCACGTGAGGCAAACCTTTATATATACAAGAATTTTAAATCTTTTACATAGGCGGTTACGGCTCACGACTTTACTCCCGAGCTGTGCCACCACCAAAATAGATTCAACATTCTTTTCATTTTCTCATTTTTATCATTTACGATGCGAAAATACGCATAATTTCATATTATGCAAACTAAAAGGGATTTTTTTTAGAAAATGCTTGAATTTTAATTCAGAATTTTAGAGAGTAGATTTACTTTCTTATCTTTTTACTCAAAATAGAACGAAAGTACTATCATTTTGGCAGTAGCCTTATCGAGCGACTGCGTATATTTGAGATAGTTTGCATCGAGCAGGTCGCTGCGGTCTTTATCGAGCACGTCGAGTATGCTGAACGCAAATTTTATCTCGGGATTGAGTTTAAAAAAAGGCAGATAAAAGTCGCATCCCAAGCCCACTTCGAGCATAAGGTCGAAAGGTTTTACGAGGATGGGGCGCTGTTTTTTTACCGTAAGGTCGAGCATAGGGCTGACGCCTGCAATCACATAGGGACGATAGTTATTGAACCTCTCGGCTGCAAATTTCGCTTCGATGGGTAGTGAAACGTAGGTCGATTTAATCTGTTGACGTACCCTCTCGCCACTATTTTGCTCGCGCAGAATCACAGTCTTATCGCCAAAGTGCATTGTAGGAATAAGACGTAACGACAAATATGTGTTTATGCGCAGGTCGGCAAGCACACCCACACTGAATCCGGGGCTGTAGGCTGCAACGTCGGCACACCACTGCTCGCCCTCGGGCGTAACGTAACCATTGTTTACAAGCTCAAGATCCTGCATATGTACGCCCACAAAAAAACCATAGTGCAGACGCCTGTAATCAATGTAGGGTTTATTCTGCACCTTGCGCTCCTGCGCAACAAGCACACACACAGGCAACACAAGCAGTAGTAATATGTATAATATTCGTTTCATTCTTTATTATAACGAGACAAAAGCCAAATTATTGCGGAGCAAAGGTAATAAGGGTACAATTATTCTAAATGCTAAAATATGTTAAAAATGTTATAAAGAGGCGACAAATCTACAAAAAGCGCTATCTTCGCAGCGGATAATACAAAATTTAAAATTTATAACTATGGCTTACGTAATTACAGACAACTGCGTTGCTTGCGGTACCTGCATCGACGAGTGCCCTCAGGGCGCAATTTCAGAAGGCGAGAAGTATTCTATTAACCCCGAGTTGTGCATCGACTGCGGTTCTTGTGCAGCTGTATGTCCTTCAGAGGCAATTATCGAGGGATAATCAGATATAACCGCTTATCGGCAGTGCCGACAAATTATAGAGGGCTATCATAATTGATGCGCCCTCTTATTTTTTAAATTTGAAGTTACATAATATGAACAAACTTCTACATATTATCAAAAAGAGCATTCTACTGACTATCGTGGGTGTCGTTGTCTATCTGCTCTATATGTTTCTGTTTCATTGGTAAATAATGCGGATATATAAAAACAGCCTGCTTTTTTTTAAGAAAGCAGGCTGTTTTTATATTGCTCCTCGGCTTAATAATTCTCGGGCTTAATTTGGAAATAGGCCTTGGGATGTACGCACACAGGGCACATTTCGGGAGCAGCCTTGCCAAAATGCAGATGGCCACAGTTGCGGCACTGCCAAATGCAATCGCCGTCGCGGCTGAACACCAAATTACCCTGCACGTTCTCAAGCAGTTTCTTGTAGCGCTCCTCGTGGCTCTTCTCGACCTTGGCCACCATCTCGAAGCGGATGGCAATCTCCTCGAAGCCCTCCTCGCGAGCCTCCTTAGCCATTGTGGGGTACATATCTGTCCACTCCTCATTCTCGCCGGCAGCAGCATCGGTCAGATTCTCGGCTGTTCCCTCGATTCCGTGAACATATTTAAACCACATTTTGGCGTGTTCTTTCTCTTGGTCGGCTGTCTCTTGGAAGATTGCGGCTATCTGCTCGTAACCCTCTTTCTTGGCTTTGCTTGCATAGTAGGTATATTTGTTGCGTGCTTGGCTCTCACCTGCAAATGCTTTCCACAAGTTAGCCTCGGTCTTTGTTCCTTTAAGTGATTTTTCCATAATTTTTTAGTCTTAGTTTTATTTTGTAATTGTGTTATCTTTTGCAATTATCGCTATTTTTTGCGACGCCGACAAATATTCTGTTAAAAATTTACGATTATCTTTTGTTAATATTTTATAACAAACGTCGAGCTTGATAAAATATCAAGCTCGACACCTTATTGTTATTATTTTTTACAACTGCCTAAGCAAACAGGCTTTATCTGTTTGAAAAAGTCGTTACCCTTATCATCTACAAGGATGAATGCAGGGAAGTCTTCGACCTCAATTTTCCAGATTGCCTCCATTCCAAGTTCGGGATACTCGACGCACTCTATGCTCTTTATATTGTTCTGCGCAAGGATGGCAGCAGGGCCACCAATTGAGCCGAGGTAGAATCCACCGTGCTTTTGACAAGCGTCGGTTACCTGCTGGCTGCGATTACCCTTGGCGAGCATTATCATACTGCCGCCATTCTCTTGGAACAGGTCAACATATGAGTCCATACGACCGGCCGTTGTCGGGCCCATAGAGCCACAGGGCATTCCTGCGGGTGTCTTTGCGGGGCCTGCATAGTAGATGGGATGGTCCTTGATGTACTGGGGCAGTCCCTCGCCACGGTCGATGCGTTCTTTCAGCTTGGCGTGTGCAATATCGCGTCCTACGATGATTGTGCCGTTCAATGAGAGGCGGGTCGATACGGGATATTTTGTAAGTTCTTTGAGTATCTCGCTCATTGGCTGGTTGAGGTTGATTTTCACAGCCTCACCTTCGCCTGCACTGCGCAACTCCTCGGGGATAAGACGACCGGGGTTATCGTCGAGCTTCTCAATCCATATACCGTCTTTGTTAATTTTACACTTTATGTTACGGTCGGCCGAACAGCTGACACCCATACCTACGGGGCAGCTTGCACCGTGGCGAGGCAGACGCACGATGCGCACGTCGTGTGCAAAATATTTACCTCCGAATTGTGCACCGAGACCTATGCGATGAGCCTCTTCGAGCACCTGTTTCTCAAGCTCGATGTCGCGGAACGCACGACCTGTCTCGTCGCCCGTTGTGGGCAGTGAATCGTAATAATGTGTCGAGGCCAACTTAACTGTAAGCAGGTTCTTCTCGGCCGATGTTCCACCGATTACAAATGCAATATGATAGGGGGGACAAGCAGCTGTGCCCAAGCTCTTCATCTTCTCGACGAGGAAAGGAACGAGGGTTGCGGGGTTAAGCAGCGCCTTTGTCTCTTGATAGAGGTAGGTCTTATTGGCCGAGCCGCCTCCTTTTGTTACCATAAGGAATTTGTACTCCATTCCTTCGGTTGCCTCAATATCTATCTGTGCGGGGAGGTTACATTTTGTATTTACCTCGTCGTACATTGTCAGAGGGGCATTCTGGCTGTAACGCAGATTCTCTTGTGTGTATGTGTCAAAAACGCCGCGTGCAAGTGCCTCTTCGTCGCAGAATCCTGTCCACACGTGCTGTCCCTTCTCGCCGTGTATGATGGCTGTTCCTGTATCCTGACACAAGGGGAGCTGGCCTTTGCAGGCTACCTCGGCGTTGCGCAAGAATGTGAGTGCCACATATTTATCATTGTCGCTTGCCTCGGGGTCGGAAAGAATCTTGGCCACTTGCTCGTTGTGCTCGCGGCGCAACATAAATGATACGTCGCGGAAGGCCGTGCGCGACAAGAGTGTCAATGCCTCGGGGGTAACCTTAAGAATGGGATTGCCCTCAAAATCGCTCACCGATACTCCTTCCTTGGTAAGAAGGTAATACTCTGTGGTGTCGGCGCCCTGCTGGAACATATGGGCGTACTTAAATTCGGGAATTGTTGCCATAAGTATTTAATTTAGGTTCAAAAAATTGTCTTTTATTGTTGCTCATCTTCATCTACTGTGGGGTAGAGAAAATCGTTGTATGGGTATTTCTGCACGTGTAACTCGCACACTCGTTTGTAGATTGTATCTTTCAGGGTGTCGATATTCTGTTTCTCGCGCGCCGAGATAAATATGCAGTTGTCTGCAAGCTTGGCCATCCACGTGCTTTTAAGTTCGTCGAGGGTGATATTCTCGCGTGTTTTTGGGGTAAGGTCGTCCTCGTCTTTCGGGGTGTAGGTAAAGGCGTCCACCTTGTTGAAGAGTACCATCATTGGCTTGTCGCCGCAGTTAAGGTCGGCAAGGGTCTTATTAACCACCTCTATCTGCTCTTCAAAATCGGGGTGCGATACATCTACTACGTGAAGCAGCAGGTCGGCCTCGCGCACCTCGTCGAGTGTCGATTTAAAGGACTCGACAAGGTCGGTGGGCAGTTTGCGAATAAAGCCTACTGTGTCGGAGAGCAGGAACGGCAGATTCTCTATTATCACTTTACGCACCGTCGTGTCGAGGGTGGCAAAGAGTTTATTCTCGGCAAATACCTCGCTCTTGGCGAGCAGGTTCATAAGGGTCGATTTTCCGACATTTGTGTAACCGACAAGAGCCACGCGTATCAGTCTGCCACGATTCTTGCGCTGTATGGATTTTTGACGGTCAATTTGCGATAATTGTTCCTTGAGCAACGACATACGGCCGAGGATAATTCGGCGGTCCATCTCAAGCTGTGTCTCGCCCGGGCCGCGCAATCCCACACTACCACCTTTGCCGCTTCCACTACCCGAGCCTCCGCCCTGACGCTCAAGGTGCGTCCACAGACGTTGCAGTCGGGGGAGCATATATTTGTACTGCGCAAGCTCAACCTGCACTTTGGCGTGGGCTGTCTGCGCACGCATCGCAAAAATATCGAGGATGAGCGAGGTACGGTCGAGTATCTTTACTTTCAACTCTTTCTCGATATTGCGCAACTGCTTGGCCGAGAGTTCATCGTCAAAGATGACCATTCCTACTTCGTCGTCGGTATCTTTGCGCATCTCGACATATTCGGCTATCTCTTTTAGTTTACCGCTGCCGACGTATGTTACGGGATGCGGATGCTCAATGCGCTGTGTGAAACGCTTGACAACCTCGGCTCCTGCCGTTTGGGCAAGGAACTCAAGCTCGTCGAGGTATTCATTTGTTTTACGCTCATTTTGCGTAGCGGTTATTATTCCAACGAGTATTGCGGTCTCCTTTTGGGAGGTCGAAATTACAAATTCTTTCATCTGTATCTTTTTAGAAGCTGTTTAAAGCAGGTTTCTATAAATTACGTATTTATCGGCCAATGTGTCGGGCTTTTTAATTCATTGCGAAGATAATGATATTTTTTTATGATGGCGAAATAATAGAAGGCTAAAATAGTAACTTTATCATATTATGGCGCGATAGCATCCGCCGGCCACAGCACGAGCAAGGTTCTTCATCTCAAGCTCGAAGAGAGCCGGCATTATACTACTGACAGGAATATCAAGGACTACAACTATTTTGTTAAGTTGCAGACCATCGCTGTGTGTGCGCAAAAGGTCGAGCAGTTGTTGCTGCAACGGGGTGAGTTCGGGGAAAAGTTCAGGCTCGCGGGAAACGGAATTTTTGGTCTCTGTATCCCAATTCATCGCCACTATAAGGTCGCGTGCCGAGTTTATAAGCGCCGCGCCATTGCGTGCTATAAGCTCGTTGCAACCAATTGAATATTGGTCGTTCACCCTACCGGGAAAGGCGAAACAATCACGTGCGTAACTTTGTGCTATTGAAGCCGTTACAAGCGAGCCTCCGTGCGATGGCGACTCTACCACGATTGTAACATCTGCAAGACCTGCCACTATGCGGTTGCGTTGCAAGAAATTCCCTTTAAAAGGCTCTGTGCCACTCATAAATTCGGTCAGCAGGCCACCATCGGCGAGCATCTCTTTGGCAATACTGCGATGCGACGCGGGGTATATTCTGTCGAGCCCGTGAGCAAGCACTCCCACGGTGGGCAATCCCATTTTCACAGCTGTACGATGAGCACAAACGTCTATCCCATAGGCAAGGCCGCTTACAATGAGCGTTCCGGGAAGTTCGCGTGCAAGGTCGGCCACAAGGCTGCTGCACAAGTCTTTACCATATTCCGTAGCACGTCGAGTGCCCACAATCGACACTATATGCCGGGCATTAAGGTCGGCCTGTCCCAGTGAATATATTACAGGTGGTGCGTCGCTGCACTCGGCAAGGCGGTAGGGATAATCGTCGTCGCCTATGCAGATTGCTTTTATACCCTTTTCGCCGATAAACTGAAGCTCGGCCTTGGCAAGTTCCATTGGAGTGGGGTCGGCAAGAGCGGCACGAAGCTCGCTACCCGCCTCGGGAATAAGTTCATTTATCGAGTCGAGATTATCGAAGAGCAGCGATGCACTGCCCACCGTACGCAGTATTGTACCAATAGCAGCAGCTCTCAATCCTCGCACTCTTGTAAGTGCAAGAATTGAGAGCAGTTCTTTATAATTTCTCTCCTCCACTTTTTTGGAGATTATTTACTTTATGATTGACTGGAAGGCGTCGCTTGCCACATATTTTGAAAATTCAAGGTCGCCCAATGCTTTTGTTGCCATAGAGGGGTCGAGCTGGATAGCTTTTCTAAGGCCATCGTAAAGAAGCGAAGCATTATCGGTGCGTGCGCCAAGCACTGCTGTGATGTAATGCGTCATTGCGTCGGGGGTCTTTATTGCAGCAAGAGTTGCCTTGGCTGTGCTATAATCTTTGTTCAAGAGCTGTGCCAATGCAGCGCTATTGTTAGCCTTTCCCTCAAGCATAGATGCCGCACGCACATACTGTCCCTGTGCAATGTAAAGATTACCAAGAGCCTCATCGCCAACCTCGGCACCCGAGCCTTTTGCCATATAAGTTTCGGCAGCAGCTACATTTCCCTCGATAAGAGCAAGGTAGCCGAGGTTTACATTCACCTCGGGAGCATTAGGTGCTAATGAGGCAGCCTTCTTCAGATACGATGCAGCTGTTGCATAATCGCCTTTCTTATAAGCCAACACAGCTAAATTGTTGTAAGCACGATAATCATTGGGGTATAATCTTGCAGCTGTCTTGAATATCTCCTCTTGCTTTGCGACATCCTCGGTAACAATTGAGGCATAGAGAATCTCTTCGAGGCTCAATACGCTTGCATCGGCATCGAATTGTGCCATAATCTGATCGTCGCTGCGACCAATAAGCTGATAATTAAGAGTGATGCGTGCACGGCGCAATTGGGGAAGAATCACATCGGCAAGGTCGCTGTAAACGCTTGAGATGTTCTTAATCTGTGCCTCGCGCTCCTCGGGCTCGCTGTACATTGAGAGCACACGCAGGATAAGGTCTTTGTCGGGCAGATTCGATTTTGAGACAAGTTCTTGGAAGCCTTCCCAGTCCTCGGCTGTATAGTCGGTGTCAAGATAACCGTCGAGTTTGGCCTTGTCCATCATCTGTTTTTTAACGAACTTTGCGGTATTTTGCTCACGTCCGTTAGCAACGTCGGTGTTAAGCAACATTCCACCGTCGGGCGATGCGTAAGCGGCAACCTCGACATTTTCGATTATCTTGTTCTCGATGTCGGCTGCAACGGCCTTCATTGAGTCGCGCAGTGCTTTTATGGCATCGCTGTTAATCTCGCTACCACGCAGATTGGTCTGCTGGATAAGGAACATAATATTAGCCTGCTGAGCCTGCTTGATTACACGTTGGAAAGCATCCTTACCGATAGCAGTGTTTGCTGTTGCCACTGTCGAGCGATAGAGTTGCGACGTTGCGATACAACCATCGGCCACCTTAACCTCGGGCAGTGTATAGCTCTTATTACCTTTTGTTACTGTGAATTTAAGATAAAGAGCCGATTTTGCCATCTCGGGGATGTAATCGAAATTCATTTTCATTGTAAAATTGCCTCCCTTCTCATACGATACTGTGCGATTGTTACCCTGCACTTTCTCGCCTTGGAAGGTTACAGACTCGGCTGATGCCTCGCCTCCCTCGTATTTCAGAACGGGAGTAATTGTGAGCACCGATTTTTTATTAAAGAAATTCTGGGGGAAGCGGCCATCTATCGTTACAGGAATCTGAGTACCTGTAACCTCAAGCACGCGAGGCGTTACAGTGAAATAATTAGACTGCAACTCTTTCATTTTAGAGCTACAAGAGCTTAACAGCATCACCGATAGCACAGTGAGCAAGAATGAAACTTTTTTCAACATCTTCTAATAATTATTATTTACTTTTTCTACTTTTTCACAATTGAGCACGTCGTGTGCACAAATTTTGCGCAAAGTTAGTAAAAATATTGATACTTTGCCCCTATTTACGAACATTATATATGCGTTATTTTTCTATTTTAAATAATATTTTGAATTCAGATTATATTTTAAGTAAGTGGCTGTTTATATTTCCCATAAAAAGATATATCAGAGCCCGGACAAATTCAGTTTCGGCTTGTTTCGGTTTATTAGAAACTATTTAAATTTATATTGCTTAATTTTTATAGAGCAAAAACAACGAAATAGCAGTTTCCAAGATAATACAAACTTTTTTTACAAATTTTAACAGCTTCTTTGTGTCAAGAGCTAAAGGTTGTTTCAGCAAAGAGGGATTACTTGCATTTGTTTCGCGGATGATGTTCAAAAATTTCCTCGCGCAGGCGTCTGCGGTCGATGTGCGCATAAATTTCTGTGGTTGCTATGCTCTCGTGCCCCAACATTGCTTGAATTATGCGCAGATTGGCACCGCCTTCGAGCAGATGAGTGGCAAATGAGTGTCTGAACGTGTGAGGGCTCACATTTTTCTCTATGCCCGCTGACGCCACAAGTTCTTTCACAATGTGAAATACTGTGATGCGCGAGAGAGGCTTTCGGCGTCTCTCGCTCACAAAGACATAATCCTCGAACCCGGGCTTAATTTCAATGTGGTCGCGGTCGTTAAAATAGTACTCAAGCTCGGCAATCGCACGCGACGATATTGGAACAAGGCGCTGTTTATCGCCCTTGCCCGTTACACGGATAAACTCCTCACTAAGGTAAAGGTCGGACATTTTAAGGCCGCACAACTCCGAGACGCGCAGACCGCAACTGTAAAGCACCTCGATCATCGCCCGATTGCGCTGTCCTTCGAGCTCGCTAAGGTCGATGGCATTTATCACGCGGTCAATCTCATCGAGCGTAAGCACATCGGGCAGACGCATTGGCAGCTTGGGCGATTTTAGCAGTTCGGTAGGGTTCTTCTCGATGTAACCATCCATTTTCAGAAAACCGTATAACGAGCGTAACGCCGACAAAAGCCTTGCTTGTGTGCGTGGATGAATGCCCACATCGACAAGCGTAGCAAGATAGGCGCGAAGCTCGTCGAGCCCTACTGTCAGCAGGTCGCCACCCTCCTCGGCAACATAAACCGAGAATTTTGCGACGTCGCTCATATAAGCCTCAAGAGTACGCGGCGAGAGGCCTTTTTCGAGCCTCAGATATATACGATACCTATCGAGCGGAGTATTTATTTTCTTAGCACACATTTTTTCAAGCCACAAACGAAATATCAGGAAAGCCGCACAAATGTAATATTTTTATTTTTTATTAACAGGGAAATGACTATTTTTGCGGCAACAATTCCCCAAAAGAATTGTTGCATATTTAAAATATTAGCGTTTTTAGCTATTGTATTTGCTCTAAGAAACTGCCAACTTCTAACGCAACAGAACAATAGACACGAAACGCCTGCGCATAGCGTGGGTGGTGTTTATATGTTGCGTGGGTATGGCAGTACCTTTAGAGCGTATAACCTACCCACGTATTTAATTTAAAATATCAAACACTATGAAACGTATCACAATTCTATTCACCGCCTTATTCCTTACAATTGGGGCAACAAATTCACAAGAACAAACAAGAGAAACGCTGTTAGACTCAATTGCAACCACACTATTAAAAAACGAGCGATTTGAAATATACACTTTTGTTGACACAATGAAAAACGAATTGCGTTCCGAAATCAACAGCAACAACGAATTACAGACAGAAATTGCTTGGTACAGAGTACAAAAGGATCTTATGACAGAGCTTTTCCAAGAGACATACAAAGAATTAAGCAACGAAGAACTCAAAACAATACTCACACACATAAACAGTAAAGCATACAGAGTCATAAACTCCTACGAAGTAAATTTAGAAACTGCATTAAGTCTCATTCCCCCTTTGTTTATCGAGGTTATATCAAAAGAAGTAAACAAGGAGGTAAACAAAATGCGAATAAGTATGGATATGGAGTTAAACAACACATTTACCGACGTTCACCTAAAAAGCACATTATCGGGACTTACTGCCCACAGTAGAGTATCAGGTATAAATATCAACGAATACAAAATATCAAACAAAGAATTTTCACAAATTTATGACTCATTTTTCAACAAAGGCATTAAAAAACACACAAAGGAATTATATGAGTTATACCGAAAAAGTGAAAAAAGAAAGATAAAGGACGAGTATTACGATGAATTTTTCCAAGCAATGGAAAAATACCTGCCACACGTGCACAAAGCTGTACTTTTTGAATATATAAACACGCAACAACTTAAAGAATATACCGATTTCTACAATAGCGAGACCGGCAACAAACTTAAGGACATAAATATCAGCCAGATACTATTCTCGGTCGAGGAGCTTATCAAAAATAAAAACATCGCAGAAGAATTAAAAAAACACATCAACAAAATCACGACAGACGACTACGCACAATATATAAAAATAAGAAAAAATATGTACACCGATGTAATAGCACCACGACGAGAGAATGTATCATCTATTGCTTTTGACAAAGGGACATACAGCGGAGAAACCTTTGAAGGTATCCCTCACGGATACGGCACCTACACCGATAAAAAAGGCGACAAATACACCGGAAATTTCAAGCACGGCAAAAAACACGGCAAAATAACCATTGAAACTATCGACGGCACAAACAAAGTTGTCATATACGCCAATGACAAAAAGATGAAAAAGCAAAGCACCGGCCTAAACAAACAAGAAAAAGTGCCCGAAGCACCCACCTACACCGACAAAAACGATATTGAATATATGATGGGGTACGGCTACAAGACCGTAGGCAATGAAACACGTATAGGAATGTTCGTTGATAACAATTTAGAGGGCGAGGGCCAGTTCATCACACACAACAAACAAGAAACAGGTACATTCAAAAACGGCCAATTCATTGAAGGTACAATTACCACCAACAATAACAGAGGAGTCTCAATCTTCGAGGGCAAAAAAACACGCCACACATTTAATGACTATTACAACGGCATCTACAAATACGAGGACGACCTAAAAAGTTGGAAAATGCTCTATCAAGGCACAAGTATTAACTACCGATACGATGGCGATGGCCTATACAACGAGATTCACAGCAGAAACAGCACTATACTGAAACGCAAAGGATATTTTGCCCACAACACACTCTACGGACAAGGCATAGAATACTACTATAGTAAGAACGAGCACACCGCTATATACACCGGTTTTTTTGTAAACAGCAAAAAACACGGTGAGGGCAAACTTATAATAAACTCACTAAAATCAAAGGAATTGTCTCAAGACATAATTAGATACGAGAATATGATTTTTAAGAGCAACAACGACAGCACAAGCATAATACTAAACGGAACATTCGATAACAACATACTGACAAAAGGAAGAATTGAGATGTCAAACGGCGACTATCTCGAAGGAGTTTACAAAGACGGAGTACTCGCAGAAGGCAAATGCAAAATCACCAACAATAGCACACGAGTAATATCGGTTAATTTCTATTTTTCTCAGTACGAAGGCGAGATAAAAGATGGACTTTTCAACGGCAAGGGTAAGTTAATCCATAATAGCGGCTACATTGAAGAGGGAACATTCAAAGACAACAAACTTATAAAAGGTACAAAGAAGAACAATAAGGGACGCATAATTAAACGACTATAAAACACAGGAACAAAGTTCCAACGCCACAAGCAGTTGCAGCCCGAAAAGTCAAAGGCTGCAACTGCTTTTTTCATCCGCAGGCCGATAGTCTGCTTTTTTTTATGTATCTTCGCGCAATAAACGCAAAACAATGAGCATAGACAACCGACTCGACGACTATATTGCCGCACACAGCAGCCCCGAGGGCGACTATCTGTACCGCTTGTACCGCGCCACAAACATTGAGATTCTGAACCCTCATATGGCATCGGGACACATACAGGGACGCCTTTTAAAGCTATTGGTCAAGATGATGCGCCCAAAGAATATCCTCGAAATCGGTACATACACTGGATATTCGGCAATATGCATGGCCGAGGGTCTCGACGACGACGGCCGCCTATATACATTCGAGATTGACGACGAGCTCGAAGACTTTACCCGCCGTTGGATAGAGGGCTCGCCCGTAGCCGACAAAATAGTCTTTACCATCGGAAGCGCCCTCGAAAAAGTGCCACAAATGGGACTGAAATTCGACCTTGCTTTTATAGACGGCAACAAACGCGAATATATCGACTACTACGAGATGGCACTCGACCACCTCAACGACGAAGGCTGGATTCTTGCCGACAACACCCTGTGGGACGGGCACGTGATTGACCCCTCGTACAAAGATGCACAGACAAACGGTGTAAGAGCGTTCAACAACTATGTTCGTGCCGACAATCGCGTCGAGGAGGTAATACTGCCCCTGCGCGACGGACTGACAATAATAAGAAAAAAACAATAAAAACAGATTATGGATAGTACAAGACAGAATAAAATCTCGCGCCTCATACAAAAAGAGCTTAGCGACATATTCCTTAGAATGACAAAAGAGATGCGCGGTGTGATGGTCTCGGTGAGCGTAGTACGTGTGAGCCCCGACCTTGGTATCGCAAAGGCCTATCTGAGTGTTTTTCCATCGGAGCGTGCCGGTGAGATTATCGAACACCTGACAAACAGCACAAAGGCCATACGATTCGAGCTTGGCAACCGCGTACGACACCAGCTGCGCATAATTCCCGAGCTACGCTTCTACCTCGACGACTCACTCGACTACATCGAGCACATCGACCAACTGCTAAAAGACTAATCGAGGCCTCCCCGATGAACCTACCCTTTTATATAGCCAAACGCTATCTGCTATCGAAGAAGAGCCATCAAGTGATAAACATCATTTCGGGCGTGTCGGTAGCAGGCGTTGCGCTTGCCACCATTGCAATGGTGTGCACCCTATCGGTGTTCAACGGATTCGGGAAGTTGGTCGAAATTCAATCGACGGCATTTAACCCCGACATCAGAATAACCGCCACCGAGGGGAAGGTATTCACCGCCGACAGCACATTAGTGTCGCGCTTGAAAGCCTTGCCGCAGATAAGCGTGCTCACACAGAGCATCGAGGACAAGGCAATGGTACAATACGATGGCCGTCAAGTAATGGTTACTATAAAGGGCGTAGAGAATAATTTCACACAGCTTACAGAGATTGAAGAGGCGCTCATCGGCACAGGAACAACCACGCTGAGCGACAGCATTGCCCACTACGCAATTCCCGGAGCAGGCCTCACAGGCACGCTCAATAGTGGCATCTCATTTACCACGCCTTACGAAATATATGCACCGCGCCGTGGACGACGAGTAAGCCTCGGCAATCCAGCGGCCAATTTCAACAAGGCCCATCTGCAAGCCTCGGGGCTGATTTTTGTGGTCAATCAGGCCGAGTACGACAATAATTACATTATTACCTCCATAGAATTTGCGCGTAAGATATTTGCGCGTAACAACGACGAGGTCAGCAGTTTAGAGGTACGCCTCGCCGAGGGCGTAAAAATTGCCGACGCACAGCGCTCAATAGCACAGATTATGGGCGAGGGATACGACATTAAAGACCGCCGCAGGCAGCAGGAGGACATTTTCCGAATTATGGAGATTGAGAAATTCATCTCATACATATTCCTCACATTTATCCTTTTGGTGGCCTGTTTCAATATTATAGGCTCACTATCAATGCTCATCCTTGAGAAGCGCAAGGACGTTACAACGCTGCGCAGTTTAGGCGCAAGCGACCGACTGATTATCAACATTTTTGTAACCGAAGGACTGCTAATCTCGACCATCGGAGCATTGATTGGAATCTTAACAGGAGTAATAATATGTCTCATTCAAGAACATTGGGGGGTGCTGGCATTAAGCGGGTCGGGCAACAATCTTTTGGTCGATAGCTACCCCGTCGATGTTCATTTGTCCGATATTTTGCTTGTCTTTGCCACTGTTATTGCCATTGGCTTTGTGGCTGTGGCAGTACCCGTGAGAATGTTAACCAAAAGAGTGTTAAGCGGAAAATTCAAGAAGGAGTAAATTAACACAATAATCCGCTTACAGAGCCTCTGTAAGCGGATTATTGTTTGTTTATTCAGATAAGCGATATTCTGCTTGCACGCACCGACTGATTAAGAAAGCGCGATGCCTGCTGGCGGAATTTATCGGCTGCTTCGGTGGTGTAAAATACCGTCTCACCATTCTTAGTACACCGGGCCTCAATGTCCGTATGCCTTGTCAGATAATCTTTTAAGGAGTGGGCCACCGCCGTGCCCTGCGTCAGCACATTAACACCCTCGGGGACGAAGCTGCGTACTCTGTCGTACAGCAGCGGATAGTGCGTACAGCCCAATATAACCGTATCAATAAGCGGGTCGCGTGCGAGCAACGCCTCGACGTCGCGCTTGACAAAATAGTCGGCACCGGGCGTCAGATGCTCGTCGGCCTCGACCAAGGAGGCCCACATCGGACAAGCTTTTCCTACAACCTGAATATCGGGAAAAAGTTTTTTTATTTCGAGCGGATAGGACATTGACTTTATTGTACCCTCGGTGGCGAGAACACCAACGTGGCGGCTTTTCGTTACACAGCCTATACTCTCGACCGTGGGACGTATTATCCCAAGAACGCGACGCGAAGGGGCCATAGCAGGAAGGTCGAGTTGTTGTATGTTACGCAGTGCCTTGGCCGAGGCTGTATTGCAAGCAAGAATTACCAGATGACACCCCTCTTTAAAAAGAAACTCAACAGCCTGACGTGTAAACTCATATACAACATCAAACGAACGTGTACCATAGGGAGCACGTGCATTGTCGCCCAGATAAAGATAATCGTATTCGGGCATCAGTTTCTTAATCTCGCTATAAATTGTAAGTCCACCGTAACCTGAATCGAAGATTCCTATCGGGCCGGCACCATCGGGCAACTGCATTATTGTTGACATACGTTTCTGTTGCTTTTAGTGAAAAGCACCCTCGGCAGCCTCGTGCGTAGCATCTGCATCCTCGGTCTCGATGTCGAGTTGCTCTTTTATTCCGATGCTGTCTGTGGCTATCGAGTCGGATATTACCGATTTATTCTCTAATATAAATGTGCGACCGTCGGTTGCTTGTATTATTTGAGGTTCGCCATTCTTGAGTATCGTATTTATGACTGCCTTTGTTACATCGTAGCCCATTGCGGGGTTAACAAACAGATAGCCTGCATCCTCTAAGTTGATTATATATGCAAGACCATTATGCATACACACACGGGCAATTGCATCGTCAACTATTGCGTTAACGGGTGTAAAAAGTGAGTCGTGTGCTTGAACAAGCCATTTTTTAACCTCTTCGCGGAAACGCACACTGCGATCGACGTGATCTTGAAGTTCTTTCTGACGCTTACGCAGAATGGGTTCGGGAAATTCGCGCTGCCCATCGAGAAAAGCGACGTAGTTGCGTGTAAGCTCCTCTTCGTTGCGCAATAGTTCCTGCTCGCATCGTTTGAGCAATTCGTTGTAGTTAGCTTGAGCCTCTTTATACTGTGGTACTTGCTGTTGAGCCTCGCTGTAATTAAGATAGCCGAATTTCATCTGTGCCGAGGCAGCAAGGGGCAACATAAGCAGAATTACTAAAAATTTTCGCATCATCCTTATCTCCTGTAATTTTAAAAGATATAAGAGGGAGACCTTGCAGCCACCCTCTCATTTTAACATATTATTGTCTATGTTACTTCTTCTGTGTCGAGGCGGCCGAGCCGGTAATTCCAAGCGCAGCTTTTACCTTCTCAGATACATCCTCGCAGAGTGTCTCGCTGATATAAGGTACACCGCCTGCTATATCAAAGACGCACACGTAACCACCCTCGCGACCTACACGCTGGATTGCATCCGAAAGAACCTTACTAACCTCGGAGAGTTTATTCATTTTGGCCTGCTCAAGATTCTGAACGCTCTCTTGATAGTATTGCTGCATACGTGTATTCAGTTCTTGAAGCTCGCTGTAACGGCGCTGAAGTATATTCTCGGGAAGCGAGTCTTTAAGCTGCTCAAACTCAACACCTTTTTTCTCAAGCTCGGTGCGCAGACGCTCAAACTCGTCAGAATATTGTCTCTCCAATGTCTGAAGATCGGCCTGAGCCTTTGTAAACTCGGGCATTAACTGCATAATTGCATTTGCATTTACATAACCAAACTTCTGTGTCTGAGCGATGATGCTCAAGGGAGCCATCATCAACAATAGAATCAAAAACTTTTTCATTTTTCTTTATTTTAAATTATTCTTTATCTTTTATAACTCTCATTACGGGTCGAATCTATCTGCATAGCAATTTCCGACACTAATACAAAATTCGCGCAAATATAGCACAAACGAGCGAGATATACAAAGTTTACTTTGATATTTCAAAGCGAGTGCAGTATATATTAGCGATTTAGCGCAAATTAGCACAAACGAGCGAGATATACAAAGTTTACTTTGTTTTTCACACGAAACTACTTCCGCTCGGTAAAGTTAATAAAATTACTTTACTCTCACTTAACCGTAGTTTTGATATTTCAAAGCGAGTGCAGTATATATTAGCGTACAAAACCTCTTACTATCAATTAGAGTACCCGAGCTTAGACAACACATCGTTGCTTATATCAATCTTGGGCGAAGCATAAATTATACTTACAGCCGAAGCACGGTCAATAACCATCGAATAACCCTTTGTGTCGCAAATATCCTTTACCGCATTATATATCTCGTCTTGAATGGGCGCCATTAAGCTCTCACGTTTTTTATACAACTCACCATCGGGGCCAAAATAGAGACGTTTAAGCTCGCCGGCCTTTTTCTCTGTTGCCAGAATCTCTTCCTCGCGTTGTGTACGTTGCTCGTCGCTCAAGAACATAGACTCGCTCTGATACTTTTTGTAAAGCGTCTGAGCTTGCTCAACAAGAACATCAATCTCACCCTGCCAACGTCTCGACTGTTGGTTAAGCTGTTCATTTGCACGTTCATAAGCAGGAATATTCTTTAATATATACTCCATATCAATGAGTGCATATTTCTGTGCCTCGGCACCTACCGCCACAAAGCACGTAAGAATTGCCATTAACAAAAATCTCTTCATAAAGTCAACTTTTATGGCACAATGCAGTGCCGGTTAAACATTCATTAGAACTCCTGTCCCAAAATAAAGTGGAACTGACTGCCACTATACTGCGACGAACCAAAGAGCTTGTCGAATCCATAGGCCCAATCAATACCTATAAGACCAATCATCTGAAGGTAGATGCGTACACCCACTCCGGCACTGCGTTTAAGGTCGAACAGATTAAATTGGCTCGCCTCGGTCCACGTGTTACCACCCTCAACAAAGGCAAGGCCATAGATGTTTGTCGATGTCTGCAACATAAATGGGAAACGCAACTCCATACCCAAACGAGTATATGCGTAACCCTCGTAACCGTACGGAGTGAGACTACCATTGTCGTATCCGCGCAATGCAACCATATCTGTTGCATAGTTATACGAATATCCGCTCATTCCGTCGCCACCCATATAGAATGTCTCGAAGGGCGATTTTTTATTCTTATCGTAACTACCCAAAATACCAAAGTCGGCACGGGTCATAAGCACAAGATTATATTTTCCCTCGGTGAGCGAGGTATAAGTCTTGCTACGGAATTTAATTTTGTAGTACTCTATCCACTTATGCTTCTCGCGCAACTCGTCCTTATAGGTCGAGCTCTTGGGATTCTTGGCCAGATTGGCATAATCCTTGCCATCGAAAGCCGAATAGGGAGGAGTAAACGAGGCCGAGAGTGAAAATTCCGAACCACTACGCGGATACAGTGGATTATCTACCGAGTTACGCGAGAGCGACAATGTAAGGTTAATGTTGTTACAATGTCCGTCGGTGATAAGGAAGTACTGCCAATCCTTGAGCGAATAGAGCTGATAGTTAAGCTCGGCCGAGAATTGGAAGAAATCGTCGGGCCAACGCAAACGACGTCCCCATCCTATTGAGAATCCGTACATCTTAATATATTTGTCGGGGTCGTAGTACGACGACATATTATTATATCCGTAGCCATAGTTGTTGTAGTTACCATAGCCATACAGATAATTATAATAGTTGTTATAATAGGCCGAATTGTAGTAGCTGCTTGCAACGTCTGTCTGCACCGACATAAACGCCGACACCGAGAACGAGTTGGGACGTTTACGACCGAACCACGGGTCGAAGAACGAGACACTGTAAGCCTGATAGTACTGACCGTTCGACTGTGCACTGATGGTGAGTGTCTGACCGTCGCCCTGCGGTATTATGCCTCGGCGGTTGCCGTCCCTACGGAAGAGGTTACGCATCGAGAAGTTTGTAAATTTCAGCGACAGTTTACCAATAACACCCGTCTGTCCCCATCCGGCCGACACCTCAATCTGGTCGCTGCTCTTCGACACAAGCTGCCAATCAATATCCACTGTTCCTTTCTGTTGGTTAGGAACGATATTAGGGTTCACCTTTTCGGGGTCGAAGTGTCCCATCTGTGCAATCTCGCGATAAGAGCGCTCGACAGCAGACATCGAGAAGAGACTGCCGGGCAGTGTACGCAATTCACGGCGCACAACCTCTTCGTAAAGACGGTCGTTACCGCTAATCTTTACACGGTCGATGGTAGCCTGAGCACCCTCGTACATACGCACCTCAAGATCGACCGAGTCGTTATCGACACTAACCTCAATGGGTACCATCTTCAAAAAGACGTAACCTTGATTGTAGTACATTTTCTGCACGGCATCCTCGTCGCTGTTGAGACGCTCGTCGAGCAGTTTCTGATTATACACATCGCCTGCCTTCATTCCTAACAGATAATTGAGCTGTGCTGTTGAATAGACACTGTTGCCCACCCAATTGATTGCTCGCAGATGGTATTTGTTACCCTCTTCGATATTAAGATAAACATCGACGCTCTTGTCGTCGTAGGGTACTACGCTGTCGGTAGCAATAAGCGCGTCGCGGTAGCCGTGCTCGTTGTACAGCGAGATTATATTCTCTTTATCGCCCTCGTAACGCTCCTCGGTAAATTTCTTCGAGCGCAGGAAAGTGTGCCAGAAATTCTTTAATGTAGTCTTTTCGCGTGTCTTTTTCATTGCGTAGCGCACCTTCTTGTCGGGAAGCGCCTCGACACCGTTTATATATATCTTATGTACTTTGATTTTATCTTTCTTATCGACGTTTACATCAACAATCATCTGATTATCGGCATTTACGTCGGGACGCTGCATAATATTAACCTCGGCGTTTTTATAACCCTTGCCCTCGAAATAACGCTCAATGACGCGTTTGGCACGGCTCACCATATCAGGTGTAATCTGGTTACCCTTGAATATTCCTATCTGTGCTTCAATATCCTCGCGCTCGCTTTTTTTAACGCCGTTGATGTTTATTTGTGATACACGCGGACTTTGTTTAAGGTGTATGCCCAGATATATTTTTGAACCGACGATACTATCGGCTGTAATACTCACGTCCGAGAACAGTCCAAACTCCCAATAGCGTTTAACGGCAGCAGTGATTGCCTCGCCCGGAATGGTAATTTCGTCGCCCACCGACAAATTCGAGAGGCCTATTATCACGTAAGGCTCTTGATTCTCGACGCCTGTAACATTTATTCCGCCAATAACATATTTACGCGGCGTACCCGAATATAGTATAGTGGGATTAACCACCTTACCGGCCTGTGCAAAAATCTCGCACGCGTTTGTAACAAGCAACAACAATAGTATCGTTGCAATGCGTACAAGGCCGCCCATTGGGTAGAATTGCGTTTTTTCCTTTTTTTGTTGATTATATATCATCGCTTGCTGTTTTATCATTTATTATTCTCTTCGACAACCTGTTCACCTGTTTTTCCGAAACGACGCTGACGCTGCTGATACTCATACACAGCTTTGCACAATTCGTTATTATCAAAATCGGGCCACAGAACCTCGGTAAAATAGAACTCGGAATAGGCGCACTGCCATAAGAGGAAATTACTCAGACGCTGCTCCTTTCCCGTTCTTATAAGAAGGTCGGGGTCGGGCATAAAGTTGGTAGCCAGTGAGTTTGAGATTAGGTTATCGTCAATGTCATCAACCGACAGAGTACCCTGTTGCACACGTGTTGCAATAGAGCGTACAGCCTCGGTAATTTCCCATTTCGACGAGTAGCTGAGTGCAAGAACCATTGTCATTGAGTCGTTGTTCTTGGTACGCTCTTCGCAGGCAGCCAGACGCTCGCGCACCTTTTCGGGCAGTTTGCTAAGGTCGCCCACTACTCTAAAGCCCACGTTGTTCTTCATAAAAATCTCCTCCTCGATACTCTCGAACAGAAGCACCATAAGCGCTGCCACTTCGGCCTGCGGACGATTCCAATTTTCGGTCGAGAATGTATATAATGTAAGATAACGCACACCTATTTTAAGTGCATTTTCGACCAATTTACGCACTGTAGCTGCACCGGCTTGATGCCCCTCGCTACGTTCAAGGCCACGCTGACGAGCCCAGCGACCGTTGCCGTCCATTATTATGGCAATATGTTGCGGAACATTGTTCCTATCTATAATTTCGTTGTATTCCATAGTCTATATATATCAATTATTGCATTTTCGGTATTTTGGTGATAAGTCGTATGTCAGGAATATGCCTAAAAAGGCGTAGCTATCTTTATTCTTAAGTCCATCGCTCACAATTCCGTAAGGGTCGTCGAGCACGGGAGTCTCGGGCTTTGTTACGTCGAGCTTGTCGCTCATTGTGAAGCGGAACGATAATTCGCAGCCCAAATTCAGGCGCGGAGCCAATTTATATTTGACACCAAGTCCCATTGGGATATTGACTGTAAAGACATTATCGACGGGTTCGGGGGCAAAAGTAAAGCCCAGCCCGGCGAACACATACGGTGCGAGACGATGAGTGCGTTTGTAGCCTGTGCCCTCGCCATATGCAAAAAAGTTGTACTCGAATTGTGCTCCAAGGTCGTAAAGAGTACGGCTGAAGTCGGTATCCCCACCGGGGAATCTATTCTCGCCATCGGCGGTCGAGCCCTCTATCCGCGCCACTGCAAGATTGGTTTTTATAGCCATACGCGGATTCAGATTGTAACGCCACAGGGCACTGCCCATAATGTTCATATTCTTGAACAGAGCCGTGTAGTTGGCATCGCCAAGATAAAAACTGCCGCCCAGCATTCCTCCTAACTCGTAGCGATACTCAAGTTCCTCGGCACGCAGCATCACAGCGGGACACAGAAGTGCGCCCAACAGCAGTAGTATCATTTTGCGTGCCAAAAGTTTCATTTGTAGTGTCGTTTACGTCGTTGCCCGAGTTAATATTCTATCATTAGAATGACAAGCGATTTATTCGTCCGCGCCACACCGTGGGCTTTTCACCGCCCGTTACTATCCACAGGAAATTGTCATTATCAACCGTAGATACAAAGGGAACATCGAGGCCGACAAGCCCGGCGGGCAGCGCAACATTGGCCAGCGCATTCCAACTGAGGCCATTATCGCGCGAAGCATATATCGCCTCAAATGCACCGACCGCCTCGGAAGCAGCTGTCCCCTTGCCTCCGAATGCATATAGCATATTGTCATAGTGTACCACTGCCAAAGGCTTCAGCGCCGGACAGTCGAATGTACCATCGCCCGCAGGTTCATAATGCGACCACTTCTTTTCGCTTGAGAGTATGTTCCACACCTGAGGCTCCGAGCCTGCTGCATCGGTTGCATAGCCTGTCAGTATCGTGCGCAAAATATTGGGATTTGTTTTTAGCGGATAGATGGCTGCCGATATGTTATAAAGCGGAAAATCGGCCTCAAGAGGTTGCACCGCCACAAAATTTACGCCATCGGTGCTGTAAGCGACACTATCGGTTGCTGTTACTGCCCACAAACGACTGTCGCCCTGTTGCGACGTAATAAGTTGCTTTATCGGACAAGAGATTGCTACTGCACTCCAGTTTATTCCGTCGGCCGAAGAATATATTGCACCGTCATTATCATTGGCATACAAAGTGTCGGATAATTGTTGTATGCTGCCAAGGTCGATGGCAGCTCCCGAGAGTGTCGCCGTTGCACTCCAAGCATCGGCGTCGGCAAGCGAGATTGTTGTCAACACTCGGACACCCTCGTCATTAAGCCCAAAGAGCAGCATCCTATCATCGACAATTATTACACGCAGCGGTGTTACAACAGGCGCTTCGGCCATCTGCTGCCAATACATCTTTTCGGGGTCGATGGTGTGGACATTCACACGCACCGTATAGGACTGAATGTTGACACCGTTGGTCGATGCAACAAGCAGTTTGCGAGGCTTGCTCAGGTCTATTGAATCGGCCGATGATGCAAGCTCGTATGTATCTGTGCTGTCGGTATAAAAATAGGCAAGGCCATCGCAAGCAACGCCTGTCGTCAACTTGGAGACGTCGGCGCCCATAGGTAAAGAATCGGGATTATAAACCTCAAGATTCTTTTGATCTATGATAAACGGATAGTAACTGCCCGGTACAGTCTTAACATAGGTTGTGTCCTTTCCGTTGCTTGTTACCGCAGGAGTATAAACCCTGAACGAACCTATCGAAAAAGAAGTGAGTGCAGCGAAAGGATAAGTTATAACCTCATCCTCATCATCACTGAAACACGATGTGCACAAAAAAGCAGTTGAACAGATTGCCAAATATATTGCCAGCAGTTTTTTCATAAAAAATGATATTTAATTTCAACTTGCAAAATTAGCAACATTTTTTGGTATCTGCGACAAAGTTGCGCTTTATTTATAATAATTTAGGGTTTTTTATCGCTCGAAAAGATAAATTTCATTATCGCCGCAGCTTGTTACCGTTGGCTGCACCCCTTCGGGCAGAGAAGGCGCGGCAACGCCCTCGCCTATTTTCAAACGATTATTACACTCGACCCTTATGGTATCCCAAAGGTCGGCAGCAAGAAAGAGGCTTAACAGCCGGGCACCACCCTCGACAAGAAGGCTGTTTATTTTGAGCGCAGACAGATGCGCGAGTATTTGCGAGGGAACATCTACCGCCTCGTCGAGCTTCACCTGCCGGACATTCTCGCCAAATTTTCCCTCCACCGGCAAGCAGGTAAAAACAACTGTTTCGGCCGACGCATCAAAAATACGTAACGACGCGGGCAACAGCGCTTCACGGTCAACCACAAGGCGTATAGGATTGCGCCCTCCCCAATGCCGCACCGTCAGCGAAGGGTTATCAAGCAACGCTGTACGTCGCCCCACAAGAATCGCGTCGCAGCTTGCACGCAGTCGGTGCATTGCCGTTAACGACACGGGGGTGGAGATTGCAAGCGGCTCAGCACCGTCAGCACTGTTGCGCCAACGGTCGATAAAGCCATCGGCAGTCTGCGCCCATTTCAGTGTTATATGAGGCCTCCCTAACCTATGCAATGTAAAGAATTTTTTATTTAAATTATATGCCTCATCGGCAAGCACACCCGTAACCACCTCGACACCGGCCCTCCTCATTCGGGCAATACCTGCACCGTTCACTTGCGCATTCAGGTCGGTAGCTGCAATAACCACACGAGGTATTCCACACTCTATTATAAGCTCGCAACAAGGCGGTGTTTTTCCATAGTGCGAACAGGGTTCAAGAGAGACGTAAATCGTCGAACATCTAAGCAGATGCCTATCCTCATTTTTAACCGAGGCCACTGCATTAACCTCGGCGTGTGGCTCTCCGGCACGAATATGATACCCCTCGCCTATTATGCGTCCGTTGCACACAATAACTGCACCAACCATAGGATTGGGCGAGGTACTCCCCCATCCGCATCGCGCCAATTGCAGACAGCGAGCTATATATTGTTTATCAACCGAATTAAAGCAATCCATACTCATCAAAATTTTTCAGAGAAAAGTTACCACATTCGCAAACTGCGATTGCACCCATCCGATAATTCTTAACTATACACAGGACAAAGCCTACCTTGTTATCCTATTACCCACGGCATCAAGATAAAGAATTTCCCCTTTGATATAAGTCTTAAACACTCCGCCTAATTGCAGAATACTATCGCACTTAGGCTCTATAACAAATACGCCGTTCATATCCACAGCGCCCCATTTTCCATTCAAACACACTAAGGCACGTTTGCTGTGATAATTTTCCACCGCATCAAATTTAGGCACTACTTTCTCTTTGCCTTTGCGGTCGATAAAGCCCCATTTATTATTCAAGCACACGGCCGCACGATAATTGGAGAAAGAATTTGCCTCATCGTATTTTGGAGGCACAATCTCATAGCCCTTATCGTTCACAAAGCCCCATTTGCCATTCACTCTGACGCGCGAAAAACCATCCTTAACGTCATCGGCATAATCGTAAACGGGCCGAATAATTTCTTTTCCGTCTTTATCAATTATTCCGTTTTTCGATTCAAGTTCCACAACTGCACGACCGTTGACAAAAACGCCTATCTTGTCATACTTTATAGGCGTCAGACTTCGGCCGACGCTATTTACAAGGCCATATTTGTCATTTGATTTTACAATAAAGACACCCTCTTCGGCCGAGGACGATACATTATCATATATCGTCGGGATAATCTCTCTGCCCTCTAAATTCACAATTCCCCATTTTCCATAGGACTCAACCTCGGCAAAGCCGTTGCTGAAATCATTGACCGAGGTATATTTCGGTGCAACAATCTCGTCGCCCTCGTTGTCGATAAAGCCCCATTTGCCATCAGTTTCAACCGCAGCACGGTTGTAGTAGAATTGTCGCTCGGTGTCATATTTAGGGCCGTCGAAAAAATCATTAAACAGATAAATGAGCGCAAGGATAGCAAAGAAAATAAGTTTGCCGCTATTATTTTGTGCTGTCGGCGAGGAGGCTTTGTCCGCCTCTGCAAGTTCTTCTTTTTTATCGTTAATATATTGTAACTCTGTTGCCGGTTTATTATGTTGTTCGGGAGCATCGGCCGCGTCATAATCAGGGACGCAGTCGGGGACGCTGTCGGGAGCGTCGGCAGCGTCATAAACGGGGGCGTCGTCGGGAGCGTCGGCAGCGTCATAATCAGAGGCGCTGTCGGGGACGTCAAACTCCTCGATGGAATCGTCATTTTCTACATCCTTGGATACATTAACTTTATAAACAAATCTAAAGGGACTGTTATCAGGTGCAGTGTTGTTATTTTCGTCAACTTCATCAACAACTTCAGCCTCGGCCTCCACGGGCGCATCATCTTGCCGAAAGTCCCCGTTGAAATGGTCTATTTTCACAGATTCTTCGACATTTTGTTCATTGGTGTCAGAGGAGGCTTTACCCGTCAAAAGTATAAGGTCGGCAATAAGTTTTTCCATAGCCTCGGGCTTCGTAGAATCTACAAATTCCAAGCTACCGAATTTAAACATATACCAGCCACGTATTTTTGCACCATCGAGAAGCAACGGAAAGACCTTTTTACCGAGTTTTTTTGCATATAACACCTCTTCCTTGACCCTTGATGTTTGAATAGATATTTCGGACTGCGCATATAACAAACACGATGAATTTTCAATTGCAGTTTTTACTGTATCATTAAATTCATCGTTTGCTGTATCGGTGTAACAAGAGAGCGAGCTGATACGTTGTTGCAGAGTGCTCACAATGCTATTCACCTCACTAGAATCCTCGCAAGAGCAGCTTATAAAAAGGTCATATTTTGTCATTGTCCCGTTAAGAAAATGTATAAATTCTCAATAAAAATGCCATTGCCAAAGCTGCCGTTTCTTTGTTTTTATATTCTTAATAGAGTTTTTCAATTATACAGCCCGGCAAACAACTTCTAAGTTCACATACGATATGCAAAAATAGTGTTTTTATGCTAAAAAACAACTATTGACAAGAAAAGGAGTCATTTTTTATTGACACGGCGCAACGTAATAAAGACAATCTCGCTGGGAGCACAAAAGCGAACCTTACGACGCGATGTACCAACGCCGTTTGTTGTAATTACAGGAACGCCTCGCGAGGTATAGTTGAGCCCTGTAAGGAAGCGCCGTCCATATAGCGAATTAACAACAGGTGCGTATAACCCGAAGAGTGTTACCTGCCCACCGTGTGTGTGTCCCGAGAGAACAATATCAGCCTGTACATCAACCCTTTGAGCATAGTCGGGCGTGTGCGCAAGAAGTATCACGAAGACACTGTCGGCAACAGCTGCAGTGGGCAGTGGTGTAAGCGTATCTACCTTAAAAGGGTTCTTCACTCCTACGACAAACAGCGTACTATCGGCCGAGAGTGCCACAGCCTCGTCCTGCAACAAACGTACATTGTACTCTTGCATAGCCTCTTTTATTGCATCGGCACGCTTAAACTCGTGATTACCAAGCACTGCATACGTTCCATATTTTGTATTTATACGTGAAATTGAATCGAAAATTTCCCCGATATATTCATTGGCAGTAACATAATCGCCACCCAAGAGCAGCATCTGCGGTTGTAATTTGCGCAACCGCCGTATGACTTTCGCCAGACGCTTGCGAGTAAATTTGCTCGGATAGTGAGTATCAGATATAAATGCAATGTCGCAACCGTCGAAACTCTGTGGCAGGCGCTCACTCTGAATCTCGTAGCGCTTTACACGCCCCACTCCGCTTGTCGATAGCGTGGCACACGAAGCAAACAATATGGCCGCAACACAAATTGCGGCCATACGTGTTATTTTATTGAATATCAGCGACATTTTACCAAAATTACTTTTCAATAAGCACAACAGCATAGGCTGTGATACCCTCCTTGCGCCCCTCGAATCCCAATTTTTCGGTAGTTGTGGCTTTTATCGACAGAATATCGGGATCTATTTGCAGAACCTCGGCCATAACCTGTTGCATTGTAGGAATATGAGGATTTAATTTTGGCGCCTGTGCAGCCACCGTTGCATCAATATTCCCTATGCGATAGCCTTTATCTTTTAAAAGTTCATTGGTGCGACGTAAAAGGATTTTACTATCTATATTCTTAAACTCGCCCGACGTATCGGGAAACTGGTAACCAATATCACGCAAATTGGCTGCACCCAATAAAGCATCACATATCGCGTGAATGAGCACATCTGCATCGGAGTGCCCGTCGAGCCCACGCTCGTATGGGATTTTCACTCCGCCTATCCACAAATCACGTCCTTCGACCAAACGATGAACGTCCATTCCAAAGCCTACACGTATCATATATATATTATTTCAATTTTAGCGTCCGAAAAGATCTCTGAGGCCGTCCATATCAAACGACAGCGAGAAACGCAGCGTCTGGTCGAGCGGGTTGCTCTGCGCAGTCGAGATAAGATAGGCCGCATCGAGCGAGAACACGCTCATTTTGAATCCGGCGCCCAATGTAAAATATTTTCTATTACCCTTATACTCATTCTCGTAGTGGTAGCCTCCACGCAGCGCAAATTGCTGGTTATAACAATATTCAACGCCTATACCTCCATATATCTCTTTAAGCTCCTCGCTGAATCCGCCGGGTGCATCACCGAACGACTTAAAAATACCCGAGATTGACGAAATATCATTATATCCGGTCGATTCCAACCATCCTTGATACTCGGAATATTTTGAATTATCATCGGGCTCGTAACCTTCCTCCTCAAGAAACTGAGCGTAAGTGGGACGTGTGGGCACCATCAATTTGTTAATATCGGCACTGAACGAGATTGTATTATACTCGTCGATGGGCACAAGAATCGAAGCACCTATACGCAGATTGGTAGGAATAAATTCATTAGTATTTCCTCCGTCATACGATATTTTACTACCGATATTCGAAGCATTAAGTCCAAGACCCAACATACACTCGCGGTTACCCAGCATTATATAGTTATTATAGTACAGGGCAAGGTCGGCAGCAAAGGCCGAGCCGGGTTCCATATCCTCGGCATAGTCGTATTGCAGGTCGCTATATATGAAACGCAATGCAACCGCTGCCGAAAAAGTCTCGGAGAGCATACGCGAATAAGCAACGTCGATAGCAAACTCATAAGGTTTTATGGTATATTCCTCGGCAAGCACCTCGCCAAGCGAAAAATAAGTCAGCGAACCACTCACTGCCGAATAGTCGCCTATACGATAAAAGCCCGTCAGATAAGCAAGGTCAATATCGCTTACCAACTGACGCAGCCACGGCGTATAAGACATTGACAATCCTGCACGCGCAATATTGAACGGATATTTTGCCGGATTCCAATATTGCGAGTTTACATCGGCCTCGGTGGCAACGCCTACATCGCCAAGCGCTCCGGCACGCGCATCGGGCGCAATGGATAGCGAGGTTACTCCTGTATTTACGGGGTTAAATTGCTCTTTTTGAGCCAACAGAGGCAGAGCAAGCATAATACCTAAAAGCGTAGGCAGTATTCTATTTTTCATCATACTTTTTGTCGTTTTTATCATTTTTCCGAGCCTAAGGAAACGGCTACTTATTTAAACTTACTTTTCTATTATTTATTGTTCAGGATTATTATTTTTTCTGTTTTTGTCTGTTCACTGCTACCGTCCGACGAGAGGCGTGCACGATAAACATATACCCCTGTTGGCATCGGTTGTCCGCCGGTTGCGGTAACATCCCAATCAATCACACACTCAGTGCTTGTGCTCGCAAGGCATTGGCTATGCTGCCACAGCATCTGTCCTTGTAAATTAAACACCTCTATTGTTATGTCGAGCTCGCTGTGCGGACGATTATGTGTAAGCACAAAGGCTGTTTTCTGTCCATATTGCACAGGATTGGGTGTTACTCTTATGTCTATAAAATCGGGAGCCAGATTGGGCACTACAACAAAAGTGAGCGTGTCGGTTGACGAATTATTGAAAAGGTCCCACGCACGCAGCAGCAACGTGTGCTCGCCCTCGGATAGTTGCGAGAGCGGATACTCTATTGTTCCACTGCGATAATCGCCCACAACAGGCACAAACGCACTGTTCAGATTATATGTATGGAATTTATCATTATCGACAATAGCCATAATATCGTGTCCGATACCCGTGCCGACGGTATTTATTCCATTTTCATCGAAGAGTTCGACAAAGAGACAAGGCGTTGCGTTAACCTCGTCGCCGTCGATAAACTCGGGAGTGTTGAGATACATTTTTATCTGTGGGCCTTTTGCATCATTGTTTGTCGAAGGCGCAGTGCCTCCCACTGTAAAATTATCATAATAACCCTGAGCCAATCTTCCCAACGTATCAACAGCAAACAGATTGAGCATTCCTTTTTCGCCTCGGTAGCTTATATCCATAGGCACAGGGATAGTCAGCTTGAAACGTCCGTCAACCACCGAGTCGCTCCCTACAAAAAGTCGATTAGGATAGGCTACATACTCAAATTTTCCCAGTCCTGTATTGTCGCGTGTCGAAACTGTCTCGACACAGTCGAACAGCGTGGGTTGCACCACTCCGCGAAAATCGGTTATCGGCGAGCCGTCGGGGTGTGCCACATAACCCTCGACAACAACAGTGCCGCCGGCCTGAACCTGTCCTGCAAGCGAAACGTCGCCACCATTGAATTTATCGACCACCACCTTGCAACGTGGAATGTGCAATCTGAGGGCAGGGTCGCCTATGAGCACATACTGCAATTTATTCTCGGATAGGTCGGTTGCCTCGGATATTACAGCGCATTTTGCCATACGCATTGCATCGCCCACCGATGGATAATTACCATCGGCGTCGGCCGTCAGCAGCAGCTGCATAAATTTTTGGTTGATAATAGCATTATAAACCTGAAGCACTGTACGCGTTGTTGTAAAAAGTCCTATTGCCGCACCGTTGGGATTGAGCATTGCTCTCTCGGCCAGCGAGCCGTCGCCCATATCAAACGGGCCAATGTCGCACGAGGCTGTTACCCAAAAGGGCACGCGAGGCGAGTTTAATGCCGACATATCAGATGCTTTCCACGTCTGCTCGTGCGACAACAAATTAGCGCTGCCGTGTCCCGAATAGTTGGCAATAAGCGCCCCTTCGTCGAGGCGGTCGTATATTGCTTGTGTAGCCATCGGATAACTGTTTCCCGTCGAGAGTACCTCCATCGGATAATCGTCCCAATAGATGCGGTTAATCATAAATGCGGGATTTGCCTCGGCTATACGCTCGGCTATTGCCTCGGCGTCTTTCATATGCTGGTTGGGTATAGTTACGTCGCCATCGTCGCCCATAAGCAACACTTTATTCTGCCAAGCACCGGGATTGCGATTCTCAATATATGCTATTAGTTTATCAACCACTGCCGAAGCGTCGGCCGACGTCTGTACGGGGATACGCCCCACTGAAATATCCACCTTATCGCGCACAAAATTACCACCCTCGCCATCGTCGAGCAGAGCAAAATAGTCCTCAAGCACATACGAGCGCACGGCGCTTACCGAATTTTCCGACTGATAGGTGAGCAGGAAATTATCGGCACTCATTCGCGGATAGGTTATAAGCCTGTTGTCGGTGAGACCGTCGCCAAAGAGAAGCAGGTATTTGGGTGCTGTCGCAGCATCTGCGGCACGGTCGTACAACATCTTCATCAATCGACGGTAGGCTGTTGCGTCGGGCGTACCCGAAGAGAATTCATTATATACCTGTGCAGCAGTAACCACCGTAACCTTTAGATTATCATGCTTACGGTGCGCCTCGGCCAAACGATCGGCCGCTGCAAGAAACGCCCCATTGGATGGAACGATGATTATCATATCAACATCTTCGATAGCGTGCAGATTCTGATTGGGGACATCTTCGACCTTTGTTACCGATGGAAAACTCCCCTTTACATTCACTGCCACAAGTTGCTCGTTATACGACGCCGGAGCAACCACTGTGAGCGTGCCATCGACCAATTGAGCTTCGAGTTCAGCTGTGGCCCATTGCTCGGTAACCCTCCACACGTGCGTATCGGCTGTGGCATTTGCAATTTTGAATGTTGCGTTACCCGATGAACGGTTGCCACGAAACTCTATATCAGAGCCTCGCAAGGCCAACTTACGTGTAAAATTCAGACGCAGATAATCGAGGTACCCCGAGAGGCTTGCATCCTGCACCGTGTGCGTTAGTTTTATAGTTGTATTTTCGGTAAATCCCGACTGCGCCACCAGCGAGACGTTGGCAATGCGTCCGTGGTCGGTGCTTCCTGCCAAAGCAATACCCAGCGAGCCTATATGCGCACCGTTAACATCGACCGACACCCGACTATCCGATGTTGCGTTGCTGCCAAACGAAAGGTCGATATTGGCACGTTGCCCCTCGACTACCCCATCGAGCGGGAAACGGTAACTCACCGTGCGCCCCGACGAATAGTCGTACTGCTCAACGAGTTTACGGCCGTAGGTACAAAGTGTCTTTTCCTCTTTCTCGTACAGTGCATAATCGGGGTAAGTATCATAAACATTGCTCACTGTCGCCGAGAGTTGCTGCTTGGGAAATTGCGCAGGCTCGTCGCTGCCCTCGTTAAGTAAATAACAAGCCTCCTTAGAATATACATTTTGGCTGTGGATAAAGCGTCCCGAGGAATACTCCCAGCGCACTGTTCCGTTGGCAAAGAAGAGTACATAATCCTTCTCGCGCCACAGAGGAATCTCTTTCAGGTCGTCGGGCAGGCTGTGCAGATTCTTTTCGGGCAGTATGCGGCCGCCATAGCCGAAGAGACGCACCCGCTCGGGATTATTAAATCCCATACGTTTAAGTTCGGCTGTGGTTATTTTGTGTACACCGCTCTCTTTTACCGATATTCGCACCCAGCGTCCTGTGTCAAGCACCGAGCTGTTTGTATAACGTTGCTGCAAGGCGGCGCGACTATTCAGTCGCGACAAAGCCGCAGGAACATTCAACGTACGATTAACGACCAATTTAAAGGAGTTTATGCGCATAAAACGTCCGTCGGCAAACACTATGGGAACGAAACTAATATCGAGCTGCCCGCGTTTGGCCGAGACGCCCACCGAGGCATTCACGCAAGGATAGGCAGGAAGCCCCTCGGGCAGTGTCTCCAAGCGAAAATGTTTAACCTCATCGCTGCTCATAGGTACAAACTCGGGGTACTCAATTGCAGCTTTATAGTCGTACATTATGTAGTCGTCGCCGAGCTCAATCATTGTCGAGTAACGGGGCAACAGAGTGTCGCGTGTCATTGTACTCCAATCGACGTCGATAAACTGTGCCATTACCCCCGGGGAAACGAGCAACAATATAAGTGTAATTATTTTTCTAATATTCTTCATCAGCGTACACGAAAATCGAGCACTTTATCCTGTCCTATATAACCTTTCAGATAGTCGCCCACCTTTACGGGGGCAACGCCGGCAGGAGTGCCTGTAAATATAAGGTCGCCCGTCTTTAACGTACAGAAGCGGCTCACGTAGGCAATAATCTCATCTACCGAGAAGAGCATCTGCGAGGTATTTGCGCTCTGCACCACTGCGTCGTTTATAGTGAGCGTAAAATCTACATTCTTAATATCATAATTCTCAACCGGATGAAACTCGCCAAGCACTGCCGAGCAGTCGAAGCCCTTAGATAGCGCCCACGGATGCCCCTCGGCAATTGCCTTGCGCTGAATATCACGTGCGGTAAAGTCAATGCCTACGGTTATTGCATCGTAGTAGCGTCGAGCGAAGCGCTCGGGGATACTGCGCCCCAGCTGATTGATACGCACCACAATCTCGGCCTCGTAGTCGATGCGTCCCATCCAGTCGGGCAGATAAAAGTGCTTTCCGTTCTTCAATATAGCCGAGTCGGGTTTAAAAAATATTATCGGCTCGACGGGTTTTTCACCCGTTCCATCAAATTCTATTGCGTGTGCGGCATAATTCTTGCCAACTGCTATTATCTTCATAAGTTGTAATTGCGTGTATAATTGTTTATATTTCCTGCCCCTGTTCAAGGCTGTCGAGACGATTGAACATCAACGACAAATGGGCATAGAGCGAAGTATTCTGTACCACAATATCCTCGGGGACACGTATGCGCAAAGGGGTAAAATTCCATATAGCCTTTATGCCCCACACCACCATTCTGTCGGCAACCTCCTGCGCACTCTCGATGGGCACTGTCAGAATACCTATCTTCACATTGTGCCGACGCATTTTTGCACCAATCTCGCTTATATGATACACCGGAATACCCGAGATATTATGTCCCACGACACGAGGGTTATTATCGAACGCAGCAACAACCTCAAGACCAAACTGTCGCAGTCCCGAATCCTTGAGCAGAGCACCGCCCAATCGGCCGGCACCAAAGAGAAAAGCCTTGTGCAAAGTGTTGAACCCAAGAAAACTCTCAAGCACTTCGAGCAGATTGTCAATCTCGTATCCCACACGTGTACGGCCCACGATATTCACACACGAAAGGTCTTTTGCTATCTGCGAGGCTACAATATTCGTCTCCTTCGACAAACGTGTCGATGAGACATAAGTCTCGCCACGCGTCTTCAGCAAACGACAAACAGAGAGATACCACGGCAGACGTCGCAGCGTGGGCTCGGGTACTTTATCTATCTTATATTGCGCCTCCATACTATTTTTGTTTAAAAAACGCGTATCGCGTGCTATATAATAACGTAGCAAAATTAAACTTATTTTATGAAGCTATAAAATTTGTATGGCAAAATATTAAAGAGTACAGCCTACATTTTTACAACTCACGCAATTTTATACTAAAAAATGTTGTATCTTTGCTGTGGATAATCAATTATCCCGTATCTGATTGATACACAAATAGAGAATGCTATGATAGAAAGTTGTTGGT
>CAYYEL010000009.1:0-1912 GCA_964470845.1 uncultured Bacteroidaceae bacterium | reverse complement strand
CGTTATGCTTTGTCAAACAACTCTGATACAAAAGTAGCCAAATTCCTTGATAGAGTAAAAAGTTTGGCTACTTTGTATGAAACCTCAACTATTTATTGTCTATATCAATTGTTCCCGCAAATTGCAAGCAAGTTAATTTGTGATTGCATAGCCTTAATAAACAGCGTGTTACTTATTTTTATGAAGTGTATAGCAAGTTGCAGGCAAGTTAACTATGCCCATATAGGAATATATCTCATATATCTGGGAGCAGTGCTTGGGTCTAATGGTCTAATTAGTTTCTTTCCTAACACTTCTTTTATCAAACGAGATATACTACCTGCCGAAGTCTCTGGTACACCAAATCTTTCTCTTAGCGAACTATTAGTTAAAGCATCCCCTTCCGTAAATTTAATACATGTATGGAGATAGGTTGACCAAATCTTATCCGCCATTGGAATATTTGCAAATTCCAAATGAGAGAATAAGGATACTTTTGTTGATTCTTGGTAGATCTGTATGCGTGGTGCAGGAAGTTTTTGTACCTCACAACTGATAACCATTCTATCCCAACCACGTCCTAATTCTTCGCACATATTCAATCTTCGCATGATTGACGCTAACTTTTCGTTGCGAGATTTAGGAGGATTATCAACAATTCTCATGATATCCACCAATGGTGTACCTGGATTTGTAACTTCCACACGGTTCTCAAATATTTCAATAACAGGTCCTGTACCTGTAAGGAAAAAATCTTGATGAATCAGAGAATTGGCAATTGCCTCTCTAATTGCAGGAAGTGGAAAAGTGCTTACAGTCTTTCTCAGCACAGAATTTATATCTTCTTTTGAAGGTAACAAATTGTTAACCAATTTTACAGCATTCCCAAAACTGATGGCATACCCCTCGTTGGCAGTATCCTCTTTTAGTATTGTTAATCTATTATTCCCTTCATACTGAACAACCCTAATGGCTTTTCTTCCAACACGTGGAAAGTCTGATAATCTTTTGGCAAATAGTATAGCACCAAGATTCGTAATTGCAAACAATCCATTGTCTTGTTTCACTGCAATCCCTTCTTCTTGAAGATAATGAGCGTACCTTTCCGGACTTGTGGGGACAGGCATATTTAATGATTCAAAGTATGCTTCACAATTCAAGTGGCGAATAACATCCTCAAATTGCAAATCAATCATAGCGTATGTATCCTCAAATTGTTCATGACGAAGTCTGTCCCATAATTGTGCCTGCAATGACGGAAATTCCATCAACTTCTTTGTATAACTACCGACACGAATATATTCTATCTTCTCAAAAGTTACCGGTACACCAATGGATTTTGAGACAATGAGAATTTCAATATGCTTTCCCTCAATATCAACAGATTGAAACTCAAAATCGGCATTTTTCGATAACAGATAACGTAGCCAATTTTCAAGTTCTTGGTTACCCTTCTTTTCTTGTTTAAGACGAACCTTTGTTCCTACCACCTCATGGGTTGCATCATCAATACCCCAAATCATATAAGCATGACTTCGGTCGGCTATAACAGCACTGTTAGCCAATGCACTTATATCCTCTCCAATCATTTTAGGGTCACAATTATTGTGTTTGAATTCTACCCACCCTGATTCATTGGGAAGTTTACATAGTTCCAATATGAGTTTATCTAAGTTTTCCATAATGCTACTTTAAATAATCTTTGTACTCAGTCCGTATTTTTTACTCTATCTCAGCTTGGTATCATCCACAATAATATTCTTAGTTGTTGCAATCTCTTTATCTCTCCAATCCTTAACTCTCTGAATTGTCAATTTCTCGATGGCACGAATATATGTTTCCATAAATTGATAGTCGATGGAGCCAGAAGAAGTAATAGGAAGAATAATTTTATCTTTTTCCATCAACTCCTTTTTCCATTTATATCCATAAG
>CAYYEL010000008.1:0-40405 GCA_964470845.1 uncultured Bacteroidaceae bacterium | reverse complement strand
CCTCAATGCCGAGCTTCTGAGAAAACAGCGCAAAATACTCAACACGTCGTTCCAGCCCACTCTTGCCCTTGTCGGCAGCTACCAATACCAGTCAATGTCCAACACCAACTGGGAAGTAAACAACTACAATTGGAGCAACGCATCATCGCTCACCCTATCACTGAGCATCCCCCTCTTCAAGGCAAGCAACTTTACAAAACTCAAAAGCAACAAGATACAACAGAGCCAATTGGCCGAAAATCGTCTGAACACCGAGCGTATGCTGAATATGCAGGCACAGAGCTACATCGACAATATGAAGACAAGTGCCGAGCAGCTTCAATCGAGCAAATTAGCAGTAGAACAGGCACAAAAAGGCCTCACCATAAGCCAAAAACGCTACGAGGTGGGTAAAGGAACAATCCTCGAACTGAACAACTCACAAGTATCGCTGACCAACACACAGCTGGCCTACAACAACACCATCTTCGATTATCTTGTAGCCCAGTCCGAGCTCAATACAGTATTAGGAAAAGAATAAAAAACACAATACAATTATGAAGAAACATCTGACACTAATGACAATTGCCGCTGCACTCACCCTTTGCTCGTGCAGCAGCGAAGAGAAAAGCGCACAAAGCAGTCAAGAGACAACAAAGCCCAATGTAAAAATTGCACAAGTAACAGCCGAGGCAGTTGCACAGACCGAGACCTTTGCAACAACCGTCGAGGCCGAAGTAAAGAACAACATTATCCCCAACGCACCCCTGCGCATCGACAGAATCCTTGTCGAGGTTGGCGACAATGTTGTTAAAGGCCAAAAATTAGTTGAGCTTGACGCCAGCAACCTTGAGCAGCTGACACTGCAAGTCGAGAACCAACGCATTGAATTTAACCGCGTAGCCGAGCTCTACAAAGTGGGCGGAGCTTCAAAAGCCGAATATGACAATGCAAAGACCGCACTCGAAGTAAACGAGAAAGCCCTCAAAAACCGCCTCGAAAACACAGTGCTTGTAAGCCCCATAAACGGTGTAGTATCGGCACGTAACTACGACAACGGCGATATGTACGGCGGCCAGCCCATCCTTGTAGTGGAGCAGATAACCCCCGTAAAAATGAAAGTGAACGTAAGCGAAAAATACTTCTCAAAGGTTAAGAAAGGCGCCGACGTAACACTCACATTCGAGACCTACGGCGAGGAGACATTCACAGGAAAAGTGAACATCATCTACCCCACCATCGACCCCGCCACACACACATTCCCCGTTGAGATTACCCTCTCGAACAACGACCGTCGCGTGCGTCCCGGAATGTTCGGACACGCCACAATCAACTTCGGCGAGGCCAACCACGTAGTAGTCCCCGACGCAGCTGTCATCAAGCAGGCAGGTAGTGGCGACTATTACATATACACCCACTCAAACGGCAAAGTCAGCTACGACAAGATACAGATTGGCAAGCGTATGGGCGACAGATACGAGATTATCTCGGGAGTTGCATCAGGAGCCGAGGTCGTAATTGCCGGCCAAAATGCCCTTGCCAACGGCACAGAGGTTCAAGTAATAAAGTAACAAACACACATAAAAACAACACAGTATATGAGTATTTATGAAAGTTCAGTAAGAAAGCCGATAATGACGTCGCTCTGTTTCTTGGCGATTGCACTATTCGGATTATTCTCACTATCGAAACTCCCCATAGACCTTATGCCGGATATTGAGACAAATACCATTATGGTATTTACCTACTACTCCGGAGCAAGCGCCGAAGATATTGAGAACAACGTAACACGCCCGCTCGAAAACACCCTTAACTCGACCGAGCATCTGAAACACATTACCTCAAACTCGCGCGAGAATGTGTCGGTAATTACGCTGGAATTTGAGTTTGGTTACGACATTGACGACCTAACGAACGACGTCCGCGACAAGCTTGATATGGTAGCATCGTCCTTGCCCGACGATGCCAACAACCCCATCATCTTCAAATTCTCGACCGATATGATTCCCATTATGATGATTTCGGCAACAGCAGAGGAGAGTCAGGCTGCGCTGTACAAAATTCTTGATGACAACATTGTAAACCCCCTTGCACGTATCGAGGGCGTGGGTACAGTGTCAATCAGCGGTGCACCCGAGCGCGAGATTAACATATATATGGACCCCGTGAAGATGGAGGCCTATAATATCTCGGTCGAGGCTGTCAGCGCCGTAATTTCGGCCGAGAACCGCAATATCCCCGGTGGTACATTCGACATTGGAAATAACACCTACTCGCTGCGCGTCGAGGGAGAATTTAAGAACCCCCAAGATATGCTCGACCTTGTTGTCGGCACACGCGGCGGCGCCAACATATATCTGCGCGATGTTGCCCGCATTGTCGATAGCGTACAGGAGCGTGCACAGCGCAGCTTCACCGATGGCCAACAGGGAGCGATGATTATCGTTCAGAAGCAATCGGGCGGTAACTCGGTTGCCATTGCCGACGCCGTACGCGAGGAGCTTCCCAAATTACAGAAACGCCTCCCCTCGGATGTCGAGCTCGACATAATTGTTGACACCTCGGAGAACATTGTACAAACAGTAAGCACACTTACCGACACTATTCGCGATGCGCTTATCTTTGTGGTGCTGGTGGTATTCATCTTCTTGGGACGTTGGCGAGCTACTGTTATCATTGCTATCACAATCCCATTCTCGTTGGTAGCATCATTCATCTACCTGTTTGCAACCGACGGTTCAATAAATATGATTTCTCTCTCGTGTTTAAGTATCGCCATCGGTTCTGTGGTGGACGACGCCATTGTGGTGCTCGAGAACGTAACGACACACATCGAGCGTGGTTCGAGCCCCTACAACGCCGCCGTTCACGGAACAAATGAGGTGGGAACATCGGTTATGGCATCTACACTGACAATGTTTGCCGTGTTCTTCCCATTGACAATGGTAACAGGTATGGCCGGTGTACTCTTTAAGCAGCTGGGTTGGATGATGTGTATCATTATGTTCATCTCATTGGTTGCTTCACTGACACTGACACCAATGATGTGTGCCAAAATGCTTAAATTGCAGAAGAAGCAAAGCAAACTGTTCATTAAGCTATACACCCCCATCCAAAAAGGTCTTGACGCCATCGACAATGGCTATGCAAACATAATCAACTATGCTGTACGCCACCGTTGGACTGTACTGGTAGCCTGCTTTGGGCTGTTTATTTTAAGTTTGATTCTTGCAATAGGTATTAAGAGTGAATTCTTCCCCGCAAACGATAATGCACGAGCAACAGCCACAATCGAGCTTCCCATCGGCACACGTGTCGAGCACTCGCAGGATATTGCCCTACAACTGACAAACATCTGGAAAGAGCGCTACGGCGACGACCTTAAGGCTTGTAACTTCACCGTTGGTCAGGCCGATGAGAATAACACATTCGCGTCACTGCGCGACAACGGCTCGCACATCATCAGCTTCAATATAAGCTTTGTTCCCTCGGACCAGCGCGAGCTCTCAATCGACCAGATTTGCGACCAAATGCGTGCCGACGTAAAATTGTTCCCCGAGATTGCACGAAGCAACATCTCGACAGGCCAACAAGGAATGGGCGGACAGAGCGCTGCCACATTCGAGATTTACGGACACGACTTTACTACAACCGACAGAATCGCCAAAGAGCTTGCAGCCAAGCTGCGCAGCAACGAGATGTTCACACAGGTGATTATCAGCCGTAGCGACTACCAGCCCGAGTATCAGGTGGTGTTCGACCGCGAGAAGTTGGCTATGCACGGACTTAATCTGAGCACAGCAGCCACCTATCTGCGCAACCGCTACAATGGTTCGCTGGCTACATACTTCCGCGAGGATGGTGATGAGTATGACGTAAAGGTTCGCTACGAGCCCGAGAGCCGTACAAGCATCGAGGCCATTGAGAATATTGTAATATATTCGGCAACAGGAAAACCTGTGCGCATCAAAGAGCTTGGTAAGGTTATCCAAGAGGACACACCCCCTACCATTGAGCGTAAAGACCGCGAGCGTATAGTAACAGTTGACGGTGTGCTTGCAGCAGGCGCCGTACTGAGCGACGGAGTTGCGTTTGGTAACTCGGTGATTGATGAGATGGAGATTCCCTCGGGTATTGCCGTACAGGTAGCCGGTTCGTACGAGGATCAACAGGATTCTAACCGCGACCTTGGTCAGTTGGGTATTATCATTCTTATTCTTGTGTTCATTGTAATGGCTTCACAGTTCGAGTCGCTCACCTACCCCTTCATCCTTATGTTCTCGGTGTTGTTTGCCCTCAGCGGTGTGCTCATCGGACTATTTGTTACAGGCTCGAACCTTAACATTATGTCAATGTTGGGTGCCATTATGCTCATTGGTATGGTTGTAAAGAACGGTATTGTGCTCATCGACTATATTATGTTGCTGCGCGAGCGCGGACTGGGAATTATTCAATCTTGTGTGGGTGCAGCCAAGAGCCGTTTGCGTCCTGTACTTATGACAACCTGTACTACAATTCTTGGTATGGTGCCTATGGCCATCAGTCAGGGTGTAGGTGCCGAGATGTGGCGTCCTTTGGGTATTGCCGTAATCGGCGGTCTGACAGTATCGACCATAATGACACTTATTTACGTTCCCGCTATGTACTGTGTATTTGCAGGCGTAGGTATTAAGAACCGCCGCAGAAGCCTTAAAAAGCAGCGCGAGCTTGCAGCATACTGGAACGAGCACAAGCACGAGGAGCAGTTGAAGCATAAGGATAGAAACTAAACTTATACACGCGTGATACAGACGGAATTTTATCTGTCTGTATCACACAAAAAACAGACAAAAAATGAAAAGTATATTTATTACATTTGATATTTCACACAAAGAGGATATTATAAATATGCTCGAACATAATAACTGCCGTGGTTTTTCGTTCTTCGACCAGATGCAGGGACGAGGCAGCCACACCGGCGACCCTCATTATGGCTCGCACGCGTGGCCCTCGATGTGTGGAGGTATTATCTCAATTGTTGACGACAGCAAAATAGAAAAGTTGTTGGCCGAGATTAAGAAAATAGATACAGAAGCTCCCCAGCTTGGATTAAGAGCTTTTGTTTGGAACATTGAGCAGAGCTATTGATTTTATTCAGTAATTTATATTTAAAAGAGCAGTGCACAAAATTATATTTTGTGCACTGCTCTTTTAAATATGTAAGAATTGACAAAATACACACCTCATTGCTATTGAAAAATTACAACGTGCAGACAGCCATAGCAATTGAGTGATAGAGTGTTCTTTGAGCTCTCGCACAGTTGCAATATGCAGCCTTAAGCACACTCTATCGGACATTGTTACAATACAGTTTTATACTTTTACCTGCATCTCCTCAACAAGTTCGTTCATACGCAGACGCAATCGACGAGAGGCCGGCACAAAGAATATAGCCAATGAAACGATTGCCGAGGTTGATAATGCGGTAAAAAAACCTTTAATAAAGTCGGCAAAAGCACCATTGGTAAAATATTCTGCCACAATAGCAAATACAATAATCATTGCAAATAACACAAGCATTATATTCATCAGTTTTGTGGTTACACCGTATGCTTTATTAACCATTCTCAACTGCGCATAGGTGTTATCGCCGATATTAAAATCGCCACTGATAGTTTTCTTACGAATGTAGCGCCACATTTTAAAGGTGTGTACCACCTCTATGCCGCACTCTTCCATAAATCGGTAGTAAGCCTCAACCTCACCATCGGTCATACGCTCATCGGGCAAATCAATCTTATAGCTCCACTCGCCGGGTACACCTTTCTCAAATGTATATATAAAGCCATTTGTGCCTTTAAAATTCCAGCCACCACGGCTCATATCGTTAATCCACTTTTGCTCCTTTTCATAATCGGCTATTGTAAAATAGCGCAAACAATGTTTTTTCTCCATATTAAATATTATTTATGTGATACTAAATTTTGCCAAGAATTGTATCGCCATTGGCAACTAACTCACGCAAACGCTCCAACTCGGCAGAAAGCACAGCCTTGCCATCCTCGGTAATGAGATACTCCTTGCGACGGCTATCCTCGGCAGTGAGCAGCTGTTTAATCCAGCCTCGGTCGAGCAGAGTGTTGATAGCACCATAGAGTGTTCCCGCTGACATTACTATCCTGCCGCTGCTTAACTCACTTATTTTCTGCATAATACCATAGCCGTGCAACGGTGTAGTGAGCGACAGCAGTATGTAATATACCGCCTCGGTAAGCACTATGTTCGTATTATCTCTCATATCTTTTTAAATACATCGATTGTCGTTATATCGCTGCACGTTATATCGGCAGCCGATACAAAGGTATAACAAACTTTATTACCTTGCAATAATTGAGAGAGGAATTTTGCAGTGATACTGCAAAATTCCTCTCTTAATTATTGCCGAACAGTACAAAACTGCCCTGTTTGTATTCTGATACGGTTTTTATTTATAGTGCTATTGGAATTGCTCAGCCGCACTCTTATTGCCTCTTGAGCAGGAGTAACTCATTACCTTAGCATCTAATCACATCGGCGAATATAATTAGAACAGACGAGTGTTATTGATTGAACATTCTTAGGCAATTATCGTTGGGGCGACGTATGCGCAGCAGGCGTGCAAGTTCAGATGCCATAATATTTGCCGGGGTCATGGTCTCGACGAGCTCATTCTTGATACCTGCGCCCCATATTATCATCGGAAAAAAGACCGAGCTCCGACGCACCAGATTAGATGCCGATGCAACATCCTTGGCCATCTTCCATCCGGGCATCAGACGCAGCCATATATCGCCCGAGCAGTTGGCATTGTATCCATTCTTAACATACTGCATCTCGGGGCTTAACAAACCTCCCAAGCGATATATTGTAAATACGTCCTCAACCCCCTCGACCGATTTTAAAAATTCCACTGCGTGCGAAATAACATCGAGTTTATCGAGCTGCATTGTCTCGATGAGGCGACGGTTCATATATAGCTGCTGATTATGATAGCCCTCGACATACTGTCCCTTTCCGAATATTGCACCAAGATAGACATTGAGCAGAGCCGAGATTCGGTCGAGATGTACATACCCCGATGGCAGTCGATATTCATCCTCCTCGTCCTCGCTGTCGCCCTCAATCACATAACCTGTGGAAGCTACAGATATTAAAACATTCTCAAGACCTATGCGACTGTCAATCTCGTCAAGCAATGCTGCGATATTAAGGTCGAGGCGTGTGTAAATATCCTGCACCTCGATAGGCCTATTCTCCATTGGCTGCGAATTATAATTTCCGGCATAATATGTTATCGACAGAAAGTCGGGAATGTCGTCAAGCCCCATATTGCCCGCACGCAGACAGGCTATTGCCATCTCATTCACCTCGCTGTTTATGCAGGCGCTTGTCTTGTACTGACGCACGTCGTTTGTTCCATTGAACGAGTAGCTGAAAGCCTTTGGTGCTTTTTCGCCAAAATTCTCGTAAATCTCAGTTGGAAAGAAAGGTTGCCAGCTTGCCCCTTTTCCGCCCTTTTCCTTATTAAACTCGGCAGCCCAAACAGGGAATTGGCCATAATAGGACGAACTGCACCATAGTCCTGTGTCGTCATTCTTCCACAGAACAACATCGGCAGCGTGTCCGCCTGCCATCACAGCAACATCACAATCGGGAGCAATGGCACACACCTGAGCCTTTGAGCGTGTAGCACGTTTCATCTCGTCGGGCAACGTGAGTGCCTTCAGACGCACCGGCGAGGCGGTTTTATTCGTATATAATCCTTTGTAACGACTATCATCGGTACAATTAACAAGGCGCAAAGAAGCACGGTCGAGCCACTGCTCGGCAACAATGCCGCTGACGTATGGATAAGTACCCGACATCAGTGTTGCTGTTGCCGATGCACGGTCGATGTGCTCATAAGCATAATAAGCATTGGAATAGACGCGTCCGCCATTCATCAAACGCTTGAATCCTTTCTCGCCATACAATCCCTCGAACTCATACAAAAAATCGCTGCGAAGCTGGTCGATATTTATCGACAGCACCATTTTTACATTATTATCGGCCTTATTCTGTGCTACAACTGCAACAAATGAAAATAACAAACAAACAAGAACTAATCGAGTGCGCATATATTTTTCTTATAGATGTAAAACAAAGAACGTATTATAATAACCACTGCACACAAAAAAAGCGGTGCGGGGAAACTCTGTCCGATAAACGGGGCATTCAAAAAGAATATTAGCGGCATTGCCACCTGAATCCACAAAAAATTCATTGAGGCGTCCCTATAAACAGCGCGTAAAAGCAAAGGCAGCAAAATGAGCGGCACAGGATTCAACCATAAAAGCAACCAATTACACCCCACTGCCGGATGTTGCGAGAACAACACCATAAACAACAGCACGCAACCTGCAAGTCCCTGTAACGTCATAAGAAGCACATCCCACAACAAGAAACTCCTTTTCGAGCGACGCTCGCACAGCATCACAACAAATGTAAACAGCAGCAAAAGAAGTGCGACATTGAACGGCGTCAGATTATTTCGGGTAACGGTACGCGGCTGCTCCACTAAGAGCTGATGCTGCGCAGCCACAAGCGGACGCGCCGCCTGCGTGCCTACTATGGTTGCATCGGACAGCTCGTCCATAAGTACAAAGGGTGCAAATTGAGCCCCCGAACGTGCCGCTATCTCATCGGCCGGCGCACCCAGCAACATATCCATTCCCAATTGATACCACGGACACCCTGCTGTGTATATGTGTATAATATCACGAAAAGTCAAAGAATCGCCCATTGAGGCTGTTGCATACTCGATGCCCGCATCCCCACCCAAAGCCTCGACTATTTTGTCGCGTGCCTTTGTGGTGCAGTTATTGAAGAGAAAATTGTAACGGTACTTACGATGCTGCGGCATTGCATTCAAAGTGAGCGAGCGTATGAGCGCTGCTGTTTGCAACGAGTCAAGATTAAGCACCTGTTCGGTTACTCCCGAACCACGCTCGGCATACTCGGCAATAAAATAGCGGTAGTCTGTTGCGCCAAGCAAATAATCAGTCTCGCCCAGCACAAAGCGCCAAATAAAATTAGGCTCGTCGAAACTAAAAAGGCCGTAATTAAACACAGCGTCAACACCACGCTGCTCATCGACCACACGCAATGCAGTGTGCCCGAACAATTCATAGACCTGCTCACCCGGCGAACAAGTGAGAATACTCACTTGCTGTCGTCCCTTCTCTTGGGCGACAGCAAGCGGACATATATATAAAATTGTAAAAAGCAGTGTTAATAACCGTTGCATATACAGGATTTTTAAATTCACTGCGAAGATACAACAAAGAAACCAAATAGAGCGTCTGTTGAGCAAAAAACAGTAACCACACCCCACACAGACAAATACTCCTGAGCGATATTACCTGCGAATGTATATTTTTCGGCCATTGAGAATGTAGATTCCTTTTGTCGGGGTCGAGTGTCGGCGACCGCTAAGGTCATATATTATGCCTGAGCCCTCTACAGTGCTCTGCGGCAGTTTATCGACCGAGGTTACCTTCTCGACCTTGGCAAGAATATCTTCGTAGTGTGCCGAGAGTGCTTGATAGGCCTCTTGAAACTGCTGTATGGTTACCGCGCTGTTATATACACCCTGCGCAGCAAGCATTGCATCGTAACATAAAGCAACCTCGTCGCTTGTGAGCACACTCGCATACTCGGTACTAACATCGGCAACTGACGAGAACGTCGAGAGAGAGAATTCCCCCATATGCCAATAGACACGTTCGGTAGCAACCTTGAAACGCAGATAGCGGTAGCTGTCGGCAAGGAAAATTTTCTCGGAAACAAACTCCTTGCCGGTCTCTTGCGGCAGCCCGGATGAGACGGTGTAAACATCGATGTAATTATTTTTGTCGTTGCTGCCCATTATTGTTACAGCATCGGGAAAATCATTTGTACAGCCCGTGCGTGTGTAATAGGTAAATTGCAGCGACGAGAGGCTGTTATCTGTCCCAAAATCGACCTCGATAAAATGATAGCCTTCGGCTGTCGTTGAGTTGTGCCAATTTGTGTGGAAGAAATTACTGTTATTACCGATTATTCCGTCAATAAGGTGTGCAATACTACCCTCGCTGGTCTCTACTGAATTGGCCCACAAATAGTTGGGTTGCGACGCGTCGGTCGTCTGTAATTCTATTTTGTTGTTTTTTTCGTAGGGACGAATAGTTGCTATCTGCTCAATAAGCGAGTTCGTATCCTCGATAAGTTGTCCGAGTGCACGGCGATAAACACCCTTTTCCTTACCTTCGGGACTGCATATAAGCTCGTCAGCGGCATTGTAAAGGTCGCCATTTTCGTCAACATAATAGTTGGGCGATTCTCCGTCAATATTTATAGCATCAAGATTCGAGCAGCCTGCAAAGGGGTTACTCTCTTTCAAAGTGGTTACAATCACGTCAAACTCGACACCTTGAGGTATTGCAGCCGAGAAGGCCGAAATATCGTTCATCTTGGCTACAACCTCTTTTTTTCCTGTTACTCCACTGCCATTTGTTACACTTACGGCTACTTTACTGCCATCATATTTTATAACGACCGTAAATGAGTTTCCGGCTGTTATTTTACAGTTACTGTTATCGAGAGAGTATTCTGTCGAGCCACCAATCTTCATCACAAGATTGCCGGCCTTGGCCAAATAGAGTTGAAGGCCGCCGCTGTAATTCTCGGCCAAGGGATTAGTGCCTGTTGCAAAAAGTGCCGAGCCCCATTGGTTATATGTGCTTCCATCGGTTGTGCCGTTTAGAGTAGCCACCCAACCATCAGCCGAGGCAATTGCCTCGGCCGGATTAAAGATTGAGTAATATTTTGTGTCGGTTGTTCCTGCTCCGGCAGACACCGTACCGATTGCAGTGCCTTTGAACAGCTCGTTGCGCCCAAGAAACTGAATACCGGCAGGCAGCGTAATTGCTGTAAGGTTCTTATTCCCCACAAAAAGAGCATTGTCGAACCCCACTACCGTGTATGTACTCTCGCCCAGCGTAATTTCGGATGGAATTTCAAGGTCGCCCTCACCGCTACGTACCTTTGTAAATATAAGACTATTGCCATCGAGACGATACTCCAGTTCCCAATTTCCTATTGTCAGATATTTTTGAAATTTTGCAGTATAGACAGCATCCTCAACAGAGTACATTGTGTGTACAAGGTCGCTTGATACAAGGCGTCCGTATGCGTCAAACCAGCCTAAAAATTCGGCTCCTGCACTCGCCTCGGCTGTCAGAGTAAATTGTATGCCTCGGGTAACGTCAATTTCGGTGAGTTTACTATCCGAGGGGGTCTCGTCTGTTGCCACCGATACTGTACCCCACTCGCTGTTATTGGTTGCGACTGATATATGCGAGGCTGTACTCGAATATTCTGTTATATTAAGAATAATCTCGTAACACATACGGTTGAGCGTGCCTTTTGCATCGTAAGCCTTTGTTTGAGCATTGTAGCCATCGTTTTTCCAAGCTCCGTCGAATCGCAGACGAGCGTGTGTCAGTCCGAGCGGCATATCATAGGGCAGTAGCACGTTAATTGCGCCCTCGCACACAGCACTGTTCTGTGCACCTTTTGTTCCTGCCGTCTTTATAAGCTCGCCCTCATCGGTAAAGTCGCCGTCGGCATTAAGGTCGATGTAGGCCGACAGATAGCAGTATCTTAGAGCATTATTATCATCGTCTCCCCAAGTAAGGGTGAAACTCGCACCGCGAGGCACGTTTATAATCTGTGGAACGACATTAAAAAGGGTTGCCGGTGTCGAAGAGGCTTCATAAACTGTTGCTGCCTCGCGATTGTGGTAGGCAAATGTCATATTATTCACATATTGCGGCGCGACGGCTGCATCGCTCCAATCGCCCTTATCCTCGGCGGGAACGCCCCATTTGTTCACCGTAAACTCGGCTGTGAATGTAGCAGCAGCCTTGCCATAGTAGATATAAGGATTATCGTTGCTCACTACATTGCCATCGGCGTCCACCCAACGGAAAAAGTCGTATCCCGCATCGGCTGTGGCCTTTATGGTAACAGGCTCAATGCTGTTTACCGTAAGTTCGTCGCAACCCACGATTGCCACCGTACCGTTGGCCGAGGCTGCCACCGAGACGGTGCGTGCAGCGGTAATCTCCTCGCGTATGGCAACATTGAATGTTACGTTTGTTCCGTCGTCGAAAAGTGCAACAGCCTTTACGCGGCCTATGGCAGCATCGGCAGGCACATTTATTTTGCCATCCTCCACCGCATACAACTCGCTATCGCTGCGTGCAAGGTCGGCATTTGTATCTATCCAGATATTTATGAGACGTACCCCATCGCCTGTCTCTATCGGCAGTGCCGAGGGTTGTCCGCGATAAATTTCGGGAACAACGTCGGTTTCGGCTGCATTACTTGCAATGCCCATCGGGAATATATATCTTGCCCCCGAAGCACCTATTATCTTTCCGAAATATTTTCTAAAGACCTCGCGTGTTTTTTCGGCCGCCGTAACATCAGTGGGAATATTAACCGCCGAATAGTCATAATCGGTAAAATTAACCGTCCAAGGATACTCCATGGCAGTAAACCATCCGCCGGCGGGGGCTGCGCCGTTATTCTTAAAGAAATATTCCCAACGCTTGTAGTGATAATCCTTTATAAGGCCTGCCCAACAGCGGTTCGAGTAGTCGTGCAGGTCGGTGTCGCCCTTAGACCACACTGTAATCTGCGTGCGGGCGTTCCATTCGAGCCAATTGCGGTCGTTGACAGTTGTTCCGCCAACCTCATCGGCAATATTGCGGGCCATACTTGTCCAACGCTCAAGTTTAAAATTGGGGTCGTAGGCCAGCATTGCGTCAAGGTCGAGCATCATATTCAGATACAGATTATAGAGGCGCTCGTACTCGGCACTGTTGTTGCGTGCAGCATTTATCTGTGGCAACAGAGTGTAAGCATAGTCAACCATTGATTGCCTTACTACATCTATAATATCATAATTATAGTTTGTGGTAGCATCGCTGTTTGTAATAAGGTCGTCGATAGAGAGCAACTCCTCGGCAGCGAGCAGCACCTCCTGTGTATCCCAATAGATAGCCGATGTACTCCAGCTTGAGACACGGTCGGGCGTCCACGACGGACGCGCAAGAATAACAGCCTCGGATGTTCCCTGCTGATCGCCCTGACAAGCCCATACCGATTTTTTCAGACGTTGCAACGCGCTAACCGCCGAGACATTGTCAATGCCGTAGCGTGCGTGGGCATACTCGGCAATCCAGCTATCAATCGTAGGTACATTCTTTGCATCCATCCACGGAAGTTCAAAAAGCATATCATAAAGAATAGGATTAGTCTCAATACCCTCGGGAGTAGCACCCACACCCTTCATATTAGACTTTGCAAGCGCCTTAAAGTAGTCCTCCATTGTTGTTTGCAGACGTCCGTGCATACCGCTGCGCCCGCCAAAATTGTGCAACATACAGAAAATAAAGTCGCAACCGCGAAAATAGTCGCTGTTCCATTTTGCCTTGCCCTGAGCATCAGAAAAAAGGTCGAGCGCAATGAAACGGTCGCCATATTTATCGTCCATCACATCAAACGCCCCCTGCTGCGGCAATCCTTGCCAATACTGTATAACCCATTTAGCCTTCTCGGGCACAGAATAGGTGCTTTTCTCCTCGGCAGATACAGTTGTGTAATATGTGTCCAAAGCCTCCATTACTCCCGGATAACAACTGCTGTTGGTAACGCCACCGGGCAGACCACCTTCGTGGAAGGGGTCCATACTATAAAATTCCGAAACACCCATCAACTTGTGCAGATGCTCGTAATATATCTTGGCCATATAATCGAAGCTGCTGCTTGCAGGATTCATAATATCGGGACGTGTGTAGCCACCGGCCCACGTACCACTGTTAATTATATCGCCACGATTGATTCCGCTGATATTTTTGGTACTCATACTATTGGGAACCATTCCACTGAATCCGGGTAACGCCGGCTGCATACCAAGTTCGCGCATACGCACAAGGATATCCTTACACAGCTGTTCCTGTCGCTCGTACCACCACTCGGGGTTACCGTTCATTTTAACATCTGAAGCATTTATTGTTCCACCCCATCCTTCGAGATTATTCATCGCAAACCACGCCATAAATCCCGGGCCTGCAATAAACTCGGCAATCTCCTTATCGCTGTAACCTATACGACTATCTTTTAGGATATTACGCCACAGCACCTCAAGACCGACAATCTGAAGAGGCATATTTATTCCGTGCAATGCCATCCAATCAATCTCTTGCTGCCAACGCTCCCACGTCCAGAAAGCCATTGAGTACGAGAAGGTACAATAATTGAAGTAATATCTGTAGTCGGCCGTACTCACACGACGCTCCTCGGCTGTGGGAAGAGGCAGCGAAAGGCCTGCAAGGTCTATCGTGAGATTATTCCAAGCAAGATTTATGTGTGCATAATGGTTAAGATACCAATTGATACCCGTCGCAGCAGCAAGCACGTTGCTTGCCTTGATACAAGGCTTAGAATCCTGTGCTGTAATAACAAACACATCACTGCCATTTGCAGCGAGCCCCTCATCAACAACAATTACAAACTTTTCGGCAGCCCCGTTGCCACCGATTCTATTCAAAAGTTCCACAACAGCCTGCGGATTAGTAGTCTGTGCAGCCGACGGCACTAAAGAAGCCACCAGCATAAACGTCAAGCAGAAGAAAAAGTTTTTCATATAAATTATTTAATGTATATTACACAAAAGAAAAAGCAGTTAACAGCATATTGCTAACAACTTACAAAGTTGCGAATATAAAATTTTTAAACAAACTTTTTAACACATAAATCTAAATAAAAATACAGATTCATTCACATTCCGCTCAAAAGTCCACAAAAAAAGAGAAAAAACAAATAATTTAAACTATCTTTGCAAAGTTTTTCAACACCCACCGCAATTGAAACTCATAATAGACATTGGCAACAACAGTACAAAGTATTTTCTTTTCAAAGGAGAGAACATACTTCTGCACAGCAGACGTAGCAACACCTCTTTTGAATTTGTGCGTGAATATGCCACACAGTACAATGTACAAAGCATAATAGTATCTTCAGTGATTAAACTCACCGAAGAACAAGAGAAGCAGATACAAGATTCGTGCAACCGCGTCATAAGGCTTAATTGCGACACACCGCTACCAGTAAAAATTGATTACCACACACCACATACATTGGGCAGCGACAGATTAGCAGCAGCCATAGGAGCAATGATACAAGCCCCGGGACGCGACATTCTTGTAATTGACGCAGGCAGCGCAATTACCATAGATTTTTTGGATAAAAGCGGCACGTTCCGCGGCGGCAACATATCCCCGGGAATAAAAATGCGTCTCACAGCCCTGCATCATCTCACCGACAAATTGCCTCTTGTTGAAAAAGAGGGCGAAACACCGCTCTTGGGACACGACACCACGAGTGCCATTCGCAGCGGAGTTATACGCGGAATATGCCACGAAATTCAGGGTTATATTACCCAAATGCAGCAATTATATCCCGGTCTTTTAGTTTTTTTAACCGGTGGAGACGAAAAAATATTGACTGATAACATAAAAAGTTGCATCTTTGCAGACAAATTCCTTGTAGCAAAGGGATTAAACAAAATTTTAGAGAACCTTAGCTGATTATGGCAATTAACAATAAAAGACTACTATCAATTCTATCGGCCCTGATGATAGCAGTGGCGCTTTATGCCGACAACGGCGTAAACTCGCCCTATTCTCGTTTCGGCCTTGGCACAGTGAGCGACCAGAATCTGGCAATCAACCGTCAGATGGGCGGCCTCGGCTATGCGATGCGCGACACAAAATTTATAAACCTTCTGAACCCCGCATCACTTGCACAGGCCGACACCCTTACTATGCTCTTCGAGGCAGGATTCTCATTGCAGAATGTCAATTTCAAGGAGAATGGCCAAAAGATAAACGCGCATAATGCCAATTTCGACTACATTGCGATGAAATTCCGCATCCGCAACGGCCTTGGAATGAGTTTCGGCGTGCTCCCCTACTCCAATGTAGGATATTCATTCAGCAACCGCAACATTAACATTGACAACGAAATAGGCAACAACACATCGAGCACCGACAGCTACAGCGGCACCGGTGGCATATACCAACCTTTCGTTGCAATCGGTTGGTCGCCCCTACCCAATCTGTCGATAGGAGCGAGTGCATCGTACATCTATGGCGATATTTCGCACAAAGTAGCCTCGACATTCGACGACACATCAATTCGCAACCGCGCCCGCTACTATAACATAGATGTATCGAGCTACAAATTAGACTTTGGAGCACAATACGATATTCTCTTAGGCAAAGGACACGGACTGACATTAGGCCTTGTATATTCATTGGGACACGACCTTAAAGCCGACGCACAGGTAATTGAACAGACCATTCAGAATGGCAGCATACAGGTGAGCGACACATCACGTATCTCAAACGGATTCAGCCTGCCCCATACTATCGGATTCGGCGCAATGTACAATTTAAAAAACAATTGGAAATTCGGCATCGACTACACCTATCAGACGTGGAGCACATCCGACTTTTTCGGACAAGACAAAGGCCTCGACCGCAGTAAAATATCATTAGGAGCAGAATATTCACCGGGCAGAATATCGCGCAACATATTAAAAAGAATGTCCTATCGCGCAGGAGCCTACTACGCCCAGCCCTACACCGAGGTCAACGGGAAGAAAGGTTGCGACGAGTTTGGCTTGAGCGCAGGTTTTTCAATACCATTGGCCAACAACATAAACGAACGTATGTCGATGCTCCACATATCGGGACAGGTAGTACGTATGGAGCCCCGCACATCGGGAATGATTTCCGAGACCTGCCTAAGAATAAATCTCGGAATAACCTTTAACGAGGCGTGGTTCACAAAGATGAAAGTTAGATAAATAGAAATAAAAATAGGAAAAAGTAAAATGAAAAAGAGTATTTTAGCAATTGTGTTTGCAATGGCGGCAGTAGGCGCATCGGCACAGATTAACGGTATCGACAACGACAACCGTTTCGGCGTTGGAGAAGACAGTATAAACTGCATCCAGCTCATTAGCAACTGCAACGTAAATGTTAAAAACAACAGTTTCGACACAGCCTACCCTTTTTGGAAAGAACTTTTCACAAAATACCCCGTAGCACGTGTCGATACATATACCAACGGAGTGAAAATTCTTAAAGGCCTCATTGCCAAGGAGCAGGACGAGCAGAAAAAGCTCGATTACATCAACGAGCTTATGAGTCTCTACGACCAGCAGATAAAATACAACGATAAGCTCCAAGAGATTACAAAGACCAAGCTCTCGGCCGGTAATACATTGGGTAAGAAAGCCCTCGACTACATACGCTTAATGCCCAAAGCCTCTCTTGACGAGGCCTACAAAATGCTGCGCGAGTCGGTAAATATGGAGAAGGGTGAGTCGGAGTACATTGTAACACAGAATCTTATGAAGATTTCAGCACAAAAGTACAAAAAAGACCCCGCAGGCCACGGCGAGCAGGTAATTCAGGACTACCTTGACGCATCGGTATATATTGTAGAAGTACTCGACAAGTACAACGAGCGTATCGAATACTACAGCAACCGTTACACCGAGCTTCAAGACCCCAAAGACAGCGTTCGTGCCGACGGCTTTGGAAAAATGATTGATGCAGCACGTATTGCCCGCACAAACATTGACGGATATTTCATCAACAGTGGAGCAGCATCGTGCGACGACCTCGAAGCAATCTACGCACCCAAGATCGAAGAGAACAAGAACAACATCGAGTATCTTAATAAGGTTATTGCACTTATGAGTATGCTAAAGTGCACCAACCAAGATACCTATCTTGCAGCCTCGGAGTATGCGCTTGCTATTGAGCCCACAGCAAAGGCTGCAATGGGTTGCGGTTACCGTTATTTCAAGAAAGGCGAGATTGACAAGGCAATGGAGTTGTTCGATCAGGCAATAGAGCTCGAAACAAGTGCCACCAACAAAGCCGATATGTGCAACAAGGTTGGCGCCATCTATCTGAGCATCAAGAAATACAGCAAAGCACGTGAGTATGCCCGCAAGGCCATTGCACTCAACTCAAAATTTGGCGACCCCTACATCCTCATTGCACAGTGCTACGCAGCGTCTCCCAATTGGAACAACGACAACACACTCAACAGTTGCACCTACTATGCAGCAGTTGACAAATTGCAACGTGCCAAGGCAGTTGACCCCACAGTTAAAGAACAAGCTAACAAGCTCATTGCACAATATTCAAACTACTTCCCCGCACAAGACGAGCTCTTTATGAGAGGTTACAACAAGGGAAAGAGCATTACCATTGGTGGATGGATAAATGAAACAACAACAATTCGCTAAAAACAACAACAAAATACATAGTACAGCTATCGCCCTATCGGCGATAGCTGTACTATGTATCCTATTTTCGTGCAACGAAAATAAGACAACAGCCATAGTCGATAATGGCGAGAGCGACTCAATCGCATTTATGAGCACCTATGGCGTCAGTACACTCATAAGCGATTCGGGTCGAATAAGCTATAAAGTCGAGGCCGAAGAGTGGCATATGTACGACAAGCGCAACCCGCCCTATTGGGCATTTGAAAAAGGCATCTACCTTGAGCAATACGATGACAGTATGCGCGTCGAGACCACCCTTCGCAGCGACACAGCCTACTATTACGACAAATTAGGCCTATGGCAGTTATACGGCAACGTCCGCATACACACAATAAAAAACGAAAAAATATTCACCGACAAGCTATTCTGGAGCAGCGAGACAGAGCGCATCTACTCGGACAGCCACATAAGAATAGAACAAGAAGATCAAATCACCGAAGGCATAGGCTTCACAGCCAACCAGAATCTAACCGTATGGGAGATACTGAACACAACAGGTGTTTATCCCATTGAGGAATTTTAAAGTTATGATAACCAACATACTACTGCTGATAATAGTAATACTTTTCTCGGCTCTGTTCTCGGGAATGGAGATTGCATTTATCGCCTCCAACAAACTATTGCTTGGCATCGACATAAACAGTCGCACAATAACCTCATACGCAATAGATAAATTCTACAACAACAGCAACAATTTTGTATCGAGCCTGCTTGTCGGCAACAACATAGTCCTTGTCATATACGGTATTCTTATGGCAAAGCTACTGAACGATACCATACTCGCAGGAATAACCGACACCGGCCTCAGACTATTCCTTGAAACACTAATATCGACTATAATAATAATCCTCACCGGTGAATTTGTCCCAAAAGCCATCTTCCGCATCAACCCCAACGGAGCACTTAAGCGCTTTGCGCTCATTATGTACCCGATATACATACTCCTGTACCCTCTTGCCCGCTTCACGACGTGGGTATCTTGCCTTGTATTAAAGATTTTCAGAATACACATAAACAAAGAAACACGCGATAACACATTCAGCAAGACCGAGCTCAACAATCTCATTCAGAGCAGCATAGACAACGCCAAGAAAGAAGAAGAAGAGATTGACAACGATGTCAGAATATTCCAGAATGCACTCGACTTTTCGGACATAAAAGTACGCGACTGCTACGTTCCCCGAACCGAGATATACGGCCTTGAAGTTACCGCCTCACTCGACGAGCTAAAATCAATGTTTATAGAATCGGGGCACTCCAAGATAATAGTCTATAAAGACAACATCGACAACATTATAGGCTACATACACTCCTCCGAGCTTTTCCGCAGTGGCGAGCATTGGCAACAGCACATCTGCAAGATGCCCATAGTACCCGAAACGCTGTCGGCTCAGAAACTTCTGCGCACGCTTATGCAACAGAAAAAATCATTAGCCGTAGTAGTTGACGAATTTGGCGGTACATCGGGAATTATTTCACTCGAAGACCTACTCGAAGAGATTATAGGCGAGATAGAAGACGAGCACGACAACACCAACCACACAGCAAAGTCGTTGGGAGACAACGAATATCTACTCTCGGGCCGCCTCGAAGTTGAACGCATAAACGAAATGTTCAGCCTCAACATCCCCGAGTCGGACGAATATCAGACATTAGGCGGTTACATACTCGCCCACTACCGACGTTTCCCGCAGCTAAACGAAAGCATTACAATAGACAACTACCAGATACAGACAATAAAACAGCGCAGTATGCGCATCGACCTTGTAAAGCTCAAAGTCATTGAAGAGCAAGAAGGCTAAAAACAGCCCCAAAAACAAAACAAAAAAAAACAGCAGATGCAGCCCTAAAAATAGGCATCTGCTGTTTTTTTGCAATAAATCACCCAATTTCACACAAAAAAATGCAACAAACACACTTTCCGACATTAACTTTTTCACAGCAACATACCTAAAAATCCAAAGCAATTTTGTATCTTTGCCGCGTTTGATTAGAAACTAAAAAATTTAAAACATAAAAAGACTATGGCAACATTACAATCATTGCGCAACGCCGGCCCCCTGCTCCTTATCGGCGTGGGTCTTGCGCTATTAGCATTCATTGCAGGCGATGCCCTGAGATTATTCCAATCTCCCCAAGGTGCACAAGCCGTTGGCAGCGTAAACGGAAACGAGGTTACAGCAGCCCAGTTCCAGCAGATGTACGATGAGTACACAACCGTAATTCAGTTCGTTCGCGGCAACGCCCCCCTAAGTGAGGCCGAGCACAGCCAGCTAAAAGACCAAGTTTGGAACGAGTATTTACAGAACGAGATTATCAAGAAAGAAGCCGACAAAATAGGCCTCACCGTTACCGATGCCGAAATTTTGGCAGTAGTATCAAAAGGCGAGCTTCCCATCTTGCAGCAGACCCCGTTCCGCAACGCCGAAGGCAAGTTCGACATTGACGCACTCAACGACTTCCTCAGCCAGTACGAGAGCAACAAAAACATCCCCGAGTATGCCCAGCAGCTCAAGCCTGCATACGACTATTGGTGCTTCATCGAGAAATCAATCAAGAACGACCTTCTTGCACAGAAATACCAGTCGCTCATTGCCAACTCTTTCTTCTCGAACCCCATTGCAGCCGAGAACAGTTTCAACGCAAGCAACACAACCTACAACATTGAGATTAAAGCCTACCCCTACTCGGCAATAGCCGACTCAACAATAAAGGTAAGCGACAGCGACCTTAAGAAAGCCTACGACATTGAGAAACGCCTCTACAAAGAGCCTTTCCAGAGCCGCGATATAAAATACGTAAGCTACACTGTTACTCCCAGCGAGCAAGACCACGCAGCCCTGCGTAACGAGCTAAGCGAGCAAGTAAGCATCCTTACCCAAGAGAGCGACTATGCAAGCATCGTACGCAACGCCGGCAGCGAGAGAGCATACAGCGAGCTTGCTTGGAGCAAGAGCGCCTACCCCGAGGAGGTGCGTCTGCGTCTCGACTCGCTTGAAGTGAACGAGGTAGTAGGCCCCATCTACAACCAATCGGACAACAGCTACACAGTATTCAAATATCTTGGAAAGAGCACAATTGCCGACTCGGTACAATTCCGCGTTCTTCCCGTAATAGCCGAGACTCCCGAGAAAGTTTCAGCACTTGCCGACAGCCTTCTTAACGTACTCAAAAAAGGCGTCAACTTTAAAGAGCTTTCGGCAAAATATGGCCAGTCGAACAACGATTCACTGTGGATGACATCAGCAATGTACGACGGCACAGCTCTTCAGAGCAACGACGCAGCCTACATCAATGCCATCATCAACGGTAAGAAAGGCGAGTACAAGACACTCACATTCGACAACAACGCCGGAACAATCATCTACCAAGTAATTGACAGCAAGAACCCCGTAACAAAATACAATGCGGCAGTTATCAAACGTACAGTAGAATTCAGCAACGAGACCTACAACGAGGCATACAACAAATTCAGTCAATATGTTGCAACCTGCAAAAACATCGAAGACCTTGAGAAAAACGCCGAGGAGTATCGCTACCGCGTGATGACACAAAACCGCGTGTTCAACTCGACACATAACATTGCACAAATCGAAGATACACGCAAAGCCATCCGTTGGATATTCAACGAAGCTGATGTAAACGAGGTATCACCCCTCTACGAGTGTGGCAACAGCAACAGTTTCCTTGTTGTAGCCCTCACAAGCATCAACGAGAAAGGTTATATGTCAATGGACAAGCTATCATTGCTTGTACGCAACAGAGCCATTGCCGACAAGAAAGCCGAGAAAATAATCAGCGAGCTTAAAGGCAAAAACTTTGACGAGATTGGCAACATTGCAGGCGTAAAATCAGATGTAATCGAGCGCATCAGCTTTGCATCACCCACCTACGTTAAATCAGTATCGGCCAACGAGACCGTAATCAGCGCAGCTGTAACCAAATTGCTTCCCGATGAAGTAAGCGCACCCATTAAAGGCGACAACGGCGTTTACGTAATAAAGCTCAAAACAACCGAGAAAGGCAAACGCGAGTTTAATGCCGAGAGCGAGCAAGCTGTACTTAAAGCACAAGCTCTGCGCAATATGAATTACCTCTTGGGCGACCTTATCGAGAAAGCTAATATCGAGGACAACAGATACCTCTACTTCTAATAGAAGCGTATCAACACAATAAAAAATAGTCGGGACAATTGTTCCGACTATTTTTTTATTAGAACCATACATAGAAAAAACAAACAACTTCTAAAATTTTTCCAAAAAGAGTGTTACATTCGACACCCATCTACGTTAATAGAATAGAAAACCTCAAGAAAAGAGGAAAAGCACAAGCCGACAAAAGAAATAATAACCCACAAATAAACACGACAAAAGCCGAGACAAAGAATGAGCGAAGAGGCCCTAATAAATGTATTCACCACCCTCAGGAAGAAATTCCTGAACATAGCCGTACATCTGCTCGCCAATGAAAGCGACGCCGACGATGCACTGCAAGAGGCCTTTTGCCGTCTGTGGCCGCGGCGCGAAAAAATATCGACCACCGAAGAGGCCGAAGCACTGACAGCCACCACACTACGCAACCTATGCATAGACAATATACGCAAACGAAAAATAAGCACAATACCAATAGAAGAACAACACGACACCACCGACGACAACCCCGATTATAGCGAAGAACATTTTAAAGAAATAGAAACCATAATAGAGCAAGAGCTCACCCCATTGCAAAAAGAGATACTACACAGCAAAGAATACAACGGCGAGACGCTTGAGAGCATAGCCCGACGATTAAACCTACAACCCGCAACCGCAAGAATGCAACTCTCACGAGCAAGAAAAAAAATAAGAGAATGTTACCAAAGGAGGATACAAGAATGAGCAACCACAGCTACAAAAGAAAGAGCATCGGCACAACCGCCCAAGAATGGCAACAACTTGTGGAACGCTACTTCGACGCCACCATCACCGACGCCGAAGAGCAACGCCTTAAGCAATTCCTTGCAAGCCCCCACTCGTCCTCGCCACAATACAACGAAATAAAAGCTGTGATGGGCTACCTGAGCAGCGCAAAGCGCCACCACACAACGCGGCAACACAAAGTGCGTCCCATAAACGCCATAAACCGCACACTAAAATGGAGCGTTGCAGCAGCAATAGCCATAGGCATCTTTGTAACATCCACAATGAAAATAAACAGCGGCGAACGCGACATCTGCATTGCCTATATCGACGGTAAAAAATACACCGAAGAGAGCATAGTAATAGCACAAATGCGAAGCACAATGCAACAAATGCACAGAGGCATAAACGAACATTCAGTAGAACAACAACTCGGCAACATATTCCACACAATAAACAATTACGACAATAGTAACCAATAACAGCATCCACTATGCGCAACCTACTGACTATAACACTATTATTCATTTGCGCCCTATGTGCAAATGCGCAAAAAGGCCTCGCAGTACACCAATTGTTCGAGGGCAAGGGAGAATGGAAACTAAAATTCTCGGCCAGCCACATATCGGGACGCGCCCTAAAGCCCTACAATCTAACCCTTTTCCGCAGTATAACCACAGGCGACAGCCGCCTATATAGCGAAATTGAGCAGATAGTAAACAAAGACGCACAAAAAACAATAGACAAAGAGTGCGGCTATATAGACGGTCGCCTATACTATGGCTTTTTCCTTTTCGAGCCCAAAGACAACAAATACCGTTACCTATTCTACCGCAACAGTTCGCTACGCAGCAACGAGCCCGACGAAGTAACAGTAGTATATATGGAGGGGTACGCCACCCTCGAAGAGTTAAAAAAGACATTCCGATAAAAAATAAAAACAATAAATATTATGAGACAAATTCTAATTACAGCAGCGCTACTCAGTGCCACACTTACGGCAAGCGCACAAAACCACATCGACAAAGAGAGCCTCTATACACAGTACACAACAGCCTCGGGCGATAATATATCCGATGCACAAAAGAGCGACAGCACAATAATAATAAAAAAAGCCAACGAAGTGCGCATTACCGACGGACGAGGCTATATAAATGTAGAGGTACACGGAAAGGAAGGCAACGACAACTACGTTTACTCCATACGCAAAGGCTACTCACAGGGCAATAACACCTCAATAATGAGCGAGAAGAACAAAAATTGGGACTTCAACATACCGTTCATTGACAAGAAGAATACAAGCAGCCAACAACGCTACAAACAAGCTCGCTTCTCATTCAATATATTAAGTAACCTTCAGTTTGGTCTGGGCGTAGTGGGTGCAACATCACAAGCCCCGAGAATGGACATTGATATGACAAACGGAGGATTCGAGATATTCTTGAACAACCTTTTTCAATGGGAATATGCACCTACAAGAAACACAGCTCTTACAATGGGATTCGGCGTCGATTGGCGTAACTATCGTATGCGAGGCCACAAACGCTTCATAAAGAGTGGAAGCGACATAATCTTGGGCGACTATCCCGATAATGCCGAGATTAACTTCTCGCGCCTTAAAGTATTCAGCCTTACACTCGACCTTATGCTGCGTCAGCGCCTTTTCGGCAATGTATCTATTGCAGCCGGCCCCGTTGTCAATTTCAACACCAGCGGCTCATTAAAAACCCGCTACACATTGGTTGACGGAGACAATCGCGAAGGTGTAAAAGAAAGAAACAACAATATACACCAAAGAGCCGTTACCGTAGATTTTAAAGGCGAGCTTAAAATAAGTCCGATAGCTTTCTATATAAAATACTCGCCAATGGATGTACTCGACACAAATTATGGCCCGAAATTCCGTTCACTCTCGGCCGGCGCAATGATAGCTTTTTAAAAATAGCAGAAACGCAGAGTAAATACTCTGCGTTTCTGCTATTTTATAATCACCATTGTAGCTCCGAAGCCATACTTTTGAAACGATGCATCCTGCGAGAGGCAGCGCGGATATTTACGTTTAAGTTCCTGCATAATAGCATTGCGCAATACCCCTTCGCCCTTTCCGTGTATAAAGACAATCTTTTTACCTTTCTCCCTTATGTGGGCATTTATAGTTGTACGTACAACATCTAATTGATGGTTCAGAATATCAAACGGAGTGAGCCCGGCAGTAGTCTCAAAAAGAGAATCGGCGTGTAGGTCAACTTCTAAAATATCGCTCTCTTTAGGCAGCTTTACAGGCTGTGCCGAGCGCCGAGGCTCATCGGCTCTCTTTTTTTCGAGAATAATGCGTTGAATCTCGCCCGCATCGGTAAAAACCTCTTTCACGGGCTTATCGTCCGAGACAATTTCGTAGATGAGCGCCCCCTCGTCGAAATAGGGATTCTCTTTGAACAGATGCAATTTATAGAATTTAACAGTGTCGATGCGCCGTTCGATACTCATTGCCGCCTTTGGAGCAAATGCCTTATCTTGCTTGAACGGCAATAGCTGTACAGCCACACGCTCCATTTCGTTAAGTTCGTCGCGACCAAACTCTTCGAGGAACAATTTGGAATCGGGCTCTAAAAGGCCATTGGCACGCACTCGCCAACTGCGTCCCTCGACCACCGAGTATGTAAAATAGACCCAATAGTTACTCTCGTTGATTATATAGGCCTCGAAGCGCGAGTTTGAGAGCGATTTTTCGTCCATCGGCAGAAAGGCCAACGAAATATTCAGACGCTCGCCGCCGGGGCGCTCCATAGGCCGAAAAGTAACAATCGGCTCTGTTTCGGGCTCGGGCTCTACTCGCGCAACTGTGGGACGCATTGTCTTTTTGGGTTCGTCCTTAGGCGTCAGTGTCTTTTTCTGAAAATTATATTCGTTTGTATCGACAGCAACACACTCGTTTATCGGCATAGGAATTTCAAAACCATCCTCGCCCTCGACAAATACTGTATCTTTTCCCTTGAATCGGGTAACAACGCCCCCACCCGTCTCGTGTATGAAGCGTACTTTATCTCCTATCTTCATCTTTAATAATTATGTTTACAATTTAAGAAGCTGTTTCAAATTTCTTTATAAAAAGATATATCAAAGCCTCGATAAGTTCGGTTTAAATTTCCAAAAGATTTTTAAACCTTTGAAACTCTTGCTCAAAATTTGGTGTCAGAATATCTTTGCCCACAGCCTCTTGCACCTCGTCAATAGTCCAAAATCGACCGCCGTCGAGCTCGTCGCTTGGATGCACCGTGCCGTCATAAACAGCAGTAAAGACGTTCACCTGCTCACGTTCGCACTCGCTCTCGAAATTATAGCGCAAGAGGAAACGTGGTTCAAAAGTCTCAATACCAAGTTCCTCGCGCACCTCGCGCACAAGCGCCTCATCTACGCTCTCGCCATAGTCGATGTGCCCGCCTACGGCTGTGTCCCATCGCCCCGGCTGAATATCCTTCCACATAGGACGCTGTTGCAGATATATTCGCCCTTTGCTATCGAACAGGTGAAGATGAACCACCGGATGCAATAATTTACTGCCACTGTGGCACTCGCCACGAGTAGCGCGTCCTATTGTATTGCCTTCTTCATCGACAATGGGAAAAATCTCGGAATTATTATCACTTCGCATCTTTTACACCTTTATAAAAACAATTTATCTTACACAGATACAGAATACCGGTGGCATAAGAATTAAACAAGCACATTCCTCGGCTCATCATCCGCTATACTGTGCATTAGTGCAAAAGTACAAATAAGTAATCACATAAGCAAATAATCGAGGTCGAGCATAAGCTGTTGCGAACAGCCTTGACGAGGCTCTGCTTCATAAAAAGGCTGTCCCTGCAATTGCAGTTTATGAAAAAGAGCCACACTGTCGTTCTCAAGCGGAATGTGCAATGTGCCGCTGACAAGTTCAATCACACTGTCATCTTGTTGAGTATAAGAGAAATTCATAAGCAATGTAAGTGAATCATCGGGTGCAAATTGAGCCTCAATAAGAAGCGGCGAGCGCATATTATGAGTATCTACAATGCGCACAGAGCGCACGTGATTATCAATGGGACGATAATCGGCCGCACCAATGTGCAGAATACCGTTACCTATAAGTTCAACCGGGCCTATTGTGATTTCGCCTCCGAAGCTATTGGGAGAAAATTCGAGCAGTGTGCGCTTTGTGTGCAACACAGGCTCGCCGATAGTAAAATAACGGTGCGCGACAATATCCGAAGCAGTGTCGCCGGTGCTGCAAGCTGCAAGCAGCACAAAAATCGCCATTAACAGTATGCGCAACATTTTACTATTTAATTATCAATAGTAAAACATTACAAATGGCAAAGTGTTTTAAGAAGTTGTTTAAATCTCTAAAATAGGCCGATTACGGAACAAGCAACGAGCTGTCGCCATAGCTCAAGAAGCGAAAGTCATTGGCAAGAGCATAGTCGTAAATACGTCTCCAGTCGCCGCCCACAAATGCCGATACAAGCAACAACAACGTACTTTTAGGTTGATGAAAATTCGTTACTATTGCCTTTACAATATTGTATCGATAGCCCGGAGCTATTATTATCTGCGTATATGTGTGCAGACGCTCCATAGCATTGCGTCTCATATACCGGGCAAGAGCCTCAAGCGCCTCAGTTGCCGACAGAGTGTGCTGACGCTCGTAGGGCAACCACTGCGACACAAAAAGTTCATCGGCTGCAATATCGGGATTCTCACTCACCGCCTCACCTAAAAAATAGAGGCTCTCAAGTGTACGCACTGACGTTGTTCCAACGGCCACCACAGTACGTCCCTCGGCAGCTATAAGCGCCTCGACAAGCGACAATGTAACCTCGATATACTCCTCGTGCATAGTGTGCTCGCCTATCGAGTCGCTCTTTACCGGCTTAAAAGTACCCGCACCGACGTGCAGCGTTACCTCTTCGAGAGCCACCCCCTTGGCGCTCAGCGCATCCATAACACTCGATGTAAAATGTAATCCTGCGGTGGGAGCAGCCACCGACCCTTTTATCTTGGAATAGACTGTCTGATAAGTCTCTTTATCCTTCTCCTCGGTTCGACGATTAAGATAAGGAGGGATGGGCAATTCGCCTGCCGCCTCAAGAATCTCGGCAAAAGAGTATCCGCCGTCCCACGTAAATCGCACGCTGTTCACCGCCCCTGCACTCAGTCGCTCGGCCCACAACCTCACCTCGCATCCGTTTATCACGAACATCTGCTCAAGCCTTCCACTTTTCCATCGAGCCGAGTTTCCCACAAGACACTGCCACGTACACTCGGCAGTCTGTTGAAAAATCAATTGATAGTCGTTGGGAGTTTCGGGCTCAAGGCAAAAAATCTCAATAGTCGCCCCTGTCTCTTTTTTGAAACGCAAACGCGCCTGAATAACCTTGGTGTTATTAAAAACCATCAGCGAGCGAGCCGGAATGTAGTCGGGAAGATTACAAAAAGTATCTTGCGACACACAGCCACCCTTGTACAGAAGCAGTTTCGAACCATCGCGTTGTGCCAACGGATATTTTGCTATCCTCTCATCGGGCAACGCATAATCATATTCGGCTATCTCAATATTGCGAGTATCAGTCATTTTAATCAAATTTTCGACAAAATTACCCATTTCCTCGGACACTGCAAAAAAACGCATAATAAACGTACAAAAAAATCGTGTCTGCACCATTTGTTGCAGACACGACACTCAATATTTAAAAATTACCTTAGAAACCGTATTATTACATCATACCGCCCATTCCGCCCATTCCGGGAGCACCCATGGGAAGCTCGGGCTTATCCTCTTTCTTCTCGACAATCACGCACTCTGTTGTCAGGAACATTCCCGCGATAGAGGCTGCATTCTCAAGAGCCACACGAGTTACCTTGGCAGGATCAACCACACCGGCTGCAAAAAGATTCTCATATACGTCGGTACGAGCATTGTAACCATAGTCGCCACTACCCTCACGCACCTTCTGTACAACCACTGCACCTTCTTTTCCTGCATTTGCAACAATCTGACGCAGAGGCTCTTCGATAGCACGCTTAACAATCTCGACACCAGTCTTTTCGTCGTCGTTGACAACCTCAAGACCCTCAAGAGAATCAATAGCACGGATATATGTTACACCGCCACCGGGAACAATACCCTCCTCGATAGCTGCACGTGTTGCGCACAGAGCATCATCGACGCGGTCTTTTTTCTCCTTCATCTCAACCTCAGATGCCGCACCCACGTAGAGTACCGCAACGCCGCCGGCAAGCTTGGCCAGACGCTCCTGAAGTTTCTCCTTATCATAGTCGCTCTTAGTTGTTGCAATCTGAGCCTTAATCTGTGCTACACGCTGTGCAATAGCATCCTTATTACCATTGCCATCGACAATTGTTGTATTATCCTTGCTTACAGTGATTTTTCCACAAGAGCCAAGCATTTCGAGTGTAGCCTGTTCGAGTTTGATGCCCTTCTCCTCGCTGATAACAATACCACCGGTGAGTGTAGCAATATCCTCAAGCATATCCTTACGACGATCGCCAAAGCCCGGAGCTTTCACGGCACAAATCTTCAGTTGAGTGCGCAAACGGTTCACAACTAATGTTGTAAGAGCCTCACTCTCTACATCCTCGGCGATTATCAACAGAGGACGGCCTGTCTGTACGGCGGGCTCAAGAATGGGGAGCATATCCTTGAGATTTGTAATCTTCTTATCGTAGATGAGTACATAAGGATTCTCCATTTGACACTCCATCTTCTCGGTATCTGTGATAAAATAGGCCGACAGATAACCACGGTCGAATTGCATACCCTCGACTACACCGATAGTAGTATCACGGCTCTTGGCCTCTTCAATGGTAATTACACCATCCTTTGATACCTTGCGCATCGCATCGGCAATGAGTTTGCCAATCTCGCTGTCGTTGTTAGCCGAAATTGTGGCAACCTGCTCAATCTTATCATAGTCGGCACCAACCTCCTCGCTCTGAGCCTTTATCGACTCGACAATCTTAGAAACAGCCTTATCGATTCCACGTTTAAGATCCATAGGATTGGCGCCGGCGGTTACGTTGCGCAGTCCCTGTGTGATAATAGCCTGTGCAAGCACAGTCGCTGTTGTTGTACCATCACCTGCATCATCACCGGTCTTTGAGGCAACCGATTTTACAAGCTGTGCACCGGTATTCATATAAGCATCGTCGAGCTCAATCTCCTTAGCTACCGAAACACCGTCCTTTGTTATCTGAGGTGCACCAAATTTCTTCTCTATAATAACATTGCGACCTTTCGGGCCCAATGTAACCTTCACTGCATTTGCAAGCTCATCGACACCTTTCTTAAGCTGGTCGCGAGCATCCATATTAAAAAGAATCTCTTTTGCCATTTTTCTCTATTTTTTCAATTACACACTTTACTTATCCCATTATAGCAAGCACGTCGCTCTGACGCATAATGAGGTACTTCTCGCCCTCAAGTTCAAGCTCGGTACCTGCATATTTTCCGTAGAGTACGTGGTCGCCAACGGCAATAACCATCTCCTCGTCTTTTGTACCGTTACCAACTGCAACAACCTTGCCCTGAAGGGGTTTCTCTTTTGCTGTATCGGGGATTATAATGCCACCGATTGTCTTTTCCTCTGCTGCCATAGGCAGTATGAGTACTCTATCTGCCAAAGGTTTAATGTTCATAATTGTGTTTTTTATTTTTTTACGTTTTAACTATTGTTTATTTAGAAACTGTGCCACATAACATGACACATAAACATTATAACCAAAAGCGTGCCAATTTGTTTTTTGCGCCAAAGAAATTAAAAAAACAATAAAAAATCCGACAAAGTGCGCCATTTTGACACACCAACGCCCTGTATCTGACACACAACTGACAGAAAAATCGGTCAAAATAAAATAAAACATATCTATGCAAAATTTAAAAGCCCTACCCGTCATTGTTTTTGGTAAAAATTTCTTATTTTCGCAGAGAATTTAATAATATCACCAATCCTATAAAAAACAGATTATATTAAAAAATAATCACGTCGAGATAAATAGTATTTTTCAGATAATATACAAAATAAGATAAACAGAATGAATAAATTTGTCAAATGGGGAATTGTCGGTGTTATTGTGGCCGGAGCCATATATATGGGCATCAACACTTTTACCCCACAAGTAAACGAAGAGCTTAAAGAAGCTCCTGCACAAGCAAAAGGCAAGCAGAGTAGAGAGTTAAATGTAAAAGCAGTGATTCTCAAAGAGACCTCACTCTCGGACGAGTATCCCGTAAGCGGTAGTTTTATTCCCGACGAAGAGGTTGACCTCTCATTTGAGACATCGGGAAAAATTACCGACATATTTTTCAAAGAGGGCTCGCAGGTTGTCGCCGGTGAGCTTTTGGCTAAAATAAACGATGCTCCCCTACAAGCCGAGCTTCGCAAACTCGAATCGCAGCTCAAACTCTACACCGACCGTATGCACCGTCAGAATGTGCTGCTCGAAAAAGAGGCAGTCTCTCAAGAGGCTTTTCAAGAGGCCCAAACAAGCCTTGCCATTCTGCAAGCCGAAATTGACGGAGTAAAATCCAAGATTGCACAAACCGAGCTTCGCGCACCTTTTAGCGGAGTAATCGGCCTCAGACAGATGAGTGTGGGAAGCTACGCATCATCTACCACCACAATTGCCAAGCTCACAAAGATTAACCGTCTGAAGCTTGAATTTGCAATTCCCGAGCGCTACGCAGGCATTATAAAAACCGGCACACAGGTAAAATTCTTTGCCGTGGGCGACCTTGAGGAACGCACCGCCGAGATTTATGCAATCGACTCACACATTCACAACGACACACGTTCGTTCACCGTCCGCGCAATATACGACAACAGCGACGGACGCCTGTACCCGGGTCGCTTTGCCAATATAACCCTTACCACACAAACATTCAAGAGTACAATTTCAGTACCCAGCGAAGCAATCGTATCCGAGATGGGCATCGACAAAGTGTTCCTATACAAGAACGGAAAAGCACAGCCCGTTGAGATAAAAAAAGGACTGCGCAGCGAGTCGCACGTACAGGTTGTACAAGGCCTACAAGTAGGCGATACAGTAATAACAACCGGAACAATGCAATTACGCACCGACCAGCGTGTTGTACTCGACGAGGTAAAATAACACACAAAGAAAACAGGTATGAACATTTCAGAATTAAGCATACGTCGTCCGGTACTTGCAACCGTACTAACGCTTATTATACTGCTGTTTGGTGCAGTAGGATACATAAGCCTTGGAGTGCGCGAATATCCATCGGTCGATAATCCCATAATATCGGTATCTTGCTCTTATGCAGGAGCAAACGCCGACGTAATAGAGAACCAGATAACCGAGCCATTGGAACAGAACATCAACGGAATTCCGGGCATACGTTCCCTCACCAGCGTCAGCCAACAGGGAAGCAGCCGCATCACCGTCGAGTTTGAGCTATCGGTCGATCTTGAGACAGCCGCCAACGACGTGCGCGACAAAGTATCACGCGCCCAACGCTATCTGCCACGCGACTGCGACCCACCCACGGTATCAAAAGCCGATGCCGACGCCACCCCAATCCTTATGGTGGCCATACAAAGCGAGAAGCGCTCACTGCTCGAATTAAGCGAAATTGCCGACCTCACCGTAAAAGAGCAATTACAAACAATCCCCGAGGTGAGCAGCGTATCAATATGGGGCGAGAAGCGCTACTGTATGCGCTTGTGGCTCGACCCTATAAGAATGGCCGGCTACGGCATCACACCAATGGACGTAAAAAATGCCCTTGACGCCGAAAACATCGAGCTTCCCTCGGGCAGCATAGAGGGCGACAACATCGAGCTTGCCATTCGAACATTAGGTCTTATGAGCACCACCGAGGAATTCAACAACCTAATTATCAAGGAGAATAACGGACGCGTGGTACACTTCAGCGATATTGGACACGCCGAGCTCAGCGCCCGCGACCTCAAAAGCTATATGAAAATGAACGGCGTTCCTATGGTGGGTGTAGTTGTTGTACCGCAACCCGGTGCCAACCACATAAACATTGCCGAGGCCGTCTATGAACGTATGGAGAAGATGAAGAAAGACCTCCCCGAGGATGTTAACTACAAATATGGATTCGACAACACAAAATTCATCCGTGCCTCAATCGACGAGGTTAAGAGCACTGTCTATGAAGCATTTGTGCTTGTTATCATAATCATCTTCTTATTCCTGCGCGACTGGCGCGTTACCCTCGTGCCCTGCATCGTTATTCCGGTATCACTAATCGGAGCATTCTTTATTATGTATGTGCTCGACTTTTCAATAAATGTCCTTTCGATGCTTGCCATCGTCCTATCGGTGGGCCTTGTGGTCGATGACGCTATTGTAATGACCGAGAATATATACATACGCATCGAGCGAGGAATGCGCCCAATAGCTGCCGGCATCGAGGGAGCAAAGGAAATTTTCTTTGCCGTAATATCAACCACCGTTACGCTGCTTGCCGTGTTCCTGCCCATTGTGTTTATGGAAGGAACAACCGGCCGCCTTTTCAGGGAATTTAGTTTCGTGGTTGCCGGCTCGGTGATAATCTCATCATTTGCCGCTCTGACCATCACCCCGATGCTTGCTACCAAACTCCTCAAACGCCGCAAGGAGCAGAGTTGGTTCTACAATAAGACCGAACCATTCTTCGAGGGGATGAACCGTTACTACGCCCAAAGCCTCGACTTTTTCCTAAGGAATCGTTACGTCGCCATAATAATTATGATAATAGCCTTTATTGGTTGCGGTTGGCTGTGGAACACAATACCTGCCGAGATGGCACCGTTGGAAGACCGCTCAAGCATCACAATACGCACGATGGGCGCCGAGGGTGTAACCTACGAATATATGCGCGACTACACCGAGGAGATTAACCGTCTGGCCGACTCCATTGTACCCGACGCAGCCTTTATAACAGCGCGTGTATCAAGCGGTTCGGGTAACGTACAAATCACCCTCAAAGACCTTAAAGAACGCGACTACTCGCAGATGCAGGTTGCCGAGCGCCTCTCAAAGGCCGTCCGCAGCAAGACCGACGCACGCGCCTTTGTGCAACAACAATCAACCTTCGGTAGCCGCCGCGGAGGAATGCCCGTACAATATGTAATTCAAGCAACCAACCTCGAAAAATTACAAGAAGTGCTCCCCGCATTCTTGAACAAAGTTTACGACAACCCCACGTTCCAAATGGCCGACGTTGACCTAAAGTTCAGCAAGCCCGAAATTCAGGTCGATATTAACCGCGAAAAGGCCAACATTATGGGAGTGAGTACAAAAGACATAGCACAAACACTGCAATACGGCCTCAGCGGACAGCGTATGGGTTATCTTTATCTCAACGGCAAGCAATATGAAATTGTTGGCGAGATTAACCGTCAACAGCGTAACGCCCCCTCGAATCTAAAAGCCATATATGTGCGCAGTAACAAAGGCGAAATGATACAGATGGAGAACCTTGTCGATCTTATCGAAAGCATCGCACCGCCCAAGCTCTATCGTTACAACCGTTTCGTGTCGGCCACAGTCTCGGCCGGCCTTGCCGAAGGAAAAACCATTGGCGACGGCCTCGACCAGATGGACAAGATAGCAAAAGAGACCCTCGACGACTCGTTCCGCACAGCCCTCACAGGCGACTCGCGCGAGTTCCGCGAAAGCTCGTCGAGCCTGTTCTTTGCCTTTGCTCTTGCCCTGCTGCTCATTTACCTTATTTTGGCTGCACAGTTCGAGAGTTTCAAAGACCCGTTTGTGATTATGCTCACAGTGCCTCTTGCTGTGTGCGGAGCACTAATATTTATGCTCCTCGGCGACCAGACGATGAACATTTTCAGCCAGATTGGAATAATAATGCTGGTTGGCCTTGTAGCAAAGAACGGCATTCTCATTGTCGAATTTGCCAACCAACGTCAAAAGAACGGCATCGAAAAAGACGAAGCTATACGCGAAGCATCCATCCAACGTCTGCGCCCCATTCTAATGACCAGCGCCTCGACCGTGCTGGGCCTTATGCCCCTTATGTTCGCCTCGGGCGAGGGCTGTAACGGACGCATAGCAATGGGTACAGCCGTAGTAGGCGGAATGATTATTTCGACACTGCTCACAATGTACATTGTACCAGCAATATACTCATACGTATCGACCAACCTTGCCAACAGTAACAAAGAATGAAAAAGATAGTATTTGCAACCGCACTATTATTGTGCTCTCTTGTCGTAGAAGCACAACAATTCAACAGTCTGAAAGAGTGCCTCGAACGCGGATTAGAGAATAACTACTCTCTGCGCATTATACGCAATCAAGAGAGCATAGCCAAGAACAACTCGGGAGCAGCCAACGCCGGAATGTTGCCCTCGGCAAGCCTTACAGCCGGTTACAGCGGTACACTCGACAATACCGACGTTACCTCGCGTGCCACAGGCAGCACCACAAGCGAACGTAACATAACCGACCACACACTGCGCGGAGCGATAGACCTTCAATGGACTGTATTCGACGGCTTCAAGATGCAGGCCGACTACAACCGTCTCAAAGAGCTTCATCTGATAAGTCAGACACAGACACGCATTGCCATTGAAGATTTTATCGCCGCATTTACATCCGAGTACTACAATTTCATTAAGCAACTGCTGCGTATGAACAACCTCAACTACGCAGTAAAGCTATCACGCGAACGTCTGCGCATAGTACAAGACAGGTACGTAATTGGAAACAACTCGCGTCTCGACCTTTTGCAGGCACGTGTCGATTTTAATGCCGACAGCGCCGAGAGTGTCAAGCAATTCGAGCGCCTCTCGACCTCGCGCATACGTCTGCACGAGCTAATGGGCGAGAGTAACGTCGATACCTATCTTTATATGAAAGACACCGTTATATACAGCGACATATCTCTCAGCTTCGATGAATTGTGGCAAGCCACCCTTGCAAATAATGCCGAGCTGATTGTATCGTCGCAAGAGCAGCGTTTGGCCGAGATTGACTACAAAAGCATAAAATCGCGCGACTACCCCTATATGCGTCTTAATGCAAGCTATGGCTACACTCACAATCGTTACGAGATAAACGCCAACAGAGAGCGCAGTGAATGGGGTGCCGACTTTGGCGTTACAATAGGCTTTAATCTGTTCGATGGCAAACGCAGCCGTCAACGCAAGAATGCCAAACTTGCCATAAACAACGCCGAGCTTGAGCGACAAAATCTTGAGCTGACACTCTATGCCGACATAAACGAATTGTGGCAGGCCTACGAGAACAACCGCCGTCTGTTAAGCCTTGAGCGTCAGAATGTAGTTGCAGCAGTCGAAAATTACGATATTGCACACGAGCGCTACCTTTTGGGCAACCTCTCGGGAATTGAGATGCGCGAAGCACAAAAGAGCCTGCTCGATGCACAAGACCGTCTGCTCGACGCCGAGTACAACACCAAAATATGCGAAATATCACTCTTGCAGATTAGCGGTAAGATAGGAATGTACCTGCAATAAGAAGAAAAACATATTATGCACTGGATAACAAAAATATACAACAAGCTCAAACGTATTACGAAACGATGCTTCGTAATGTACTACAGGCAGATGAGCCGCCATCGAATATCGTGGTCGCTCATCAAATTAGTCGATTGTTCCGGAAGTTTACAGCTTGCATCGGCGGCACTCACCTATCACACACTCTTTGCCATCGTACCTGTGATGGCATTGATGACTGCAATAGCCAAAGGTCTTGGGTACGACGAAATATTTTTAGAAATGGTGCGTAACTTTCTTCAAGGGCAAGAAGCAATCTCGGATGGGCTTATATCATACGCAGACAGCTATCTGAGCAACACGAAAGTAACAATGTGGTTAGGTGTCGGAATAGGCCTTGCCCTGCTGCTCTACTCGGTATTTTCTATATTCCGCACAATAGATGCCACGTTCAATATGCTGTGGAACGAGAAGCCCCGCAATTTCAAAAAACAGTTAAAAACCTTTGCCTTTGTGCTGGTGCTTCCCTTTGCCATAATTATGGCTCTTGCACTGTGGTGGAGCTTATCGTCCATTTTCAACGACACCATAATAAAAGAGATAAATGTACTTATAGTATCCGTATCGACCTACATTCTGCTGTTGTTGGCCGCATATAAGCTAATTCCCAACACCACCGTCGAAACAAAATACGCAGCATTTTCGGCAATAGCCTGCGGACTTATTTTTGCGCTTATGCAGTATTTCAGTTACTACATAATATCGTCGTTCAACTACCGCAGTATATACGGCGACCTTGCCAGCCTTATGATATTTGTGCTTTTAATATATTTTTCGTGGACTGTATGCTTGGCAGGTTCAAAATGGAACTATTTTCTACAAAATGCCGACAAGCAAGAGGACGAAAATGAGTATAAAGGCATAAACAATTACTACCACAAATTCCTTTGTATGCTTATAATAGAGCGCATCGAGGCTGTACACCCATTCTCAAGTCATTTCGACGCCGACGCGCTTGCGGCCAATGCTCAAAAAGAGTATGCACTACCCGCACATCTGACACAGCATATTATACAACATCTGCGCCACAAACGAGTAATTTTCGGCGGAAAAGGTGAAACACTTTATCTGAGCAAGCGCTACTGCGGACGCACCGTACGTCAACTGCTCGCCGACCTCGACAATGCCGGGCGCAACAGCGATGTAATTTCGACACTGAGCGAGATTCACAACAACCCGAATCTTGCGACACTGTGGCAAGAGATTATAAACAACAGCAACAGCCCCATACTCGACACCCCTGTACGCGAAATTTTAGGAAACAAGAAAAATTAAAAGGCTGTTTTGCTCGGGCTATGATATATCTTTTTATAAGAAATCTAAACAGCATCTAAGAATGTCGGAACAAGATAAATACACAGCAGCATTCGGCCGATACAATAACAGCGACACAATGTACCGTCGCTGCGGACACAGCGGCATACTACTACCCAAAGTGAGCCTTGGGCTGTGGCACAATTTCGGTGCAACCGACCCTATGGAGCGCAGCCGCAGCATCCTGCACTGCGCCTTCGACAATGGCGTAACCCACTTCGACCTTGCCAACAATTACGGGCCACCCTACGGCACTGCCGAGGAGACCTTCGGCACGATTATGGAACGTGATTTTCGCCCCTACCGCGACGAAATGTTTATCAGCACAAAAGCCGGTTACGATATGTGGGAGGGGCCTTACGGCAATTGGGGCTCGCGTAAATATCTTATCGCCAGCCTCGAACAGAGCCTCCGCCGTATGAAGATTGAGTACGTTGACCTTTTTTACAGCCACCGCTACGACCCGCACACCCCACTCGAAGAGACACTGCAAGCGATAGTCGATATTGTGCGCTCGGGAAAAGCCCTTTACGCAGGAATATCCCGCTGGCCGCTCGAAGCACTTGAATTTGCCTACGACTATCTGAAAGAGCGCGACGTTCCACTGCTCATCTACCAAGGACGCCTGAATCTTTTAGACCGCGCCCCTCAAGACGAAGGGATATTGGATTTTTGCAATCGTAAGGGAGTGGGCTTTATCTCATTCTCGCCCCTTGCACAAGGACTGCTCACCGAGCGCTATCTGAACAATATTCCACAAGGCTCGCGTATGTCCCGCGCACGCACCCTCACTCCCGAGCGCCTCACCCCCGAGCTTATGGAGTATCTGCACACACTCAAGAGCATAGCCGATAGTCGCAACGAGAATATGGCACAAACGGCCCTTACGTGGATTCTTGCACAAAAGGGCGTTACATCGACACTCATTGGGGCAAGTTCGGTCGAGCAGTTGATGCGCAATCTCAGTTGCATAAATTCGGTATCGCTTACCGACGAGCAACTGGCACTGATGCGATAAAAAAGCAACTACTGCACACCAAAATATAGAATCGAGGCCTAAAAATCAATAATTTTTAGGCCTCGATTCTATATTCAAACATTTTAGAATGTCCATTTTGCTGCAATCGTAGGACAAACGCCCAAACGGTTCTCCTTTATGCGCGAGCCATCGTTAAATTGTAAATAGTTGTAACTAATCTCCAACTCTCCACCTACACTCAGGTTCAACCCACTGATAAAGCGATTCAGATTAAGCCACAACTGAGGCTCGGACAGAAAGACAATATCGCCCTCGACCTCTTTATCGCGCCACACGTCCATAAATCCGTTGAACGACACAAATCCTTGGAACAGATAATAGTTCCACACAGCCGTAAGCTGGTAGCTCGCCTTCTCGCTCGGATGGTCGCACATATAGCGATACAGACACTGCAAGGTAAATGAGCCCCCCGCCTGATTCTCGTGAAAAGCAATACCCGCAAGATAAGCATCGTTATAAGCGTATCCGTTCTTTCCTTTCAGATTAGTCTGCAAGCCTCCATTGTACTCGACGTGCACCGACACCGGATAATCAAATATACTCTTGTCAATGCTTACCTCGGTGTAAGCTCCCACCATCTTATTATTGGCAAGATTGGCATCGAGGAAGAAATAAGAAGAGATTCCATAATTAAAACTTGAGAAATTCTCAACTGTAAATGTAAGCTCGGGACGCTCTTTAAGTTCCTTGCCATAAGACTGACGACCATAATCGTAGTGCAACTGAAGATTGGTCTGAGCCACTGTCGGAAGTGCAGCAAGAAGCACAATTGCTGCCAATAGAATTTTCTTAATCATATACATTAGTGTTAATAGTTTGTCGTTTATTTAACCGATAGCTGCCGCAAAGGGCATAATCTATGGCGAAACTCTCTGCACAAAGATAGATTATTTTTCTTATAGGATATTTAAATTATACAAAAAAAGTTTTTATTGAGACTATACAGCTACAACAGCAATTTTAATAGCCCGACGCACCGCAAACAAAAAGGCAGCGACGCTTGTTAAGCAAGAAAAAAACACAATATGAGAATATATATTATAGCATTGATTATTGCAACAGTCTCTACTACAAGCGCAAAGGCACAAGAAAGCCTTCCCGATGCACAATCCTCCGACCCTAT
>CAYYEL010000007.1:28579-41701 GCA_964470845.1 uncultured Bacteroidaceae bacterium | reverse complement strand
GTTGGGCTCATAACCCAAAGGCCGGAGGTTCGATCCCTTCCCCCGCTACTAAGAGAGGACAACTGAAAAGTTGTCCTCTGTTTTTTGTAATCTTCTGTTTTATTATAACCGAGACTCGGACAGGGTGCGTTTGTTGGCTAATCGACCATAACACCGTTTGTTCTGAATTCTGACAATGAGTAGCCTGTGTGGCGTTTGAAATATCTGTTCAGATAGCTTTGATCGGGGAAATGAAAATCATTCACAAGCTCTTGAAAACTCTTATGGGTGTACATAAGCGCTACTTGCAACTCAATAATAGTATATTGGTCGATAATCTCCTTGGCATTCTGTCCGGATGCACGCTGACAGATTGTGTTAAGATGTCGGGTCGATATTTTTAAATTATCGGCATAATATTGCACCGAGCGCTCTTCACGGAATTTTTGTGTGAGTAAAACTCTGAAATTATGGAATATTTTGTCTTTATTCTCGCTGATATTATCCTTGCCAAGTAATTCGCTCTTGTTCTTGATTTCCAGCATATAGAGCAGCAATGCGTTGACCGATAGTGCAATGTTTTTGCGGCAATATTCGGCACGCTCGGGCTCCTCGACGATGAGTGTCTCCATAATCTCTATCTGATGGAAGATGTTGGGTACAAATACTTGCGCTGCTATTGCGTTATTACCTTTTAACGGACGACGTTCTATATTCTGCATCTCCTCGGGGCTCATAGCGCTGCGTGCGGCCAACCAAATGTGCTTGGAAAGTCCTAACAGCAGTGCCGAAAAGTCGCTTGTAATGTCTAATAATAAGATATTTGAACCGCGTGGGCAAATGATAATCTGCCCCGGAGTGAAACGATGCTTTTGCCCGTCAATGGTAAAAAGCGCCTCGCCACTCAGACACCAAAAGATAGAGGTGAACTGAATCTGATAGGCGTGTTGCACAAACTGTTGTAACGACGATTTTATAGTCGCAAACCCTTGTAGAGGTACCTTCTTTAGGTAAATATTGTCCAAAATTTCTGTCAGTGCCATACTTTTTGTACTTGTGTTTGGTGCAAATTTCGTGAAAAAGATTGAAATATGCAACAATGTGTGGCGGAAATTCTTTTTATTGGTCTTTTTTTACTTAAAAATATTGCTTTCTTTTTTTTGGCTTGTATTTTTATATACAAAAAAATAAAACTGCTTTATTCTTGATTAAAAAGCAGTTTTATTTCAAATGAAAGTCTCTTATGTAGAGCTAAAGGGAGTCGAACCCTCGTCCAAACGAGGAAACCATACGCTTTCTACACGCTTAGTCATCGGTGGGGTTTTCGAGTATATGCAAGACCGCGACAACCAACATATACCTTATCCTCTAAAATTTCACCGTTGCATCGAGGCCTGCAACGATTAGTCCCGAGTTTGCTGCACCACCGTATCGGATTGCTTCGGAACAACTGCGTCCGGATGATGTCTCGTCCCAACACCTTGTATCGGGATAAAGCTAATCTACTGTACTTCGATTAAGCAGCGAGAGCATAATTGTTTTCGCCAGATAATTGTTGACGGCTCGGATTATAGTGCAAACCGGACGAGGCACTGCGTGCTTACGTACCTTTTCTACCCGCTGTCAAAACCAAATAGCCCCGCGTGTGTGGTACATTTTTGCTTGTCGTTGCAAAGGTATGAATTTTATTTGTAAGTACAATGAAATTAAACTATTTTTGCACCTTGTTCAAATAGAGTAAGTATGAGTTTCTTAGAGGCTTTGATATTGGCTTTTGCGTTGGCGATGGATTGCTTTGCCGTCTCCTTGGCAGGTGGTGTTATTCTTAAACGTGTCGTGTGGAGACCGATGCTGACAATGGCATTTTTCTTTGGCTTTTTTCAGGCGTTTAATCCTCTTTTAGGATGGCTGGGCGCAGATTATTGTCGAGGTGTTATTGAGAGTTTCGACCATTGGATTGCATTCGCAATATTGTTGTTTTTGGGTGTGCGAATGGTGCTCGAATCGTTTAAGGACGAGGAGGATAAGAGTTTTAATCCACGTTCGTTAAAGGTTATTTTTACTATGGCAATTGCAACGAGTATTGATGCCTTTGCGGTGGGTATCTCTTTTTCGTGTATGGGTATTCACACATCGAGGCATCTTTTGTGTCCGCTTGTTATTATAGGAATTGTATCGTTTGTTATGTCTATTGTGGGGTTGCTTATTGGTGTAAAATTCGGCAAGCGTTATGCGCAGCGTCTGCGTGCCGAGCTGTGGGGCGGAATTATTCTGATTGCCATAGGCACAAAGGTGCTTTTGGAACATATCTTAGGCTGATTTTTTGAGGGGATAACTTTCGTTTATAAGAAGCGATTATTTGAGAATTGTTTCTGAATATATTTAACTACAATAAATGCCGAGGATAGCGGGCTGTTTTTAAATTTAGATTACAAAAACAATTTAAACAAGCCGAAACAGAAACATCGCAACTTTGATATATCTTCTTATAAGAAATTAAACAACATCTAAATAAAATATTTTATTTTTTGTTAATTGTTGCTATCTTCGCAAACGATACAGTTACTATATAAAAACTATATTTAGAAAATTAAACAGATTCTAATTGATTTAAAATAAGTAAAATTTATGAGACGTATTATTCTTTATGTTGTTTCGCTATTGTTCTTTTGTACAGTGGCTAATGCTCAACGTGCTGATTATGACGTTATTCCTTTGCCAAAGTCGGTGAAAATGGATTCGGCACGCGTGTATAATTTATGTAAGGGGGCAGGCGTTGCTTTTGACGCAAGCAGTCCTGAGATTTATCGTAACGTACAATTTTTGTGCGAGTGGGTCGAGGAGATAACCGGAATGAAATTGGCGCTTACTCCGAATGATAAAAAGGCGGCGATACGTCTCAGTTTGGATTATCCCGAGAAAATTGATGCTTCCGAGATTACCGAGCAGCAAAAAGAGGCCTATATTCTGAAGGTCGATAAAAAAGGAATCACAATCATTGCTCGTGAGCCTGTCGGCCTTTACCGTGCTGCGCAGACGCTGCGCAAGGCGTTGCCTGTGGTTAAGGGTGCGGCCGAGAAAGTGGAACTGCCTTTTGTGGAAATTCAGGACGAGCCGCGTTTCGAGTATCGCGGCGTGCTGCTCGATTGCGGACGACACTTCTTCTCGGTTGATTTTATCAAAAAATTCATTGATGTAATGGCCCTGCACGGAAGCAATCAATTTCATTGGCATCTGACCGAGGATCAAGGATGGCGTTTCGAGGTTAAGGCTTATCCTCAATTGGCGTTGAAGGGTAGTGTGCGTGCTCAGACTGTGATTGGCCCGGGAAATTCGGGTATCTACGACGGCGTTCCATACGGTGGATATTATACACAGGACGATTGTCGCGAGATTGTGCGTTACGCAGCCGAGAGATATATAAATGTAGTGCCCGAGATTGACCTTCCCGGACATATGCAGAGTGCTCTGCACGTATTTCCGAATCTCGGTTGTAAAGGAGGCTCTTATCCCGTACGCACATATTGGGGTGTAAGTCGCGAGGTGCTTTGCGGTGGTAACCCCGAGACGCTGACCTTCTTAAAAACCGTGCTTGGTGAGTTGTGCGATGTTTTCCCCTCGAAATTTATTCATATTGGCGGCGACGAATGTCCCAAGCATCGTTGGAAAGAGTGTGCCAAGTGTCAGGCTAAGATTAAGGAACTTGGCCTCAAGGACGACGGTAAGCATACACCCGAGAATCAGTTGCAGAGCTATATTAACCGCGGGGTAGAGGCCTTTATGAAAGAACGTGGTCGTGATATTATCGGTTTGGACGAGATTCTCGAAGGCGGCCTATCGGGTACTTCTATTATAATGTCGTGGCGCGGAACAAAGGGTGGAATTGCCGCTGCACGTCAAGGCCATCGAGTTATTATGAGCCCTAATGTGTATAGTTACATCGACCACCCTCAGCTCAAGGATTATGGTAAACAGCCGCGTACAACCGACAGTTATTTGGTGTCGGCAAGCAAGGTCTATTCTTTTGAACCGCTTATCCCCGATAGTCTTACAGTTGAACAGCAGAAAATGATTTTAGGGCCACAGGTCAATTTGTGGACTGAGCAGGTTGCCTACCCCGAACACGCTTTTTATCAGCTTCTGCCTCGATTGGGCGCTGCAAGTGAGGTTCAGTGGTGCCTGCCCTCGCAAAAGGATTTTGAGCAATTTAAAAAACGCTTGCCTCGATTGAAGAAAATTTATGACCTCTTAGGGGTTCCTTATTGTCGTCAGATAGAATAAGAGACTGTTTAGAATTAAGCAGCTTCTAAGTTAAATGCAAAGTCGGAGAGGTATAAAATGAAAGGTGATGCTCAGCCATTGATAAAATTCTTCGATGGTTCGGATAAAAGATTCATAATTCCTCTGTATCAGCGCAACTACGATTGGAAAGAGGAAAATTGCGAACAACTATTTAATGATTTGCAGAAATTGCACAATAGTAATCGCAAAAGCCACTTTTTTGGTAGTATAGTCTCGTGCATACAGCAAGGAACCGAAGATAGATATATAATTGATGGACAACAGCGTATAACAACAGTATCGCTGTTGCTCATCGCTATGGTGAATGCTAAGAAAGAGGGATTGCTTGAGGCTGCCGACGATATATTGGCCGAGAAAATTTTTAAACGCTATCTTGTCGATGAGTATCAAGAGGATGAACGTAAAGTCAAGCTTAAACCAATAAAGAAAGATATGCAGGCATTCGATGCATTGCTCTATCGTCCCAAGGAACAATATATTAAAGAATCGAATGTTACACGAAATTATGAATTTTTCTATAATAGGTTGCTGCAATCGGGGCTTACGCTTGACGATATTTTCGATGCTATTAAACGTCTTGAAGTTATCAGTATCCGTCTCGACGAGGATGACGACCCGCAACTGATTTTCGAGAGCCTTAACTCAACCGGGCTTGATTTAAGTGAGGCCGATAAGATACGCAACTATTTGTTAATGTCGCTTACACCGGCCCGGCAAGATGAATTGTATTCCAAATATTGGAATCCGATAGAGGAGTTTACAAAGTACGAGCCATCGTCATTTGTGCGCGACTATCTTACAATGAAGCAAGGAAAAATAGGCCGATTGGATAAAATCTATTTTATCTTTAAGGAGTATGCCGAGAATTATGGCGTTGCGCAAGCCGAATTATTGGAGGATATGTACCACTATGCAAAAATCTATAATCAGATAGATAATGCAAAGGTCGGTTCGGATAAATTGAACCGCAAGTTGGCTCAATTGCGTACACTCGACTCTACAATTGCCTATCCGTTCTTTATGGCGTTTCTTGATTATGCATCGAAAAATTATCTATCGGCAGATGAGATTTATGCTGTGTTTGATATAGTTGAGGCTTATTGGGCGCGTCGCATTATATGCAATCTGCCATCCAATGCAATGAATAAGGTGTTTGCCACTTTGCATAGGGAGGTTCTGAATTATATAAAAGGTAATGGCGAGGATGTCCCCTCGTATATTGATGTTCTTACTTATACTTTGCTTAAGAAAGGACGTTCGGCGGCCTTCCCGACAGATACCGAGGTTAAGAGGGACTTTGCAACCCGACAGGTGTATAAGATGCCTGTAAACGCCCGTGCGTTTATTTTGGAACGTATGGAGAATAGAGATAATAATGAGCGGCACGATGTGGTTAAAGAATTGAACAGTAAGAATATAACCATAGAACATATTATGCCGCAAACACTGTCGGATAAATGGAAAAAGGCATTAGGTGATGACTGGGAGCGCATACATCAGAATTATCTTCATACGATGGCCAATCTGACGCTTACAGGATATAATTCGCAATATAGTAATCTTACTTTTCTTGAAAAACGAGATATGGATAAGGGTTTTAAGGAGAGTGCTTTCAGATTGAATAACTATGTGAAATTGTGCTCGCAATGGGCCGAGAATGAGTTATTGCATCGACAAAAAGAGTTGTATGAGGTATTTATGAAATTATGGCCGATGCCCTCGACCTCTTTTGTACCATTGAAACGCGAGGCCGAGACTGCTTCTTTGGATGATGAAGATTTTGAGTTTAAGGGTAAGAAGATACAGGCTTATACTTTCTATGGTATGCGATATACGGTAAATACGTGGAAGGATATGCTGATTCAAGTGTGCGAATATATTCTGCAACAGAGGCGTTCGACTATTGAATGGTTGTGTGCCAATGAGAAAGCCGGTTTTTCTACCACGGAGGAGTCTTGGCGTAAAAAATTAGATACAGGTATTTATCTTTGGACAGAGAATAATACTTATACAAAAATAAATATCCTTTGCGGATTGTTCGAGGAGTGTAATATTCCGTTTGCAGAATTGTCTTTCGAGTTTAGACCTGCATCGGATGACGATGATTCTGAGTAAGTGGTGCAGATGTAAAGTCTCTTTCTGTATAAGAACTGCTTAGAGTGTCTGTTTTTTTTGCTTTCGGCGAATATGTTGCTATACATAAATAAGGGTGAAACTTAAAACAAGTTTCACCCTTATTTATGTATGTTAATGAAGGATTTACTTCACTTCCTCGAACTCGGCATCTTGTACATTGTCTCCGCCGGGCTGCTGGCCGCTTTGTGTGCCGCCTGCATTGGGCTGTCCCTGTGCGCCGCTTTGTGCGTACATCTCGGCGCTTGCTGTCTGCCAAGCAGCATTGAGCTCGGCGATAGCTGCGTCGATTGCAGCAATGTCTTGTGCTTTGTGGGCCTCTTTCAGTTTTTGAGCTGCGGCCTCGATGGGGGCTTTCTTGTCGGCGGGAATCTTGTCGCCAAGCTCTTTGAGCTGATTCTCGGTCTGGAATACCATTGAGTCGGCCTCGTTCAGTTTGTCAACCTTCTCGCGCTCTTTCTTGTCGGCATCGGCGTTTGCCTCGGCCTCGGCTTTCATACGCTCAATCTCCTCTTTGCTGAGGCCCGATGACGCTTCGATGCGGATTGCCTGCTCCTTGCCTGTGGCTTTGTCTTTGGCCGATACTTTCAGAATGCCGTTGGCGTCAATGTCGAATGTTACCTCAATCTGGGGAACGCCGCGACGTGCGGGGGCGATACCTGTGAGGTTGAATTGTCCGATTGACTTGTTCTGTGCAGCCATAGGACGCTCGCCCTGAAGTACGTGGATTGTTACCTCGGTCTGATTGTCGGCGGCTGTTGAGAACACCTGACTCTGCTTGCAGGGGATAGTGCTGTTGGCGTCGATGAGCTTTGTCATTACACCGCCCAATGTCTCAATACCCATTGACAGGGGGGTAACGTCGAGAAGGACAATGTCGCTTACACCCTCTTCTTTGTTAAGGATGGCGCCCTGAATTGCTGCACCTACTGCAACAACCTCGTCGGGGTTTACGCCCTTAGAAGGAGCCTTGCCAAAGTAGTCTTCTACGAGTTTTTGAACAGCGGGGATGCGGCTCGAACCACCTACGAGGATTACCTCGTCAATTTCGCTTGTGCTGAGGCCTGCGTCGCTCATTGCCTTCTTGCAGGGTTCCAGACAGGCTTGGATGAGGCCGTGAGCCAATGACTCGAATTTTGCACGTGTGAGTGTCTTTACAAGGTGCTTGGGGCCTGTTGCTGTTGCTGTAATGTAGGGGAGGTTAATCTCGGTCGAGGTTGTCGAAGAGAGCTCAATCTTAGCCTTCTCGGCAGCCTCTTTAAGACGCTGAAGTGCCATAGGGTCTTGTTTGAGATCCATTCCCTCTTCGGCCTTGAATTCCTCGGCCAGCCAGTCGATGATTACTTGGTCAAAGTCGTCGCCACCGAGGTGTGTGTCGCCGTTTGTCGAGAGTACCTCGAATACGCCGCCGCCAAATTCAAGGATTGAAATATCGAATGTACCGCCACCGAGGTCGAACACCGCGATTTTCATATCTTTATTGGCTTTATCGACACCGTAGGCAAGGGCTGCGGCAGTAGGCTCGTTTACAATGCGCTTAACATCGAGGCCTGCAATCATTCCAGCCTCTTTTGTAGCTTGACGCTGGCTGTCACTGAAATATGCGGGTACTGTGATGACAGCTTCGGTAACCTCCTGTCCCAGATAATCCTCGGCAGTTTTTTTCATCTTCTGAAGTATCATTGCCGAAATCTCCTGCGGTGTGTAAAGACGGCCGTCAATATCGACACGAGGCATATTGTTCTCGTTTACTACTGTATAAGGTACGCGTGAAATTTCTTTGCTCACCTGTGCCCAATTCTCACCCATAAAACGCTTGATTGAGAAAATGGTGCGCTTGGGGTTTGTGATAGCCTGACGTTTTGCAGGGTCGCCCACTTTGCGCTCGCCGTTACCGTCGAACGATACTATAGAAGGGGTGGTGCGCTTGCCCTCGCTGTTGGTGATAACAACGGGCTCGTTGCCCTCGAAAACTGCTACACAAGAGTTTGTTGTTCCTAAGTCAATTCCAATAATCTTTCCCATAATATTCTAATTTTAATTTTTAATTTATTCAACTTATAAATGTGCGCTTTTGTTCGTTCTGTTTTTTGTTGTGTTGTTTGTGCGCCACACTAATATAGTTACAAAGTTCGTGCCAATGTGGTTTTTTGCCCTTTTTGGAATGTATTTCTGTCTTAAATGGCAAAATGATAGGCTTGAGTGTGTCATCTTGGCTGACAATATGGCAGTTTCTGACAATCGGCTTTGCTGTGTAATCTGTTATCTATTTTTGTTTAATTGTGTAAAATAACCTTTTTAAATTTGTTTTTACACATCTTTTATGCTATCTTCGCATCTTATAATGTATGATGCGGTCGGAGTGCCCATTCATATATGTTTAAACAGCTTTTTAATTTGGTTATTTTTAAATATCTTAAAAGAAAATGGCAAAAGTTTTAATCATTGGCGCAGGTGGCGTTGGCACTGTGGCCGCTTTTAAGGTCGCTCAGAACAGCGATGTCTTTACCGAGATTATGATTGCAAGCCGCACAAAATCGAAGTGCGACGCAATAGTAAAGGCAATTGGCAACCCCTCAATTCAGACAGCAGCCGTTGACGCTGACAGTGTCGAGGAGCTTGTAGCGTTGTTTAGCAGTTTTAAACCCGAGATTGTTATTAACGTAGCTCTTCCTTATCAGGATCTTACAATTATGGAGGCCTGCTTGCAGTGTGGAGTAAATTATCTTGATACAGCAAACTATGAGCCTAAGGATGAGGCTCATTTCGAGTACAGCTGGCAGTGGGCCTATCACGAGCGCTTCAAAGAGGCCGGCCTGACAGCAATTCTTGGTTGCGGATTCGACCCCGGAGTGAGTGGAGTATATACAGCTTATGCGGCTAAGCACTATTTCGACGAGATTCACTATCTTGATATTGTCGATTGCAATGCCGGCAACCACCACAAGGCGTTTGCTACAAATTTCAACCCCGAAATTAACATTCGCGAGATTACCCAAAAAGGTCGTTACTACGAGGATGGTAAATGGATTGAGACAGGTGCACTTGAAATTCACAAGCCGCTTACCTATCCCAATATAGGCCCGCGCGAGTCGTATCTGTTGTTCCACGAGGAACTTGAGTCGCTTACAAAGAACTTCCCCACAATAAAGCGTGCACGTTTCTGGATGACATTCGGACAAGAGTATCTTACACACTTGCGCGTAATTCAGAACATTGGAATGGCACGTATTGACGAAATTGACTATAATGGTCAAAAGATTGTGCCTCTGCAATTCTTGAAGGCCGTGCTTCCCAATCCTCAAGACCTTGGCGAGAATTACGAGGGCGAGACCTCTATCGGCTGTCGCATACGCGGCGTAAAAGACGGAAAAGAGCGCACATACTACGTTTACAACAATTGCAGCCATCAAGAGGCTTACAAAGAGACCGGAATGCAGGGTGTAAGCTATACAACCGGTGTTCCTGCAATGATAGGAGCAATGATGTTTGTAAAAGGTTTGTGGCGTAAGCCCGGTGTGTGGAACGTAGAACAATTCGACCCCGATCCATTTATGGAACAACTCAATAAGCAAGGCCTGCCTTGGCACGAGGAATTCGACAAAGACCTTGAGCTCTGATACAATGTACTATAAATAAAGACGTGTAGCTGCACGCTCATCGTTGTATCAGAGAGTTGGCGGTTACACATCTTTATACCAAAGCAATTATATACAACAGGATAAACAGCATAAGAAAATTTAAATGGCAAAGAAAGAAGATGTGCAGAACATAGCAGCGTCCGAGAAACTGAAAGCGCTGCAAGCTGCGATGGATAAAATCGAAAAAAACTTTGGCAAAGGCTCAATAATGAAGTTGGGCGACGATAATTTCGAGGAGGTTGATGTTATTCCCTCGGGTTCGGTGGGCTTAAACGCCGCGCTTGGCGTCGGAGGTTATCCTCGTGGTCGTATAATAGAGATTTATGGCCCCGAGTCCTCGGGTAAGACCACGCTTGCGATACACGCCATTGCCGAGGCTCAAAGAATGGGCGGAATTGCAGCGATAATAGATGCCGAGCACGCGTTCGACCGCTTCTATGCGCAAAAATTGGGCGTAGATATTGACAATCTGCTTATTTCGCAACCCGACTGTGGCGAGCAGGCGCTTGAGATTGCCGAGCAGTTGATACGTTCGTCGGCAATTGATATAATTGTCATTGACTCGGTGGCGGCACTGACACCCAAGGCCGAGATTGAGGGCGAAATGGGCGACAACAAAGTGGGGCTTCAAGCACGCCTTATGTCGCAAGCTCTGCGTAAGTTGACATCTGCCATAAGTAAGACAAAGACCACCTGTATATTCATCAATCAGTTGCGCGAGAAGATAGGAGTTATGTTTGGTAATCCCGAAACAACAACCGGAGGTAATGCGCTTAAATTTTACGCATCGGTGCGTCTCGATATTCGCCGTGTGAGCCAGCTGAAAGACGGCGAGGATGCCATTGGAAATTCGGTACGTGTAAAAGTAGTTAAAAATAAGGTTGCTCCGCCTTTCCGAAAAGCCGAATTTGATATAATGTTTGGCGAGGGAATCTCGCGTGTAGGTGAGATAGTCGATCTTGGTGTTGCTTACGGCGTGATAAAGAAGAGCGGCTCTTTCTTTAGCTACAATGATACAAAATTGGCACAAGGTCGCGACCGCACAAAATCGCTTATAGCCGATAATCCCGAGCTTGCCGAGGAACTTGAAGCTAAGATAGCAGCGGCAATGAAAGGCGTTGACATTGAGCCTGAACCCGAGGGAGTAGATGAGGATTAACAGCTCTATAATACAAGGAATAATAATATTTAATAATAAATAAGCTATGAAGAAAACAATTTTATTGGCTATGGCAGCTGTTGCCGGCCTTAACCTCTTTGCGCAGAGCAGCAACGAGGAATTACAATTTACCGTTGTAAAAGAGAACCCTATTACAAGCATCAAGAATCAGAATAGAGCCGGTACCTGCTGGTGCTATTCATCGTTGGCTTTCATCGAGTCGGAACTTTTGCGTATGGGTAAGGGTGAGTATGACTTCTCGGAGATGTTTATCGTGCACAACACCTATCTTGACCGCGCCGACAAGGCAGTGCGTACACACGGCGATGTATCATTCTCGCAGGGTGGTTCGTTCTACGATGTAATCTATGGTATGGAGGCGTTTGGTCTTGTTCCCGAGGCCGAGATGCGTCCCGGAGTAATGTATGGCGATACGCTCAGCAATCATAATGAACTTACAGCAGTGAGTGATGCTGTTGTTGCTGCCATAGCCGAGGGTAAGCACCGCAGTTTGCAGGTAGGTGCAGATGGACAGCCTCTCTGGAAGAAGGCTATTGCTGCCATCCACGATATTTATCTCGGACAACGTCCCGAGAAATTCACCTACAATGGTAAAGAATATACTCCCAAGTCTTTCTACGAATCAACCGGCCTGAAAGCATCGGATTATGTATCGTTGACATCTTACACCCATCATCCTTTCTACAGTTCGTTTGTTCTTGAGATTCAAGACAACTGGCGTTGGGCGCAGTCGTACAACCTCCCCATTGACGAGCTTCTCGAAGTATTCGACAACGCTATCAACGAGGGCTTTACAATTGCTTGGGGTAGCGACGTCAGTGAGACCGGATTTACACGCAACGGTACAGCTGTAATGCCTGCAAGCGCAAGTAGAGGCGACCTTCAGGGCTCGGATATGGCACGTTGGTTGAAACTGAGCGAGGAAGAGAGAAAAACAACTCCTAAGCCCTCGAACGAGAAATGGTGCACACAGGAAGAGCGTCAGATTGCATACGACAATTGGGAGACAACCGACGACCACGGAATGCAGATTTACGGTATTGCCAAGGATCAAAATGGAACAGAGTACTATATGGTTAAGAACTCTTGGGGCGAGAGTGGTAAATACAAAGGTATTTGGTATGCGTCAAAGGCGTTTGTTCGCTATAAAACAATGAATATTATTGTTCATAAAGATGCGCTCCCCAAACATATTGCCAAGAAACTCGGCTTGAAGTAAGAAGTAAGAATATAAAAATTAAGAGGCTTCGGCCTCTTAATTTTTTATAAAAACAGCCTCTCCCTATTAAAAAAAATGGGAAATAGGCTGTTTTTTTTATTGCTTTTTGTAACTTTACAAATTGAAATGGAATTATCCTGCGGTAAAAGTGTCTATATGCCTGTAAAGTAGCAGGTCGATAGTAGTGAATGAATTTTGAGATGTTGATTTAAATGGATGATTCTTAGGCGGATAGCTTGTGGTATTGGTGCTGTGTTGGTGATGATTGCGATAAGATAATGGTGCACCGCATTGAGTTGTAACCGCAATGGCAGCGAAAAATAAAAAATAAATATAAATGGGTCAGAAATGGAAGTATCAACCTCCGACATACAAACAGACAGAGGAGGCTAAGCGTCTCTCGGAAGAGTTGGACATTAGTCCCATTCTTTGCGGTCTGTTGGTAGCGCGAGGTGTAACGACTGCCGCCGATGCACGACAATTCTTTCGCCCAAAATTGAGTAACCTGCATAATCCATTCTTAATGAATGATATGGATATTGCAGTGAAACGTCTGAACAAGGCGTTGGGACGTAAAGAACGTATATTGGTGTATGGCGACTACGATGTTGACGGAACAACAGCTGTGGCACTTGTGTATAAATTCTTGCAGCAATTCTCGTCGAACA
>CAYYEL010000007.1:0-28569 GCA_964470845.1 uncultured Bacteroidaceae bacterium | reverse complement strand
TACGGTATCTCGAAAAGAGGTATCGACTATGCTCATTCGACGGGGGTGAAATTGGTTATTGTGCTCGATTGCGGAATAAAAGCAGTCGAGGAGATAGCGTATGCAAAGTCAAAAGGTATAGATTTTATCGTCTGCGACCACCACGTACCCGATGATGAATTGCCCTGCGCAGTGGCTATTCTTAATCCCAAGCGATTCGATAATTCTTATCCCTATCAGCATTTGTCGGGTTGTGGAGTAGGCTTTAAATTTATGCAGGCCTTTGCAATGGACAATGGTATTCCGGGCGATCAACTATATTCGTTGCTCGACCTTGTGGCGGTGAGTATCGCATCGGATTTAGTGCCTATTATGGGCGAGAATCGTATCCTTGCTTATCACGGGCTTAAACAGATTAACCACGCTCCCAGTACAGGATTAAAAGCCATTATTCAGGTGTGCGGCTTGCGCGACAAGGAGATTAGTATGAATGATATAATCTTCAAAATAGGGCCGCGTATAAACGCTTCGGGACGCATACAGCAGGGTAAAGTGGCTGTTGACCTTTTAATTGAGAATAATCTGAGGGCTGCTCTTGCAATGAGCGAACAGATAAACGAGTTTAACGAGACGCGAAAAGACCTTGACAAGAGTATGACCGAGGAGGCCAACCGCATTGTCGAGCAGCTTGAGAATTTTGATGAAAAGCGTGCAATTGTAATCTTTAACGAGGATTGGCATCGTGGAGTGATAGGGATTGTGGCTTCACGACTTACCGAGGTGTATCATCGTCCGGCGGTGGTTCTTACCTGCTCGGGCGACATTGCAACAGGCTCGGCTCGTTCGGTAACGGGATTCGATGTGTATAAAGCAATTGAGAGTTGTCGCAGCCTGCTTGAGAATTTCGGCGGACACACGTATGCAGCGGGATTTTCGTTGAAAGTAGAGAATATAGCCGAGTTTGCGCGACGCTTCGAGGAGTATGTTACAGGAAACATACTACCCGAACAGACCGACCCCATAATTGAAATTGAGGCCGAGCTCGACTTTCAACAGATTACACGTAAATTCTTTAACGAATTGAAAAAATTTGCACCGCACGGTCCCGATAATCCCAAGCCCATCTTCTGTACACACAATGTCTATGATTCTGGAACAAGCAAGGTTGTAGGGCGTCGTCAAGAGCACATAAAGTTGGAACTTGTCGATAATAAGTCGAGCAATGTGATAAACGGTATTGCATTCGGACAGAGCGAACAGGCAAAATATATAAAATCGAAACAATCGTTCGATATTTGCTATACGCTTGAGGATAATACCTACAAGCACGGCGAGGTGCAGTTGCAGATTGAGAGCATACGTACAAAAAGAATGCCCAAATAGCAGTGTGCATCGGAGCATTCTCGCAAAAGAAAACAGCTGTTGAAATACAAGGAGATACTTAAACAGTATTGGGGTTACGACGATTTTCGTGGCATACAGCGCGAGATAATCGAAAGTATAGAGGCCGGGCGCGACACGCTCGGCCTTATGCCTACGGGCGGTGGTAAAAGCATTACCTTTCAGGTGCCTGCGCTTGCACGCGAGGGATTGTGCATTGTCGTTACGCCTCTTATTGCGCTGATGAAAGACCAAGTGGCCAATCTGCGCTGTCGCAGCATAAAGGCGGCTGCCATTTATAGCGGAATGCGCACAGCCGAAGTTATAAAAGTACTTGAGAATTGTATCTTCGGCGATTATAAATTCCTGTATGTCTCGCCCGAACGTCTCTCCTCAGAAATCTTCTTGAATAAAGTACGCAAAATGCCGGTGTCGCTTATAACGGTTGACGAGGCACACTGTATTTCGCAGTGGGGGCACGATTTTCGTCCCGCCTATCGTCGTATAGCCGAGCTGCGTACACTGTTCCCCTCTGTTCCCGTGCTTGCGCTCACAGCCACTGCTACGCTTAATGTGGTGCGCGATATTCAGCAACAATTGGCCTTTAAGCACGAGAATTGTTTCAGAATGAGTTTCGAGCGCAAGAACCTTGTGTATGTCGTGCGGCGCACCGAGAATAAGCTGCAAGAGCTTATGCATATACTCGGCCGTATCGAAGGTTCGGCCATAATATATGTTCCCAATCGTAAAAAATGTAAAGAGCTGTGCGATGAATTATCGGCTCGCGAAATTACGGCCGAATATTATCACGCAGGCCTTGCTCCCGAGAGTAAGGATGCTAAAGAGGAGCGCTGGCGCACCGGAGTTTCACGCGTCATGGTCTCGACAAATGCCTTTGGAATGGGAATCGACAAGCCTGATGTGAGGCTTGTTGTACACACCGACCTTCCCAACTCCATAGAGGCTTATTTTCAAGAGGCCGGTCGTGCCGGGCGCGACGGCAACCGTGCCTATGCTGTTGTGTTGTATAGCCGCCGAGACAGCGCTACTGTGGCTCGTCGCCTTGCCGACAATTATCCTTTGCCGCAGTTTATACGCGAGGTTTATGATAATCTGTGCTACTATTATACGATGGCTCTTGGCGATGGACTGAACTGTACCTTTGAGTTTGCTCTATCGGATTTTTGCCACAAGTACCATTTGCCGATACTGCCCACCGACAGTGCTCTGCGCATTCTTACGCGTATGGGCTACATAGATTATGTCGAGGAGATGGAATATTCGTCGCGCCTGCTATTTATTGTGGGACGCGAGGAACTTTATCGCATATATAATCTTACTGATGAGCACGATAAGCTCATTACGGCTCTTCTGCGCAATTACAGCGGGCTTTTTAATGATTATGTTTTTATCGACGAGCGTTATCTGTCCCGATTGTTGGGTGTTACAAGGCATCGCCTTTACGAGCTGCTTGTGTCGCTCACCAAGAGAGGAATTATACAATATGCACCATCGAAGAAATGTCCGATAGTAACATTTACGCGTCAACGTGTGCTGGGCGAGGAGCTTCGCTTTGCACCCGAGGTATATGATGAACGTCGCGAGGCCTTCTCGTCTCGTTTGGATGCAATGTTGAAATATGCCACAAGTGATGCCGAGTGTCGCAGTCGCTATCTTTTGCGCTATTTTAATGATGTCGAGGCTGCCGATTGCGGGTGCTGCGATGTTTGTTTGTCGCGTCGTGGGGGTGAACCCTCTAAAGATACTCTTGCCTTGGATGCATCATTGTTGCTTGCTGTGCTTGCCGACGGCGAGGTACACTCGACGGCCGAGATTGAGGCTCTTGGTTTGCCGCGTGGCAGACGGATGGCTGTATTGCGCTATTTGTGCGACGAGGAGCGCGTCGTTGTTGTCGATGGTGGCGTGAGGATTGTGTCGTCCTAAAAAAACGAGCATCGGAAATTCCGATGCTCGTTTTTTTTAAAATTATTCGGTAGCTCTTTAGCGTGCGTAGTTTACAGCACGTGTCTCGCGTATTACGGTGATTTTTACCTGTCCGGGGTAGGTCATTTCGTCCTGTATCTTCTTTGCTATTTCGCCCGATAGTTGCTCGGTTTGTTTGTCGTCTATCTTGTCGGCGCCTACAATTACGCGCAACTCGCGACCGGCCTGTATAGCGTAGGTTTTTGTTACGCCGGGGTACGACATTGCAAGTTGCTCAAGGTCGTGCAGACGCTTTATGTAGGCCTCGACAATTTCGCGGCGGGCTCCGGGACGTGCGCCCGAGATTGCATCGCACACTTGAACAATGGGGGCTATTAGGCTGGTCATCTCAACCTCGTCGTGGTGGGCGCCTATGGCGTTGCAGATGTCGGGTTTCTCCTTGTATTTCTCGGCAATCTTCATTCCATACTCGGCGTGTGGAAGCTCGGTCTCTTCATCGGGTACTTTGCCGATGTCGTGGAGCAATCCGGCACGTTTGGCCTTTTTGGGGTTCAGTCCAAGTTCGGCGGCCATCACTGCGCACAGGTTGGCTGTTTCGCGTGCGTGTTGTAACAGGTTTTGGCCGTATGACGAACGGTATTTCATCTTTCCGATGATGCGGATGAGTTCGGGGTGCATTCCGTGTATTCCGAGGTCGATTGTGGTGCGTTTACCTGTTTCAATAATTTCCTCTTCAATTTGTTTCTTTACTTTTGCAACAACCTCCTCGATGCGTGCGGGGTGTATGCGGCCGTCGGCTACAAGCTGGTGTAGGGCTAAGCGTGCAATTTCGCGACGTACAGGGTCGAATGCGCTCAGAACAATGGCTTCGGGGGTGTCGTCAACTACGATTTCGACGCCTGTTGCTGCTTCAAGGGCGCGTATGTTACGACCCTCGCGGCCGATAATGCGGCCTTTCATTTCGTCGTTGTCGATGTGAAATACTGTTACCGAGTTTTCTATGGCTGTCTCGGTGGCAACGCGTTGTATTGTCTGTATTACGATTTTCTTTGCTTCGCGGTTGGCTGTCAGCTTGGCGTCGTCTATTATGTAGTTGATGTAAGAGTCGGCTTGTGCTTTGGCTTCTTCTTTGAGCGATTCGACAAGGCGCTCTCTTGCCTCGTCAGCTGATAGGCCGCTTATTGTTTCGAGTTTCTCGCGCTCTTGCAGATGTAGTTTGTCGAGCTCTTCTTGCTTGCGCTCGATTACTCCTTTTTGTGCTTCGAGGTTCTCTTTGAATGAGTCGAGCTCGTTTTTGCGACGCTGAATGTCTTCGTTGCGTTGGTTTAGTTGAATCTCGCGCTGTTTGATGTGATTTTCGGCTTGTTGTAGTTTGTGGTTGCGCTGCGAGATTTCTTTTTCAAGCTCGGCTTTTTTGTTTAAGAATTTCTCTTTAACTTCGAGTAGTTTGTTCTTTTTTATTACCTCGGCCTCTTTGTTGGCCTCTTCGATAATGCGTTCGCGTTTCGATTTTAACGCAAAATGGCTTATCAGGTATAGTCCGCCGCCGAGTACTATTCCAACGACGATGCTGATGATTAGTGATGTGATAGGCATAATGTTTTAAATTTATATATAAAAATAACACATCGCAATATTCGGGTGGGGCGGTTGCTCCTCTACCTGTTGAATATGGCAATGCGCGAAAATCCTTTGTGAGCAGTGTTGTTTGGTGTGTGGCACTGCTTGTGCGGGTTAATCCTTATTCTTGCAATGTGTCGTCTATCAATTTCGATAATTCGGCTATCTTGCGCATAGTCTGCGCCGAGCCTATGTTGTCGGTCTTGCTGACAAGCCTGTATGCAATATCTATGGCTACCATTGTAAGCACTTTTTGTGAGCCTTGCTCCGAGAATGCTTTGTTGTATGGTATCAGTGTGTCGTTTATTAAACGTGCTGCCTGACGGTAGTAGGGCTCTTCGCTCGCGGGTACATTGAGCGGGTATGATACTCCATCGACAATTAGGTTTATTCCCACAATTCTATCTTCCATAATGCTTGGTCGTTAAAAATTTATTTTGTCAAGGACTCAATGCACCGGTCGATTTCGCGCACAAGTGCGGTAAGTCTCTCACGGGTGGTGCTTATTTCGGCATCGCTCAGGGAGATTACCTTGGCTTGTTTAAGATTGTTGTAACTGTGTTCGAGCGTGTCGAGGCGCTGTTCCATCTCTTGAATGTAATTGCTTGCCTGCTCAAGGGTGTGTGTGAGTTCCTTGATGCGTTCTTGGGCTTTTTGGTGGTTGTGTACCAATAAACGCAATTTTTGTTCAAATTGTAACAGTGTCGCTGTATCTTTTTCGGTCATAGTACGACAATCTTTCTGCAATTGCTTTTTGTTGTTTATGGTCGCAGATTGTAGCTCTGCTGTTGTGTGGTACAATTGCAGTTACTGCAAATATATATTATTTTTGGGAATTAAGAAAGGTTTGTAACTTTTTTTTGTCTAAATAGTGCTTTTAATGTGTCTCTGGGTGGGAAATTGTGGCTTTTGGGTCTATTTTACAACTATTATTCCGGCTTCTATGAATAGTTGTCGATAAAATGCGGCTTTTTTGTCGAGGGCAAGGGGGTAGGCGCGTGATGTCGAGGGCATACGGTAGAGCCTTACATCGGTGCCCAACAGGGGAACGGCTACGCTGTTGCCTATTGCGGGTGGGGATATTGTGTAAGGGGCAAGCACTGTCTGTGCTGATTTTTCGCCTGTTACGGCTATTGTATGGCACAAGGGTATTTGTTTGAGTAGCTCGGGAATATTTGTGGGCTCTATTATTTCAAGGTGAAGGTCGGATGCGTTGCCCCTCTTGCGCCTGATGGCTGTGGCTGCGTCGTATAGGGCTATGCCTTTTTCGATGAGGAAAGCCTCTATCTTGGGACGGTCGAATGCTTTTTCGCCTTTTTTGATAAAGTGTGTGGGATTGTCGAAGAATATAAGTCCTGCCATTTTCCAAAAGTCGTTGCTGATGTTTGGGTAATAAAAGTCCATCGACCAGCGAATGCGGGGTGGAGGGAAGCTGCCGAGCAGCAGTACTCGGGCGTTTGTGGGTAGAAAGGGAGGCCACGGGTGGCGCTCTATATTGTTATTCATTGTTTTGTTGTGTGGGAATAAACTCGTAGCGGTGTAGCATTTCTATGGGGTTGTAGGCGCGTTTTACTTGTCGCAGGCCGGGGTCGCCAAGGTCTTCTTCGCGATTGACGTATGTTACCTCGGGGTGGTGCGATAGTATGTCGTTGACAAACATTCGGTTGATGGCCTCGCCGGCACCAACTACCTCGCGGCTTGATTTTTCGATGTGTACGTATAGTGTGTCGCCGAATATCTCGCCAAGGGTGAAGGCTGCAATGTTGCCATTGACCTCTAAAATTCCGGCGGGCTGCGGGTGGCGTGCTTGGTTGCGTACGGTTGCCATACATTGCCATTGCTCGTAGCAACGCATTGTCTCTTCACGGTTGTGCTGACAGTCGCGGTTGGCTGTTAGGAATTTCAGCACTTCTTGTGTGTCGTCGGCTGTGAAACGTCGATAGTGGTGGTTGGGGTTCTCGGCAAGGAATTTGTTGTATCGGTTGCGCTTTTTGTTTAGTGCTTTACCTTGCAGTGTGGCAAGGGATTGTGCACTGTATATGTAGTCGCTCCAGTCTTCGAGTGATGCTGTTGTGTGGTGTGGCAGCAGTCTCTCTATTTGCTCTTTGTATGGGGCGGGGACGGCTGTCAGACGCAGCGGCTCGCCTGTGGTTGCGCTGTGCTCTTGCAGTAGTTTTATTGATGTTTCAAGGGGGAGGCTGCCTATTGGCATAAGAAAGGCCGGGGTATTTATGTCGGCTTGTGATTTTGCGGCAATGAACAGTGTTTCTTGTAATATTGCGTAGCGATAATTCATAAAGCGTGCCCACATTATAAGATTACCGGGGGTGTAGTCGCACGAGCGTGTGGGTATCTGTGGGGTGAATTGTTGCAGCTCGTGTAGTGTGTCTATTGTTATTGGCTTTAGTGTGAACACTGTTTTTTGTTTTTTTGTGATTGGGGTTTACGTATATTCGCAGGGGATAAACAAGAGGATGCCTCGTGTGCGGGTAGGGGCATCCTCTTGTTTGTTGTGGAGTGTTGCTTGTTTCTCTTATTTCTTGTCAATGTCCTCGGCTTGTGGACGGGGCTCTTTCTTGGCAAGGGTTACAAGGCGATAGACGTAATCGACCATCCATTGCTCCGAGTATCCGAGTTTCTCTTTGTATTGTCGCACGGCATAAACGGTCTTGAATGTAGCCTCGTCTTTCCAACTGTTCTTTGTCAGAATATCGTGAATGGTCTTCTCGGTGAGTGTGCGCAATGCTTTGTTCATAAATGATGGCATACGCAGTTTCCAACTGAGCAGATTGCCGACGAGTATCATAAGGTCGTTGTTGAAGCCTTGAAATGCAAACAGATAGGGCTGGGCGCTGTTTATGTTCTTGCAGTTTTTCTTTATGGATGCGTCAATCTCTTTGAAGAACGCTTCGTTCATTCCGTATATCTGCTCAAGCATTTTGCAGCAACGGCTACGTTCGGCAAGGCCTAATTTGTTGTTTTGTGTAGGTATTTTCAGTGTGCGTTTGAATGTTGCTACGTCGGGCAACATTGCAAGATTTGTTATACCTAAGTTAGAGGCGAGTACCGATTGGTAATATACGCGTATGAGGGTCATAAAATCCTCCATACCGCCTACTTTCTCGGTCTGATTATCTTTTTTCTTGAAAAAACTGAATATTCCCATTTTTGTATGTTATTTCTTTGTTTTTATTGCTTTCTTCTCTTTTGTTGCTCTTCAAGCAGGCGCTGTTGCTCTTGTTGCAAAGCCTCTAAGCGAGCCATCATTCCGCTGCGTTTCTTGGGATTGTTCTTGTTGGCCTCGTGGTAGGCTTGCATTTTGCGCAGAAGTTTGTCCTCTTTTATCTTGTGTCTAAGATATATAAATGTGAACACACTGATGAGTGTCGATAGGAAATAGTAGTAATTAAGTCCCGATGAGTAGTCGTTGAAGATGAAGAAGAATACAACGGGCATAATGTACATCATCCAGCGCATTATCTTCATTTGCTGCTCTTGCTCGGGTGAGCCTCCCATATTGGGCTGCATTTTCGATGTATAGTAGGTGTTGAGTATCTGTGTAACACAGAATAACAAACAGAATATGCTTATGTGGTTGCCAATGGGCCATATTGATGTCTCCCAGCTTATCAGTGCGTCGTACGACGAAAGGTCGCGAGCCCACAAGAAACTCTGTTGACGTAACTCTATGGCGTTGGGCACAAAGTTAAAGAGGGCAATGAAGATTGGCATCTGTATGAGCATTGGCAGACAGCCTCCCATAGGGCTTGCACCGTATTTGCTGTATAGTCCCATAATTTCTTGTTGCTTGCGCATTGCATCTTCGGGCTTGGGGTATTTTGCGTTAATCTCGTCGATGTAGGGTTTCAGAGCACGCATTTTAGCCGATGATACGTATGATTTCAGGGTAAAGGGATATACGGCTGCTTTTACTATGAGTGTGAGCAGCAGAAGTACTACACCCATACTTATTCCCCAACTTGTGAGCCAGTCGAAAAGATAGATTATAAAGTAACGGTTTATAAGGCGTACGATGGGCCATCCAAAGTATATCAGCTCGTGCAGGTTAAGCTCCTTGTCGGGGTTGATTGTGAGCTCGTTGCTTGTCTTTAGTGTGCTATACTTGTTGGGACCGAAATAGAATTGAAGCTCTGTGGGGGTCTTTCCGCTTGGGTCGAATGTGGTGAACATTGACGCTGAACAGTTTTTCATATATCCGCGACCCTCGTGCAGTGTGTCGGATGATAGCGAAACGTCGTTGAATGTCTCACCTGCAATAAATATGCACGAGAAGAATTGGTTTTTGAATGCTACCCAATCAACAGGCTCGTTTATATCTTCTTTGTCATTTTCGCGTTCGCTTAAGTTTTCTGTGTCGTCGTTGCTCAGTTTGTAGGTGATGTTTGTGTATTGCTGTTCAAAGGTGAAGCCTTTCTCTTGTTGGCGTAATAATTGCTCCCAATTTATACCAATCTCACGTGTCGAGCTTGGGAAGAAACTGCCCATATTGTGAGCGTCGATTGAGAGGTTGACCATATAGCTGTCCGACAATAGGTTGTAGCTGAAGTCGATGTATTTGTCCTCGGTGAAAGCAAGGCGCATAATTACGCTGCTGTCGCTTTGCTCCACAGGGGTAAAGTACATCTCGGCAGTGTTTATGTTGTCTTCCTTACCGTCGAGAGTAAAGTACAATTGATTGTGCAGTGTCTTTCCGCCACGACGACCGTTGCCCACTGTTGTCTGGTCGTCGGCCGAGAATAGGGTGATGGGGTTGCCCTCTTGGTTGTTATAGTCGGCGAGTGTGGCTGATGTAATGCGTGCTCCGAGAGTGGAAATGTCGATGCTCAGCTTTTCGTTTTTAAGGGTGATGCTCTTCACTTCGCCTTTTAGGGTGTTGAAGAGGAATGAACTGCTGTCGCTCTTTTGCTCATTTAATCTTGCTTCGCGCTCCTGAATCTCTTTAATTCTTAATTGCTCTTGCTCGTATTCAACGGCTGCAATCGAGTCTTGATAGCGTCTTTGAGCCTCGATTTTCGCGGGGTCGGGTTGGTTAAAATAGAAATAACCTCCTAATAATAATGCTATGAGCACGTATCCGATAATACTATTCTTATCCATCTTTTTGCTTGAATTTTTCTGATTTTTTGATAATTGCCTGCAAAGTTAGCAAAAATAAACCTAATAATTGGATTTTATAGGTAAAAAATATCTGTATTTAAAATGTTGTTTCTGCTTTTAGGTGAAAAATATCCTTATTGCGCAGGGTGTGTTACTGTCTTTGTTGTAACCGGCGAAGATATTCTGCACTCGCTGTAAAAAATATTCGGGGCAAACTTGATATTTCTCGCTCGTTTGTACAAATCTTTTAATTTACATTAAATGAAATTTTATATTGTGCCCGAAATGTGTTATCTTCGCCCGAAATTTATTTCGATTACTATGAAACGTGTATCAGTTTTACTATCGTTAATTATCTTGGTTTCGGCGGTGATAAAAGCACAGTCGTCCGAGGCTGTTATGAAATTTTTTGATAAGCGTCTTGAAGCGCTTGTTGCCGAGAGCCGTGTTCCTGCGGATGTTGATTATAATGCCGACGGCGATAATGAACGCACCGACCCTTCTTATTTTAGAATGTTTGCCCCTACGGTACTTTATGAATCGACTATAAAACAGGGCTTTTCCAAAGGGTTTGATATTCCGCAAAAATACACTGACAGCGATATTGAGATGTACGAGCATCGTAAAATGATGATTGACCGTCTGATGCTTAATGTTTATAAACTGCGTCCCGATGTTGTCGGAATGACCGAGGCTGATATGCGTCGCGAGGTTACTCCTACCGAGCTTGAGAAAAAACAAAGGGCGCTTATCGAGGATAAAAAGGACAAGCCTTTGTCAATCCCCGATAATGTACAAGGTAATCTTGAAACAAAAGTCGTAAAACCCAACTATTGGCGCACGTCGGGTAGTTTCTCGTTCAGTTTTACACAGAATTACTTCTCGGGCAACTGGGCACAGGGTGGTGATAATAATAAGACATTGATTACATCCCTCAAACTGCATCTTAATTACAACGACAAAAAGAAACTCTCTTTCGAGAATACTTTTGAAGCAAAATTAGGTTTTGTTACCGTCTCGGGCGACACTTTGCACAGCTACAAGACCAACAACGATATGTTGCGCCTCGACTCTAAATTGGGTTACAAAATTATGAATAATGTCAATCTGACAGCCAAAATGACATTGCAGACCCAGTCGATGCCTAATTATCCTACTAATACACGCGATTTTGTATCTAATTTTATGGCACCGTTCGATGCCAACTTCTCTGTCGGTCTCGACTATAAGCGCAGTGGCAAGAATTGGAATCTGTCGGTATATTTCGCCCCTCTGTCGTCGTATAATTATAAATTTGTGCGATACGGCTATTTGGCATCGCGTTACGGTATTCGACACGGGCGTCAGCATAAAGAGGACTTCGGTACGCAGATACAGCCCACGCTCAATGCCACTCTGTGCAAAAATGTAACCCTGTATTCTCGAATGGAGTTTTATACCAACTATTCACGTGCCTATTTCAATTGGGAGAATACTTTTAAGATGAAGATTAACAAATATCTCGATGCAACACTCTTCCTGCACGGTCGATTCGATGACAGCTCGCGCGGATTATACAGCGATTCGTATGGCTATTGGCAATTTAAAGAGTATATGTCGTTGGGACTGACATATTCGTGGTAGTCTATTTTGGAACTTATTTAATATAAGGATGGTTCTATAATCGAGTTTACTTATACAAAAAAGAATAATCGTTGCAATTCATATAACAATCCTAAGGCAAGCCTGAATAAAAGATAAATGTGAGAGGTATGAGCGTGATGAATTTATCGTCCTTTTTCCCTATAACCGACCCTACGTGGATTTTCTTTTGGGTGCTGTGCATAATACTATTTGCGCCGCTTCTGTTTCAGAAATTGCGTCTGCCGCATATTATCGGTATGATTTTGGCGGGATTATTGGTGGGGCCCAACGGATTCAATATTCTTGAGCGGGACGATAGTTTCGAGCTTTTCGGAAAGGTCGGGCTCTACTATATAATGTTTCTTGCAAGTTTGGAGATAAATATGCAGGAGATGAAGAAGCATAGGGGCGGGGCGCTTACTTTAGGGCTTTTGGCCTTTGCCGTACCCATCCTTTTGGGTCTTTTTACAAATATCATAGTACTCGACTATAATATTATAACAGCAGTGCTGTTGGCGAGTATGTATGCCTCATACACCCTTATCTCATATCCCATAGTAGCACGATACGGACTTTCACGTCTTAAATGTGTTAATTTTGTAGTGGGTGGTACGGTTATAACCGATACTCTTACGCTTTTTGTCTTGGCAGTTGTAGGAGGATTGTTCAGTGGCGAGTCGGACGGTTGGTTCTTTGTGCTGCTTTTGTTGAAATTGGTGCTACTCACGGTACTTATTATATTCTTTTTCCCGCGTATTGCACGATATTTCTTTCGTAAGTACAACGATGGTACGATACAGTACATATTTGTGATGGCATTGCTGTTCTTGGGAGCAGGAATGATGGAGCTTGTGGGAATGGAGGGAATTTTAGGTGCGTTTATAACAGGTCTTGTACTCAACAGACTGATTCCTCACGCATCGCCCCTTATGCGTCGCATAGATTTTATTGGCAATACAATCTTTATCCCATATTTTCTCATAGGCGTGGGAATGATTATAAATGTAAGAGTGCTGTTCTTGGATAGTGGGGCCTTGCTTGTGATGCTGGCGATGGTGCTTACTGCATTAAGTGGAAAATGGTTGGCCTCGTGGTTGACAGCAAAGAGTTTTAAACTCAGTAGCGACGAGCAGAGGCTTATGTTCGGACTGAGCAGCTCGCAGGCCGCTGCTACGTTGGCTGCTGCACTTGTGGGACACGGCATTATAATGCCCGATGGCTCGCCTCTGCTCAACGACGACGTTCTTAACGGTACAATTCTGCTCATTCTTGTGTCGTGCATAGTAAGCTCCGTTGTAACGGACAGGGCTTCCCGTAGAATAATAGTCTCGGGAGCGAGCCTCGACAAGCCTGTCAATGCCTCGAAAAAGACACTCTTGGCGCTTGCCAACCCTATGATGGTCGATAAATTGATGGATCTTGCGCTGCTTATGCGTAAAGAAAACTCACCGATTCCATTGTCGGCAGTAACTGTGGTGCTCGACGAGGACGAAAAAATGCAGAATCGTGCAACCCGTCTTTTGGATACAGCTGCGCAGATTGCGGCGTCGGTAAATGTACCCTTGCTGACCAAAATGCGCCTTACAACCAACCTATCCAATGGTATTATTCACGAAATGAAAGAGAACGACTACCGCGAGTTGATTGTGGGCTTTCACAAGAAAGAAACAACCAACGACTCTTTCTTGGGCAATGTGTTGCCCGAATTGTTGCGCGGCCTTCATTGTCAGATAATTATGGCGCGTCTGACAATACCTTTGAATACTATCAGACGCATACATATAACTTTTCCTGCCAAGGCCGAGTTTGAGGCCGGATTTGCAAATTGGGTCGAGCAAACTGCCCGTATGGCCGAGGGAATGGGCTGTCGCGTATGTTACCACGGACACCCCGATACTATGGCATTGATAGAGAAACAACTGGCCTCATTTGCAACGGTCGATGCCGAATTCTTTGCAACCGATGGCGGTAACGACCTTAAACGTCTCTCAAAGATAATAAAATCCGACCATTTGCTCATAATCGTCAGTGCCCGTCGCGGCTCAATATCGTTCCGCCCCTCGCTCGACCACGTATTTACGCAGTTGCAGCGCGATTATCAAGAGACAAGCGTCTTGCTCATTTATCCTAATGGCTATTCGGTTGATAGTGAGACCAACTGATTGGCCGGCTTGGTTTATTCTTCTTCGGTCGGGCTGTGCGGCAATCTGTTTCGTATGATTGTGTCGAACGAGAAATATCCTGCTCCCGAGAATAGCAGCAGAATAAAAATCGACAGATAGATGAGTGCAGGCTCACGTACAATAAAGGGGTCGTTTGCGTGAATGGCAATCAATGCTACACACATTGCAAAAATCATAGGTAGCAGTGTCAAGCGGAAGAAAATTCCGAATATTACACACAGAGAGCAGACGACCTCGGCAAAAATGATGCTCACAAGCGACAAGGTGTTTCCTATGCCTAAAGGGTCGGGAAAGCTTATTGACAGCGACGCAAAAGCCATCAGTTTGTCTAATCCGTGGTTAAGGAAAAACATACCAAAAATGATGCGAGCGGCCAATATAAGTGCCGATGCTGCCACGGGTGAAGGTGGAGCGGGGAAGAGTAATTTTAAAAATCGGTTCATAATAATACGGAGTGTAATGTTTATCTACAAACATCACACTCCGTATCTTTGTTCTTGTCGGACGGCAGCCGTGCAGGCTATTTAAGCTCGAAATTTACATTTACGTGCACCGTATAGGTCATTTTGCCGATAGAAATTGCTGCGTCGGCACCGGAATTGTCGGGAGCACTCTCTTCGACTGTTATCGTGCGGCTCTTATACATCCGTGGCTGTGGCGAACTGCTTGTGTTCCACGAACTTATTCTTATGGCCTTGCCTATGCTTTGCTCCACTGCTGCGGCGTATGCGATAGCTTGCTGACGGGCTTTTTTCATTGCTTCGATACCTAATTCTGTTATAAGCTCCTCGCTTTTTGTGAATTTTGTTCGAGCAAGAGAAATATTTGTTATTCCGCACTCTTCTAACTCATATATTATTTTTTGCATCGTGGTTGCATCGCCTAATTTTAGCATATAGCTTGCCTCGCTGCGTGCAACAGGGCGTTTCGAGAAGGTCTTGTAGTCGAGAGTGCTGCCCATAAAGTCGAGCGTAAGAGCTTGGGAAACATCCACTTTGTTGGCTTTTAACACACCAATCATTGCATTCTGAAGCTCTTGCAGTGTCTTTTTGCCCTTGTAGTCGCTCTCTTTTATTTTTATTGATAGATAAAGCTCGTCGGGAGTAACCTCGCGTTGAGCTTCGGCCTGCATTTCTATCAAGGGAGTCCCGCTCTGTGCAAATGTTGCAAATGGGATTACAAGCGCTAATATTGCTATAATGAGCGCTTTCTGGGGTGTCTGAAGTTTCTGTTTCATACTGTTTTTTGTTTTTTTACCCTCGTGTGGGGTGGTTGATTTTGTTTGCAATTATAGAATATGTTTTTCGAATATAAAGAATTTAGGTCTCATTTTTTATTAAATTTTATATTTAAGTGCTCTTTTTTTTGATTATTTAATTATGAATACTCTCTTTCAGGGTGCACATTCTTGGAAACTTACTTTGAATGTTAGAAAATGTCTGAATTTATGTTCACTGCCTTGCGAATGCCAGCTGCAATTATGAACCGGTTAATATTGTGTCGTTTGCACGATATTTGAATTTTCTTTGAAATGAATTTAGACAGCTTCTTAAACAGTTACAGAATAGAGCTGTGGCGTACTATTTTATGCTACCCCTCAGAACATTTTGCCGACCTTATCTGTTTTAAGCCTTGTAAACATTAAATTTCAAAGAATTATGAAAAGAATCTTTAATTCAGTCGTTATTCTACTGCTCTTGTTGCAGTTTGCGTTGCCCTCGGTGGCGCAACGCTGGGCCCGTGTCTATGATTCGCCGGTTACGGTATATAATTTTACCGAGACTGTAAACACCGCCCCCGAGGTTATAAATATCTTCTATAATACTCAGGGAGAATACTTTCACGACCCGCTTGCTCCGCGATTCGTGCTCACCGACCGCGAAGGTAAATGGGGGCTTGGTATTGGTGGTTATTTAATGGCGCGTGCCGAATTCGACTTTGATAAGATTGTTGATAATGTCGATTTTATGCCGTCGCAGATACAGCGTGGCTATGGGCCGTCGAGCCAATATCAGATGGATATTACAACCTCGACACTTTTTCTGAAGTTAGTGGGGCACAGTCGTCTTTTAGGCGATTTTCAAATTTATACCTCGGGCGATTGGCGTGGCGATGGCAAGAATTTTCGTCTGTTGAATGCTTATATGCGTACCAAACATCTTACATTAGGATATACCACAGGAGGGTTTATGGATCTTGCTGCCTATCCAGCCACGGTCGATAATGCCGGCCCTTGTGGAATGACCTTTTATCGTACGACACAAATTGCATTGAATTTTGATTTGTTCAGTGGAATGACAATGGGTATTGGTATCGAGTCGCCTAATTTCTCGGCCACAGTCGATAACTATACGAGTGTGGGTGCACAGAGCTTTCCCAATATTCCTATATATTTAAAATATAGATTGTATGAAGGGTCGCACGTGCGTCTCGGAGGTATAATACGCGATGCCTCTTATCGCAATCTTGTAAGTAACAGCAAGCGCCAGAAAATTGCGTGGGGTGGGCAGGCGAGTGCCTTGCTCAATTTTGGCAAATTGCACGTTAGCGGTCAGTACTCTCTTGGCGAGGGTATAGGTTCGCTTATAAATGACGTCTCAAATATTGGCGTCGATTTAGTGCCCGTGCCCGATTATGACGGCCGGATGATGCTGCTGCTCACTGATGCTTGGTTTGCAGCCGTACAATATAATTTTTCGAACCGTCTGTTTGCTTCGGCTACTTATAGTCAGAGTAATTTGCGCTCGCGTCGTGGATTGGCCGATGCGCGTCCCGATATGTACAAGAGCGGACAGTATCTTGCAGTGAATATGTTTGCTATGGTGAGCGAGAATATGCAGATGGGCATCGAGTATCTGCACGGCTGGCGCCTCGATTTTAACGAACATACTTATAATGCCAATCGCATAAACCTTTCGGCACGATATAATTTCTGATAACCATTGCTTACTAATTTTACAGAGCCCGGCATAATATATTATTCTGTCGGGCTTTAACTTATTATTCTCTGTCGGAAATTCGGCAATCTTTCTTATGTTTATAAAAAATGTAGTATAATTTATGCACGGTATAATTTTATTTTATATATTTGCTATCGGTATAGTGCGCTTGTGTGTGGCTGCGTTTTTTTTGTGTTGCAATGCTGCCGCAAAGCCTCGTATATTGTTATAGGTGATACTATGCCACTGTTTATATTGCGTTGATTATAAATAACACAAAATAGAACAAGTTTTAAGATTATGGAAATCTCTTATCTGTTGATTGTTGCCTTTATGTTTATGTTGGCGATAATTGATTTGACGGTGGGTGTCAGTAATGACGCTGTAAACTTTTTGAGCTCGGCAGTAGGTAGCAAGGCTGCAAAATTGCGTACAGTGCTGATTGTCGCCTCTTTGGGCGTGTTTATTGGTGCTGCTTTCAGTAGTGGAATGATGGACATTGCTCGTCACGGAATCTTCCAGCCACAGTACTTTTATTTTAGCGAGGTTATGTGCATCTTCCTTGCTGTGGTTATAAGCGATGTCTTTTTGCTCGACCTTTTTAATTCTTTGGGATTACCGACATCGACAACGGTGTCGATGGTGTTCGAGCTTCTTGGAGCAGCATTTATAATCTCTATTATAAAAATGGCAACCGATACAATGCCTGAAATTCCCGATTCCGGCATTCTATCGCTTCTGAATACCGAAAAAGCATTGACGATGATAATATCCATATTCCTTTCGGTGGCCATTGCTTTTGTATTTGGTTTAGTTGTTCAGTGGATTGCACGTCTTATTTTTACATTCCATTTCCGTCGCAACCTCTCGGCTAAAATTGGAATTTTCGGAGGTATTGCAGTTACTGCCATTCTTTATTTTATGGTCATTAAGGGCCTGAAGGGTAGTACGCTTGTTTCGGCCGATGTAAAGGAGTTTATAGACAACAATACTTTTATGTTGATTGTGGTCTCTTTCGTATTCTTTACAGTGTTTATGCAGGTGCTTCATTGGTTGAAGGTAAATGTGCTTAAGATTGTGGTTCTTATAGGAACATTCTCATTGGCATTGGCATTTGCAGGTAACGACCTTGTTAACTTTATAGGTGTTACATTGGCCGGATTATCATCATATACAGATTTTACAGCCAATGGCGCAGGAGTTGCTGCCGACCAGTTTGTTATGACGTCATTGACAGAATCGGCAAAGACACCCGTTTATTTTCTTATTGGCGCAGGTGCTGTGATGGTGTTTGCCCTTTGTACAAGCAAAAAGGCCAAGAAGGTGCTTCAGACCTCTTTGAACCTTACAAGCCAGAAGAACGACGAGAGTGATATGTTCGGTTCTTCGCCTTTGGCACGTAACATTGTGCGCGTTACCACAAATATGGTAACAGCAATTTCGCGTAAAACTCCCGAGAATGTAAAAGAGTGGCTTAATAAGCGCTTTACTCCGCTTGAGGAGCGCGAGGATGTTGCATTCGACCTTGTACGCGCTTCGGTTAATCTTGTGTTGGCCGGTCTGCTGATAGCGCTGGGTACTTCGCTGAAACTTCCTCTCTCGACTACATACGTTACATTTATGGTGGGTATGGGTTCTTCGCTTGCCGACCGTGCGTGGGGGCGCGAGAGTGCTGTGTATCGTGTAACCGGTGTTGTTTCGGTTATCGGTGGATGGTTCATTACTGCCGGTGCCGCATTTATTCTTGCAGCGCTGGTTGCTACAATTATGTATTTTGGCGGTCTTGTGGCAATGTTTATAATGATTGCCGTTGTTGTGTATCTGCTCATTCAGAGCCACATAAATTACAACAAAAAGCAGGCTGCCGAGAAACAGGATTCAAAGATGGAGATTATTATGTCGTCCGAGAATACCAAAGAGGTGTGGGAACAGTTGAAAATACATTCAGCCGAGACACTCTCAAAGACACTCTCCTTCTCGGCAGATACATATAAACTGCTTTTCGAGGCTTTTGCCAAGGACGACCATAGACCTCTGCGCAGCTCGCTTATAAAAATTGTTGATGAGAAGAATCTAATGAAGAAAATGCGTAGATTCGAGACACGTGGAATGCAACGTATCGACCAGCCTTTGGCATTTGAGCGCAGTACGTGGTATCATTTGTGTACCAATAGCTGCCAGCAGATGCTGAATACCTTGACACGTATCGGTGAACCTATGAAAGAGCACGCCGAGAACAGCTTCAGCCCTCTTTCTAAAGAGTACATTGAGGAGTTTACTCCATACTGTGCCGATGTATATAAAGTACTTGTAGATATAAATACAATAATTGCAACAGGTAACTATACAACAGCCGACGAGGTGTCCGATCGCGCCAAGAATCTTAAGCACCTGCTTGCCAACCTGCGCAAGACACAGACAATGCGTTTACACCAGAGTCCCGGCAGCCTGCGTATGGACTTTGTCTATTTGAATTTAATTCAAGAGTCGCACGAGTTGCTCAGTGAGGTGCGTAACCTTTTGCGTGGTGGACAGAAATTCTTTGCAGTTGTTAGTACAAACGCTAAGGCTATTGAATAATAGATTAAAATATTAAAATATTTCTCCCCTGCCCGATAGGTGGGGGAGTTTTTAATAATAACAGATATATAAATATGAAACATATTGGAGCACACGTCTCGGCAAGCGGGGGAGTTGAGAATGCGCCTAAGAACGCTGCCTCGATAAGCGCCGATGCTTTCGCACTCTTTACAAAAAATCAGCGTCAGTGGGTGTCGGCCCCTTTGAGTGGTAAAAGTATAGAATTGTTTCGCAGGTATTGTAGCGAGGGTGGGTTCGATTCTCGTTACATTCTGCCACACGACAGCTATTTGATAAATCTTGGCAGTCCCGAGGACGAAGGGCAGCAAAAGTCGCGTGCAGCGTTCATAGACGAGATGCAGCGTTGCAGTCAGTTGGGGCTGCAACTGCTGAACTTTCACCCGGGCAGCCACCTTAATAAAATATCTCTTGAAGAGTGTCTCGACCGCATTGCCAGCAATATAAATCTTGCCCTTAGAATGACAAGCGGTGTAACAGCAGTAATTGAGAACACAGCAGGGCAAGGAAGCAATGTTGGCAACAGGCTCGAAGAGATACGCTACATTATCGACCGTGTCGAGGATAAAAACCGCGTTGGATTCTGTATAGATACCTGCCACTTTTATTCTGCGGGCTACGATATTGTAGGCGATTATGACGGTGTTTTTGCGCAGCTCGACAGTGTCGTGGGGCTTGAGTTTCTGCGCGCTATTCACTTGAACGATACAAAGAAACCATTAGGCTCGCGTGTCGATAGGCACGAAAGTATAGGTCGAGGCTTGTTGGGAATGGAGTTTTTTACCCGTTTTATGCGCGATAGTCGTTTCGACGACGTACCTATAATATTGGAAACTCCCGATGAGAGCCTTTGGGCCGAGGAGATTGCGCTTTTGCGTAGTCTTGAGGCATAATACTCGCCTGTTTTCTGCATAGAATGAAACTATTTAACTCTTTTTAACTAAATTGTAATTCTTTGATTGATAATAAAATACGCCTGTATGTGGCGTCTGTATGATATTAGGTTGTAATTTTATATATAATTATTTTTTGATTATTTTTACATAGAATATGTGAATCAAGAGGTACAAGTCTCTTGTTGCAGAAATCCTTAATCAATAAAATAATTATGAATAAAATTTACGAAGAGCCTATAAAAAAGGCCGAATTGCTTATCGAAGGAGTTAAAAAAAGTGCAGATGCATTAGAGAAAAAAGGAATTGTGATTGATGCCGAAGCTTTGTGTGCCGCGTGTCGTGCACTCGAAGAGGCAGGCGCTCAGCAAGATGCAGCTGAAGCACAGTTGAAAGAGGCCCGTGAGCTTGCTCACGAGCGCTTGGCACAGCTTAAAGAGGTTTTCAATGCTTCAAAGACGCCAATTAAGCAATCTTTCTCACCCGAGACGTGGCTTTCTTTCGGATTGCTCGATAAGAAGTAATGAGATGTTTAAAATGCAACCGCTTTTAGTCAATGATTAAAAGCGGTTGCATTTTTCTTTGAGCATTAGAGATTGTTATCGTCGTTCGATAAGTAAATAATCCTTCCAGATGGGTTTAAACTGAAATTGGTCGATACTGCCCCGAGGAACATAAATTTTGGCAGGTTTTTGTGGAAAAGCGCCTCGTGAACCAATTTCAAAAGCTCTGTTCCCAAGAATGTTTATCTCTTTTAATGCTGTACAAGCTCCAAATGCAAGCTCTTCGACCTTTTTTATACTCTTGGGCAGTGTTACCTGCGTAAGTCGCGCACAGCCGGCAAACGCTCCCTCGCCGATAGTTTCGAGTTTCTCGCCAAAGGTTATTTCTTTGAGTAACGTACAACCCTCGAATGCCCAAGCATCAATGTGTTCCAAGGCTTTTGGGAGTGTAATCTTCTTGAGCGAGCTACAACGGTTAAAAAAGTCTGTTGGCAGGGTAGTTGTATTCTGTGGCAGTGTAATGCTCTCTAAACTCTCGCACATAGTAAAAAGTGCCGAGGGGAGGCTGTCGAGCGACTCCGGGAGCACTATGCTCTTTAGCGTTAAACAATTGCTGAATGCCTCAACTCCGATGCTTTTGAGGCTGTTCTTTGGAAACTCAACCTCTTTTAGAGAAAAACAACCAAAGAACGCCCCCTCGGGCAGAGCAGTCAAATTATCGTTAATTATAGCATACTCCAACGAAACACAGTTTCTGAAACAGTAGGCACCAATACTCTCTGTGCCTTCGGGGAGCATTATGCTGACAATGCGTTTGCAACGCGAAAAAGCCTCCTCGCCAATTGTTGTAATAGTTTGTGGAAGCTCCATTGCCGTTATTCTTTCGCATCCCGAAAATGCCTTCACCCCGATGCTTTTAACCCCCTCGGGTAATGTTATTTTCTCTAAATGCCTCTGCTGGTACAGCGCATAGTCGTCTATCGATGTTACACGATATTCTTTTTCTTTGGTCGATACAGTTGCAGGGATATTTAATTCTCCTTTATGATAGTATCGTTTAACCGAGTAGTAACTCTTGCCATCGCTGTTGTCCCAAGTGAGTGCAACCTCGTCGGTGTCAATTATTCTAAAATACAGGGTGGTGGTATCGTTAAATGTCGCTTTAATCCTGTCGTTCTCAACAGAGACAGATGTTTGTATCGGGGCGTTTGTGCCACAAGCGATTGTAATTACAGAAATTATGAAAGTTAATATTTTGCGCATTTTTGTTTTCTTCTTTTTCAAGTGCGAAGATAATTCAAAGAGTGCTATTAAACAATAGAAAATACTAATCTTTACCGGCTCTTGTAACTGTAAAATGTTTGTATAAAACTAACAAATTTAGTTGTTAGGTTAAAATTTAACTATAAAATCCTTGCATATATTAAATTTAATACTTTAATTTGCATCGTAACTATAAAAAGTAGTCGATGAGCAGTGAAAAATAGTTTTGTAACTAAATAATATTTTAAAATATGAAAGCGTTAACTAATCGCGAAGAGGAGATAATGAAAATATTCTGGGAACGAGGCCCGTTGTTTGTACGAGAGATGCTCGATTTTTTTGACGAGCCCAAGCCTCATTTTAATACCGTCTCGACCATTGTGCGCGGGCTCGAAGAGAAGGGCTTTGTGGCACATAAGTCCTATGGGCCCACTTATCAATATTTTGCAGCAATAAGCGAAGAGGAGTATGGTTGTCGCAGCATAAAGAGTGCAGTTGGACGTTATTTTAAAAATTCCTACCTCAGCGCTGTCTCTTCGCTTGTCGAGGATGATAAAATTACACTCGATGAATTACGCGAGTTAATTGAGAAAGTAAACAAACAGTGATTTATATAGTCCTTGCCATCGGGGTGCAGTTTACTTCCTTGTAATTTTAAAACTAATAACAATGATTGCAATTGCCATATACCTTGTTAAATGGGCGCTACTGCTGTCGGCAGGAGTGGTACTGTTTATGTTGCTTATGCGAGGCGAGACTTTTCATCGCTTTAATCGTGTACTGCTGCTCGCGATTGCGCTATTTTCTATGGCTCTGCCTGCAATAAAATTCTCAATAGACTCGCCGATGGCACGCTTTTCGTTAGTTGTAGAGTGGCTGTTGAGAGGCGACACCGATACTACTGCCGACGTTTCAATAATGATAGATGAACCGCTTGCCCCGTCAATAATTATCGATGAGGCTATCGAGGCTCAATCATCGCTGTGGCAACAGGTGATTTCAATGGAGGCATTAGAATGGTTCTTTGTTGTGTATGTTGTTGTTGCCCTGCTGCTTGTGGTGCGATTGCTTTATATGTATGTGCAGATAATTACTATCCTGCGCAGTGGCAGGCGCGAGGATATTTCGTCCTATTGTGATGACTGTGAGGCGCGTCTTTTAGTGCACGATGGCAATTATAAACCCTTTAGTTGGTTCGGATGGGTTGCAATCTCGCGCACCGACCTCGGCGAGTGCGGACGCGAAATTCTCACGCACGAGGCGGCGCACGTACGTTACCGCCACTCCTGCGACATACTTTTGGCCGACCTTATAATAATACTTCAGTGGTTCAACCCAATGGCGTGGATTATGAAAAGTCTGCTCAAGGATATTCACGAATATGAAGCTGATAGTGCAGTGTTGACAGCCGGCGTCGATGCTAAAAGCTATCAGTTGCTTATAATAAAAAAAGCCGTTGGCGCAAGGCTCTACTCAATTGCCAACAGCTTTAATCACAGTTTAACCAAAAAGCGTATCACTATGATGTGTAAAGAAAAATCAAGTTTATGGCGCTGTACAAAGGCTTTGTACATTGTGCCGTTAGCGGTTGTTGCCGCTTGTACCTTCTCGTCGCCCCAAGACAGCACCGGCGACAAAGGTAACGAAAAAGTAGTAAATGAAGAAACTACGAGTGAAAGAAAAGTTGTCGAAGTGATGAATGTTGTCCGAGAACCCGATGTGCAAGCTGAATATCCCGGTGGAGAGCAGGCACTTATGAAATTCCTCTCAAGCAAAATTAAGTATCCCAAAGAAGCTCGCGAGCAGGGCTTACAAGGCAAATCTTATGTGGAATTTATGGTACGCGACAATGGAAGTATTGATGCTGTTCGCGTAACCAAGAGCTCGGGTTCGCAGGCGCTCGACGACGAGGCTGTACGTGTGGTAAAATCAATGCCTCGCTGGACACCGGCCAAGTATAATGGCGAGAATGTAAATTCAATGCTCACCCTGCCTGTCGCATTTAAATTGGGTGATGTGCCTCTGGTTACCGCAGAGATGCCCATAGGTCAGAAAAAGAAAGATGAGGTTGTTCACGTCTCAATTGTTTTAAAGGATGAAAAAGTGTATCAGGTTGTCGAGCATCAGCCTGAGTTTAAGGGGGGGCAGGGCGAACTTATGAAATTTTTGCAGAGCAATCTCGAGTATCCCCAAGAAGCTCGCGAGCAGAATATTCAAGGAAAAGCATTTGTCTGCTTTGTTGTAGAAAAAGACGGCTCGATAACTGATGTAAAGATTATGAAATCCTCGGGCAGCGACCTTCTCGACCAAGAGGCTATGCGTGTGGTAAAATCAATGCCTCGTTGGGAACCCGGCAAACAAGGTGGTAAGGTTGTGCGTGTGAAATTTACCGTACCCGTGATGTTCCGACTGCAATAATCCACTATTATAGCAGCAATAAAGTTTTAGTTATTGTTCAAAAGACAGTGGCTGTAACAAGATGTTACAGCCACTGTTGATTTTTGCGCATTTTTTTGTAACAAAAAGAAGCTTGTTACAGATACCGAGAAATTTACAGCTCGTCGAAATCAAATTCGTCGAAAAAATCGCTGTCGTAACCGCTGTCTATGAAACTGTCAATCTCGCGGCGCTCCTTCTTTGTGGGGCGTCCAGTGCCACGCATACGATCGACAAAACCACTTATCTTGCTCATCTCAAGAATCTCGTATTGCTCCTTGGGGGTTACATTCTCCATAAGCTCGGGAACCAATTTTGCTCCCACGCGATTCTCGGCTGCTTTTAACACTTTGAACGAGTAGGTGATGGGCGACTTTTTTACGTTTACAATGTCGCCTACACGCACTGTGTGCGCCGGCTTAACAGTGCGCTCGCCAATGGAAATGTGCCCTTTTTTGCAGGCCTCGGCTGCAATGCTGCGTGTCTTGTATATGCGCACGGCCCACAGCCATTTGTCTATTCTCGCTTGGTCGCTCATTCTTTGCCCACTCCCTTTTTGTTAAATTGGTTCATTGTGCGTGCAAGCCCTGCAAAGCAGAAACTTTTTATTATTTCGCCAACCGTCTCGCATTGTGCGTCAACCGCTTTTTGTTCGTCGTTGTCGAAAGTGCCCAGCACAAAATCTACTTGTCGGCCTTTGCTGAAGTCGTTTCCAATGCCGAATCGCAGGCGTGCATAGTTGGTTGTACCCAATGTCGAGGCAATGTGTTTAAGGCCGTTGTGTCCGCCGTCGCTGCCTTGTCCTTTCAGACGCAGTGCACCCACGGGCAGTGCAAGGTCGTCAACTATTATAAGTACATTTTCGAGGGGGATTTTCTCTTGTTGCATCCAGTAGCGGACGGCATTGCCGCTCAGATTCATATAGGTCGAGGGTTTAAGCAATATCAGTTTGCGTCCACGGCACGACGCTTCGGCTACAAAACCGTAACGCTTGTCGGCAAAAACAGTATTGGATGCTTTAGCAAAAGCATCCAATACTGTAAAACCTATATTGTGGCGGGTCCCTTCGTACTCACTGCCGATGTTCCCCAATCCGACAATCAAATATTTCATTCTGTAATTTTAATGATTACTTGCCTTGTGCGGCAGCCTGCTGCGATGCACGTGTAGTCTTAACAGCACATACAAGAGCCTCTTTTACTGTTGCAAGCTCAAGGTTCTCGAATGAAAGGTCGCCAACTTTGATTGACTTGCCAAGGCCAAGTGATGTAACGTCGATAAAGAGTTTCTCGGGGATAAGGCTGTAAACAGCTTTAACCTTGAGTGTGCGTTGGAGCTGAACGAGCTTACCACCGGCACGAACACCCTCGGCAAGACCTTCGAGCTTAACGGGGACAGCCATAACAATGGGCTTGGTCTCTGTTACCTCGTAGAAATCTACGTGAAGAATGTTGTCTTTAACAGGGTGGAACTGAATATCTTTCATTACAGCATTTACTGTAACGCCGTCAATAGTAAGGTCAACTACGTGAATGTCGGGAGTGTAAACGAGCTTGCGAAGGCTCTCAACTGTTACACTGAATGCTTTGCTTACGGGAGCGCCTTTCTCGTCTCTTGCCTCGCCATAAAGACAGCAAGGAACAAGGCCTTGGTTGCGAAGCGCTGTGGTTGACTTCTTGCCAACCTCGGTTCTTGCCGAACCGCTGATGCTTAATGATTTCATTGTTTGTAAAATTTGTGTTACTCTAAATTAAGTTAATTCTTTTGCTTAATTCGCCATCACACGATGTCTCTAAAAGCGGGCACAAAGGTACGCTTTTTGTCGTAAATTAGCAAATTTATTGCATTGTTTTTAGGGATTGTCCGGGCTTTTTTGCTTTTTTGCTCTAATCCCTAATAAAATCTTGTAGAAATTTGTATGGCCTGTCTGTTTTGACGGCTCTGTCGGCGGCAGCCTCTAAAAGTCAATGTCTATCTTAAGCTCGCTGCTTTCGGGGGCTTTTTCGTCGGTAATTGGGGCGTCGTAATTGCGAGGCTGATACTCGCCCTGCTCGGAAACAACAAAATCTATCGCTTGTCGAAGGCTGTTTGTGAATTTTTCAAAATCTTCGCGATAAAGGAATATTTTATGCTTCTCGAACGTAACCTGTGCATCCTCACCCGATACAATCTTTTTGCTTTCGGTTATGGATAGGTACATTTCCTCTTTTTTGTTCTTTTTAACATCAATGTAGTAGATTCTTTTTCCGGCCTTTATAGCTTGCGAAAAAACAATCTCTTTCTCATTCTCATAAGAACTGTTCTTCTTGTACTCTTCCATGTTTTTCTTGTAATATTATCCTTATTATTGTTTATCGGCTTCAAATTTGGATAAAAAATTTTGAAAAATCAATTAAATTGTTCATTTTTTTATGATTGTCTATCGCTTTATGGTACTAAAATGTATTTTTTATTAAATTCGCGCCGTTTTTAATAGGTGGATTATATGTCGTACAATGATTATATTTTGTCGCTGACGAATGGCGTGGCGCGTGCCGAGGGGGTGCGTTTTGCGCATCCGTTGAATGTGCAGATATTAAAGGGAGAGAATATTGCTGTTGTTGGTTGCAACGGTGCAGGAAAAAGTCTTTTGGTGGATACTCTTTTGGGACGTTATCCATTAAAAGAGGGCAGCGTGGTGTATGATTTTTCACCCTCGGAGTGCGATGCTGTATATAAAAATGTGCAGTCGATTACTTTTCGGGATGTTTACGGCTCGTCCGAGGCCGATTATTGTTATCAGTTGCGGTGGAATGTGCACGAGCAGGAGGGTATTCCGACGGTCGCGCAGGTGCTTGGTGCTGTCGATGACGAGGCTCGTAGATTGTTGAAACTCTTTGCTGTTGAGGCGCTTGTTGATGAGCTTGTCGTGAGCCTCAGTAGCGGCGAGTTGCGTAAATTGCAGATTGTGAAGGCTTTGTTGCAACATCCGCGTCTGTTGGTGCTCGATAATCCTTATATAGGGCTTGATGCCTCATCGCGTGGGTTGTTGAGCGAGGCGCTCGACAGGCTGGCGGCCTCGGGCGAGTTGCAGATGATTCTTATTCTTACCGACGGTGCCGATGTTCCGCCTTTTGTTCAATCTGTTATAAGGGTCGAGGAACGTCGTGTGGTTGGTAAATTTCCGCGTGAGAATTATTTGCAAATGTTCCCCGATTGTCCGAATGCGGTGCCGACAGATAGTCTGAGGCGGCAGGTGCTTGCAATTGTTCCCAATGATAATGATTGCACCTGCGACGAGGCATTGTCGATGAATAAAGTTACCGTGCGCTACGGCACAAGGACTATTCTGCGCGACCTTTCGTGGCGTGTGGCAAATGGGCAGGTGTGGGCTTTGTGTGGCAAGAACGGTTCGGGAAAATCGACGCTTCTAAGCCTTGTGTGCGCCGATAATCTTCAGTCTTACGCTTGTGATATTACTCTTTTTGGTCGTCGTCGCGGTACGGGCGAGAGTATATGGGATATTAAAAAACACATCGGTTATGTGAGCCCCGAGATGCACCGCGCCTATCTGCGTAATCTGCCTGTGATTGAGATTGTTGCGTCGGGGTTGCACGATACCATAGGGCTTTACAGACGCTCGACTGCCCGGCAGATGCAGAGCTGTATGCAGTGGATGGAGCTTTTTGGAATATCGCATCTGCAAAATTGTTCGTTTCTTAAAATATCGAGTGGCGAGCAGCGTTTGGCGCTTTTAGCCCGAGCCTTTGTAAAAGACCCTCGTCTGCTTATTCTCGACGAGCCTATGCACGGCCTCGACCCGGCCAACCGCGCAAGGGTAAAGGCTGTTGTTGAGGCATTTTCGCGCCGCGAGGGGAAGAGTGTCATTATCGTATCGCATTTCGAGGAGGATTTTCCCTCTACGCTCACTAATCGTCTCACATTGAGTGCCGTGGAGTGAATATAGCCTTCGCTTGCCGCTCTGTTAGGTGATTGGTTAAATTGAAAAGTTGTTTGAATCTGTATCGCCTCATTTTTTTATAGTACAAAAACAGATTCCATACTGTCAAGATAGAAGTGCAACAAAATTCCCTCCTTGCTCACGACTTTG
>CAYYEL010000006.1:0-42299 GCA_964470845.1 uncultured Bacteroidaceae bacterium | reverse complement strand
GTACTTCTTTGAAATTCCAGCGTCGCATTGCGCAGGCTGTTAAGCGTGCACGTCATTTGGCTCTGCTGCCTTTTGTTACTGATATGATGAAATAATAAAGGAGGAATAGTTATGGAGTTAATACTTAAAGAAGACGTTATCAACCTTGGTTACAAGGACGATGTAGTAAAGGTAAAGGACGGTTATGGCCGTAATTATTTGATTCCCACAGGTAAGGCTGTTATTGCTACTCCTTCGGCAAAGAAGGTGTTGGCCGAGAATCTGCGTCAGCGTGCTCACAAGCTCGCTAAGATTAAGGCTGATGCTCAGGAGTTGGCTGCTAAGCTTGAGGGTGTTGCTCTGACAATCGCTACAAAGGTAAGCGCAACAGGTACAATCTTTGGTTCGGTTGGTGCTATGCAGATTGCAGCAGAGTTAGAGAAACTCGGTTACGAGATTGACCGCAAGATTATAAGCGTTGAGGCTGTTAAGACAGTTGGTGCTTACGAAGCTACTGTGAAACTTCACAGAGAGGTATCGGTTAAGATTCCTTTCACTGTTGTTGCCGAGGCTGAGGAGGCTGCTACTGAGGCTGCTGAATAATCGGAATAAGATATATAGTTTACATATAAACAGGTTGTGTCATTTGGTTGGCGCAACCTGTTTTTTATTCATCCTCTCGCCCGAGAAAAAAGATACAGCCCCGCGTAATCACTACGGAGGGCTGCACGGGGGAATTGAATGATTAAGAAAAAGTATTTATCAGTAGGATGTTATCTCTGTTATTATAACACTCTTTGTTGTGAATTTGTTCGATAGCTATCTGTTTTTCAGGTGATAATTTCTTAAAAACATCCTTCTTGGAAACTGTTTAAATTTATATATCGTTAAGTCTTTTATAGAACATAGCGGCCTCAAGCATCGAAAAAGGTGGAAACAGACATCTTTGAATATAAAAAACGACGAAATGGCAGTTCCCGATATAAGATAACTTTTTTATAAATTTAAACAGCTTCTTAATATATTACCGACAATTTTATTAAGTTTGCAACAGATAATGACACTCTCAGGACGCTACATATTTAATCTTGCAACAGTTGTCGCGATGCTTTTGTTGGCATCGTGCACATTGTCGCACACCGAAAATAGCGATAAAAAGCGTGCCGAGGAGCTCTCGGCACGGCTCGATGAGTGGCGCTACCGCAATTGCGATAGTTTGTACCGGTTGGCTTCGGCTGTTGATACGTCGTCAGGGGTGGGCCGCGAGTATCGTGCAGTTGCGTGCAATGCTGCTGCCTATTCTCTGTTTATGCAGATGGATTATGGGCGGGCTGCCGAGCTTTACTCCTCGGTGATAAATGAGGCCGGTTGTGAGATTGAGGCGCTTGTGGCCGACGTTGGTATGATGCTTATTTGTTACAGAACATCGGCCAATAGGGAGTTTTTTGATTATCGTTCGAGTGCATTGCAAAGGGTTAGGCGCATAAGTGAGGAGGAGGCGTTGCTGCCGTCGAGTGAGCGCGAGCGTTTCTATGAGGCGCGTGTGGAGCTTGCAGCTGTGTCGCTATGCTATTTTTCAAATTTGGGAATGAGTGTCGAGGCGGCAGCTTCGGCCGAGTATTTAAAGAGAAATATTGAGCAGGTCGATTCTCGTGCCCACCGAATATATGGGCGTATATTGATGAATTATCGTACCGAAATTCCTGTGCTCGAACGCATCGAGGCTTTGTCGCTATTGCTTGCACGTGCCGAGGCCGAGCAACAATTGTGGCTTGCAGCCAACAGTCGTCTTATGTTGGCGGTGCTGATGCGACAGGCAGATGCTCTTGACAATGTGGCAACAACCTTGCCGCAACTGATTAAACAGATTAACGTCGATGGGCTGCCGCGCAACGAGCTTGCCCGACATCTGGCAGTGGAGGCTGCCGAGGAATTCAGCCGTTACGGCGATACTTATATGATGATTGAAGCACTGACGGTGGCTGCCTCGTGTTGTACGCAGTATGGGCAGTTTGACGAGGCTTTGTCGCTGCTTGCAGGTGCGATGGGGCTCGTAAATGAGTATTATACCACTCGTTATCCGAGTGTGGCCGATACTTTGACACTCGATTTTGTTGATACTGATGCCGAGTGGCGTCTGTTGTCGCACGATAGTATTGCCAATATTTACGAGTGTCTGCTTAGTGTGCGCCGCGAGGCGAGCTGTGCTTTTGCCGGCGTTGGCGATAAATATCTATCGGATGTCAATCGAAACAGTTACCTCGACCTTCTGCGCACGACGCGTCTCAATAAACAGATTGAAAGCCGAATAAAAAATGTCGAGGCGAGCGCTTCGAGGCTTTATGTATGGGCATTGTTGTTTGCGGTGGTGCTTGTTGCTGTGTCGTTGGCTGTTTATCTGCTGGGCAGGCGTTGGGGACGTCGCAGCCGCGAATATGTCGATGACCTTACTATGCTTCAGGGACTGTGCCGTCGTCTCATCTATTCTGTGCCCAAAGAGGTAGAGAGCATCAAGGAGGTTAATGCTGCTGTTGCCGATATATTGAACAGTGAGCTTGGTGGCAGCTTCGGAGGGTGTCGATTCTCTATCGTTGATGCCGATGAGGATTCTGCGGCCGACGCTCTTGTGAAAATGCCGCTGGCTACTCTTGACGCCCCCTCTCTTTCATTGGCTCTGTTTGCTCAAAAAGCTCCCACGCAACAAAAAATGCTTCTACTTCGAGTAGCACTGCCATATATTGCCGCGGCAATCGACGAGGGCAGACGTGTGGCCGATATTGGTGGCGAGCGTCAGCGCTTGAACGAGCAGCGCTTGTCGTATGCTCTGTATCTCGACGAACATAAACGGGAATATGTCGATAAGCGTGTGGCACTGTCGTTAGTTGGAGGTATGCGCCCTTATATCGACCGTATGCTCAATGAACTGCGGCGTCTGTCGGCTGTCGATGGCCGAAGCGATGAGGCTCGGCGACGCTTGCAATATCTGTTGGAACTGACTGCTGTGCTCGACGATTACAACGACGTGCTTGCACAATGGATAAAGATGCGTCGTGGCGAGCTGAGCTTGCAGATTGAGAATTTTTCGCTTGCCGAACCATTTGGAATTATTGCCAAAAGCATTACAGCCTTTTCGATGCGAGGAGTGAACCTAAGGGTTAAGCATAGTAATCTTGTTGTAAAAGCCGATAAAGCGTTGACACTCTTTATGATTAACACGCTTGCCGAAAATGCAGGAAAATTTACTCCCGTGGGCGGCACGGTTGAGCTTGAGGCTGTTGAGGGCGATAATTTCGTCGAAATAGCCGTTACCGATACGGGCGTTGGAATATCCGAAGGCGACGTTGACAGGATTCTTAATTCAAAGGTCTATGACGCTTCGCTCATAGGTAGCTCGGGGGCGATGGCGGCAAACAAGGGCGGAGGCTTCGGCCTTATGAATTGTAAGGGGATTATTGAAAAATATCGTAAGACCGACGATGCTTTTGCCGTGTGTCGTATGGATATAAAAAGCACTCCGGGAGAGGGTAGTCGTTTCTCGTTCCGCCTGCCCAAAGGGGTGTTGCGCACGCTGCTTGTGCTGCTGTGCTCGGCGCTCTCGTTTAGTGCGTCGGCCGAGGGTGGCGGCGATATAAACGCTCTTGCCGACTCGGTCTATTCGTGCAATGTGAGGGGCGAATATGCGACAGCGCTTAACTTTGCACAAGAGATTGTAGATGAATTGAACAGTTTCTACAAAGATAATGTCGGTGGATGCGATACTTTGTCGTTGACCTCGGGTGCAGTGTCCGAGATTAAGTGGTGGCGCGATGCTCTTTTTGTCGATTCTCTGACCGAGTATGTCTATTTTAATCTGCTGGATATGCGCAACGAGGTAGCCGTAGCGGCTCTTGCACGTGGCGATTGGCCCACTTACAGATATAATAACTCTATTTACACGCAGCTCTATCGCCTTGTGCACGAGGATAGCGAACTTGTTTATTATTACGAAAAGATGCAAAGCGTGGCCAACTATCGTAAGGCTGCAATAGTGTTGTGTATCACCCTGTTGTTGATACTCGGAGTGGTGGCGGTTGTCCTGTATATGCGTCGCATCGTTGCCGAGAGGATGAACAGTGATATTCTTCTGAGTGTAAACTCAAGGCTGTTGCAAGCTGCCCGTGGCGACAGAGATTCGCTTGAGGGGCTTGCGCAGAGTATGTCGCACGAGGTTTTCTTGGTGCTGCACGATTATCTGAAAGTCAGAGGTGTGTCGTTGCTGCTCAGTAGTGGTTCGGGTGTACAAGTGGCAGCTTATCCCGATGAGGCTGTCGCGCCTCTGTTGCACACGCTATATGCGGCTCGGCAACCATACGTCAGTGGCGATGGGTTGACAAGAGCGCTGCCACTACTGATGCCCTCGTCGGACGATGGAGAGTGTCTGGGAATTTTGTGCATCGAGTGCGAGCGTCGATTGACGGCCGCCGAGTGTACGCTCGTTGAACTTATTGCCGATTATGCAGCCTCGGCAGCCTATCATTCGGTTGTGCGTCTGGCGCAGGAGTATCGCGACCTTGATGAAATTAGGGAAGAGACGGCGCGTGCAAAATTCGAGGAGAATAATATGCACGTGCGCAATATGGTAATAGACAACTGTTTGTCGGTAATTAAGCACGAGACGGTTTATTATCCCGGGCGCATACGCGAGTTGGTGCAGCGTCTCGGCGACGAGGAAGGCTGTGTCGATACGTGGCGTCAGAGAGTGGCTGCAATGTGCGAACTGATGGATTATTACTGCTCGATATTCGGTGTGCTCACCTCGTGTGCAGCGCGTCAGATGGACGATGCTCATTTTAAAGTGTCGCGTGTGCCGCTGTCCGATATTCTGAAGAGTGCTGCTGCTTTTGCTGCTCGTCGAGCTGCAAAAAGAGGGGTGGCTCTGCAATTCGGGTGCGAACCTACCGATGCCGTCGCGTTGGGCGATTATAATCTTATCGGCTATCTTATGGAGGCACTCATCGAGGCTCTACTCGGCTTGGGTGTCCGCAATCTGCACATTACAGTGGGTGATAAAGATGCCTCGTTGCTTGTTGCATTGGAATGTAAAGGGCTCACTCTTGGTGCAAAGCGTGCCGCATCGTTTTTTGCGCCCCTGCACGAGGAGGAGACAATAATGGAGGCGTTGATTGCCCGTGAGATTGTGCGTATGCACGAGGATTATATGGATTGTCGTGCAGCACGCCTTGAGGCGTTTGACACCGAGGATGGTTGCACAATTTATTTTACGTTGCCTAAATAAAGAATAAAAATATGGATAATAGATTCAGTGTGATAATAGTCGAGGATGCCAAACTCGAATTAAAGGGTACAGAGGAGATTTTTCGCAGCGATATTCCCGAGGCCGATATTATAGGGGTGGCAATGTGCGAGGCCGAGCTCTATCCGCTTATGCAGAAACGCACTCCCGACCTTCTGTTGCTCGACCTTGGACTGGGTGGCTCGACAACCGTCGGGGTGGATATTTGTGCCAAGGTAAAAAAGGAGTACCCCGAGGTTAAAGTACTTATATTTACGGGCGAGGTGCTGAATGAGAAGCTGTGGGTCGATGTGTTAGATGCCGGTGCCGATGGCATTGTCCTAAAGACGGGTGAATTGTTAACAAAATATGAGATTCGCAGTGTGATGGCAGGCAAGCGTTTCGTCTTTAACCAACCTGTGCTTGAGGTTATCACAGAGCGCTTCCGCGAGGGGGTGATGCGCGAGGCTGCGCATCGTCGTTCGCTCATTGAGTATGATATTGACCGCTACGACGAGTGTATGTTGCGTCATTTGGCTCTGGGATATACAAAGGAGATGATTGCCAATCTGCGCACTATGCCTTTTGGGGTAAAATCGCTCGAAAAACGACAGGCCGACCTTGTGTCGCGTCTCTTCCCCGAGGGTGAGCAGCGCGGAATAAATGTTACTCGTTTGGTGGTTCGTGCCATTGAACTGCATATAATAGACGCCGAAAATCTTGAGGCCGATGAGTAAGGACGGGTACAAATATTGGCCGTTTCTGCTTTATACAGCTTTGTTGCTGTTTCTGTGGCTGGCATCGTGGTTCGTGGGGGTGGCAACGCTCTTCTCTTCGTCGAGGGAGGGTTTTAACAGTCTCTTTTCGGGCGAGGGGTTGCGCTGGGCGTTATGTTCGGTTGCAGCATCGGTCGATAGTGCTCCGTGGGGCGCTGCTGCTATGGTGGTTGCATCGCTTGGGCTTCTCGTGGGCTCGGGGGTGCTGACAACTTTCGTCGAGATTTTTGCTTCTCGTCCTTTGACTACTGTCAGACGGCAGGCGGGGCTATTGGCTCTTGTTGTGTTTCTGTTTTTTGTGGCACTGTTTTTTGTCTCTTCGGTTGCGCCGTGGCCCATTTTTGCTTCTGTAACGGGCGATTGGGGAGTGTCGTCGCTTGTACAAGGGTGGCGGTTGGTGCTGTTTGTTGTGTCGCTTGCTGTTGCGCTTATGCACGGCTCGGTGTGTGGTAATTATCGCAGTGTGAGCGACGTTGCGCGGGGAATGAGCAGTATGTTTGCCCTTTTTACTCCTGCTTTCTTGGCTATGCTGCCTGCTTCGGGGATAATTCCTTGTGTGCAGTATATAGGGGTATTTACTATTGATGGGCCTCTTGCTGCTCTGTTGTCGGGTATTTTATGTTGGTTGCCTTTTGGCTTTATCGCTTGTGTTGATGGATGGAAGGCTCTCAAAAGATTGTGAACCGGTAAAATATAAACAAGCTGTGCCCAAAATGCAATTTTGGGCACAGCTTGTTTTGGTCTGTTGATTATAACACTCCGTCTTATTGGAAACTCTTCCTGCTTTATTGATAAAGGTAGCGCTTGATGCTCTTTTTGGGCGTTTTTTCAAACTCTTCTTGCATTATGCGTACCTCGGAAATATGTTCGTAGGCGGGAATTTGTTGGTTGAGTATCTTGCGAAGCTCCTCCATTCTTGCGGGGACGTCTGTTACTCCTTCGGCTTGCAGTGCGTCGCTGTCGGGGTGGATAAGGGCGATGAATTTCTCGCCTTCCTGTATCACAAGTGATTCGTTTACGCAGGGTAGCGAGTTTATTACGGCTTCAATCTCCTCGGGGTAAACATTTTGTCCGTTGGCGCTCAGAAGCATACTCTTGCAGCGTCCTTTAATATATACAAAGCCCTCGCTGTCTATAATGCCAAGGTCGCCGGTGTGATACCAGCCCTCGTTGTCGAGTGCCTGTTCTGTGGCCTCGCTGTTCTTGTAGTAGCCTAACATTACATTAGGGCCGCGTACTATAATCTCGCCGGGGGTATTCTGCGGGTCGTTGCTTAGAATCTTAACCTCCATTCCAAGCGCTGCTTTTCCGCAACTGCCGACTTTTGTCTCGGTCCAGTCGCTGTAACAGATTATGGGGGCACACTCTGTCGCTCCGTATCCTACTGTGTAGGGGAATTTTATTCTATGAAGCAGGGCGTCAATCTCGGGGCTGAATGCGGCTCCACCGATAATTATCTCTACAACATTGCCACCGAATGCTTTGAGCATTCTGTTACGTATTTTTCTATAAATAATGTTGTTTACTCCGGGGATTTTTGTGGCAATGCGCATAAGAGGCTTTTGCAGCTTGGGCATTACACTCTTGCGGATGATTTTCTCGATGATAAGCGGCACGGCAACTACGATAGTGGGACGCACTTTGCTGAATGCGTCGAATATGATGCGTGGGCTGGGAGTACGTGTCAGGAAAAATACTTGTACGCCGCGTGTGAGCTCGTACATAAACTCAAATGCCATTCCATACATATGTGCCATTGGAAGGATGGATAGCATATTCATTCCGGGTTTCATAGGAAGCACTCCCTTGGCAAACATCATATTGTTGTACAGCGCACGATAGGGGATGAGCACTCCCTTTGAGAAGCCGCTTGTGCCCGATGTGTAATTTATTATGGCAAGCTCCTCGGGGCTGTCCTTGTGGTAGTTGATGTCGGCTGCACTGAATCCTTTGGGGTAGCTCTTGGCATACTCGTCGTTTATTTGTGTGTGTGCCTTGCTTATTGTCTCGTTGCGGCTCATATTGAGTGAAAAATCCTCGATGCGGATTACTCCTTCGAGCTCGGGCATCTCGTCGTAGTTGAGCTGCGCACGGTTCGAGTCGCCAATAAACAGCAGACGTGAGTCGGAGTCGGTAACAATGTGATGTACATTCTCGGCCATAAAATCGTGTAGAATGGGCACGGCTACCGCACCGTATGTTATTACCGACAAGAATGCTATTCCCCAGCGTGAGCAGTTGCGGCCGCATAGTGCAATGTGGTCGCCGGGTTTAATGCCGCTGAGACGATAAAATGTGTGTAACTTGGCAATTTCGCAGGCAACATCGCCATAGGTGTAGGAAACGCCTTTGTAGTCGGTAAGGGCGCTGTGCAGCCAGTTCTCTTTGAATGAGGTTGCGTATAGCCCGATGAGACTTTGATTGTTAGACATAATGTAGATTGTTTGTTATTTGTTGTTGATTGTTTCTTTTTTCGTATATCAGCCTTGCGGCCTTAATTCATTGGATATAATTATGTTGTAAAAGCAAAAATAGCCTATTGTCGGTGCAAAAGCAAATATTTGCAGGGCTTTTTTGCTTGCCTGTGGTATAGGCGGGCACGGACAACAAGCAAGGCTACCTTTACTTGATGGCGCAAAGGTAATAATAAATTACAGTTAAAAGAATAAAAAAAAGAGAAAAATTGCACAAAAAGTAAAAAATGTGCAATTTTTTAGGGGCGGATGGGCTTTTTATGCTTTCTCGGCAGCGCCGAATATGTCGGAACCTATACGAATGTGCGTGCTCCCCTCTTGAATGGCGATGGGATAATCGTCGCTCATTCCTGCCGATAGAATGTTGAAATTCTTATCCTCGGCAAAGTGTTTGCTCTTTATTTCGTCGAACAGTTCTTTTACTGCACGAAATTCGGCTCTGATGCGGTTGTTGTCGTCGGTGTTGCTGCCCATACACATAAGACCGCATATTTGAACGTGTGCAAGGGTGCGCCAACTGCCCTCGTCGAGCATTGTAAGGCACTCACCGGGCGAGAATCCGAATTTTGTCTCTTCTTGTGCAATATGAATCTGGAGCAGACAGTTTATTACGCGCCCGGCCTTTGCAGCTTGTTTATCGACCTCTTGAAGCAGACGCAGGCTGTCGATGCTGTGTATAAGATATATGTAGGGTGCAATATATTTTATTTTGTTGCTTTGCAGATGACCGATGAAATGCCAACAGATGTCCTTGGGCAGTTGTTGCTGTTTGATGCGCAGGTCTTGTGCCTTGCTCTCGCCAAAATGGCGTTGCCCGACGGCGTAGGCTGTTTCAATGGCCTCGGCCGGGTGGTATTTTGAGACTGCAATAAGTGTTACCCCGTCGGGCAGGGTAGCACTTATGCGTTCTATATTTTTTTTAATATCACTAAATTGCCTCATAAGGGAAAATGTCAACAATGCTGCTTTCGTTTACAGCTGCAAGGTCGTAGTTCATAATGGAGTCTTCCATATGTTTGGTGAGGTTTTTAACCGCGCCCGAGACATCTTCGGCCTTTACTAAAATTATGGCCGAGGTCTTTTTTTCTTTGGCGCTGACCTCGTCGATTGTTACCATCACAATTTTGCATTTGAACCATTTGTCGGCGGCCTCTTCGGTGCTATCGACGAGCTCGTTGTATTTTGTGCGCTCCATCTTCATAATGTCGAAAGTGCCTGTTACCATAGGCTGAAGCTCCAGTGTCAGGCGTTTCTCGACCTCGGTAAATGTGAATCCTTGAGTAAGATAAACTTCGTTTACTTTTGTGTTGAGGCCTTTCTCGCCTGCACGCTCGTATGTTACTTTACATTCAAACCAGCTGAGTGTCATATTTCTTGTGTTTATTGGGGTTTGTAATTTTTTTCTTGCGCGAAGATAGTAAAAGAGAGGGGAAGAAAAAAGTGCAAAATAGATATTTTTTCTATGCACAGCCGAAATTGTGTTACATTTTCAGCAGTGGAATTGCACGCATATATCTGCGGCGTAGTTTTTTGTTTGGGTGATAATGGTTATATATCTCGCGGCAGAAACGTGTCTCGCGGTCGAGGCGGTCGAGTAGAATGTTGCAGTAGTCGTCCCAATCGCGTATGGTGCGACGTGCAATTCCACTCTTTATGGCTGCTTTTGCAACTGCCACAGATACCTCTGTTGCCAGACGTCGGTCGCCGGCTTTGGGTAAAAAGTAATTTCGGCCAAAGGTGAGCTTGCTGCCATACATCTTTTGCAGGGGTGTGGGAGTGGGGCGATGCGCAAGTGTTGCTATCGCATCGGTTGCAGCCTGAATCATAGCATCGTTTATGGTTGTTGACAGCGTGTCGAGTGCTGCTCTGAATATATAGGGCGATGCAAGCAGGCTGTTTATTTGGTTGGGGGTGCTGCTTGTTGCAATTATTGCGTCGGGGTACGTTTGCTCTATTATATTATATAAGGTGTCGTTAATGTCGAGCGCTATTATTATGGGTTGCTTTGTCATTGCTTGCAGCAGATGTATGTCTATGGCGCAATTTTGCGAAAGGTCGATGAGGGCGTCGGCGCTGTTTAATGCTTGCGCAAGGTCAGCCTCTGCTGTCGAGCCTTTGCTGTCGAATATTTTTATATTATTTTGTGTGGCGCCAATATTTACAAGTGTCCTGACGGTTGTTGCTGCCCAAGCGTCGCAATTGTTTATTACTATTCTCAGAGACTTAAGCTCGCGACCTGTAATCTCGGTTGCGTTTTTAAGGGCCACTGCAATGCAGATGTTTGTTCCTTGAATATGGTCGCTCATTATGGGAATATCGAGCAGTCGGCTCAGGCTTTCTTCGAGCAGAATGCTTTGTCGAACCTCGATTCCGTCGAGGCTTATTCCGCCGAATGTTGGCGACATTGCCTGTATGGTCTCAATGAGTTTATCGTTATCGTTCTGTGCAATTTCGATGTCAAAAGCATCAATATCGGCAAAGACTTTGTAGAGCATACTTTTACCCTCGGACAGAGGTTTTGCGGCGAGTGCTCCTTTGTTTCCGATGCTCGGGAGTGAGCTCCCGTTGCTTATTACTGCAATAAGGTTGCCTTTGTTGGTGTATTTGTAGGCGTTCCAACGATTGTGGCTTATGCCCAGTGAGGCGGCTGTGGCGCCGGGGGTGTGGGCAAGGGCAAGCTCCTCGGGGGTGCAGAGGGGTTTTGTGGGTACTACTTCTGTTTTTCCGGGGCGTCCTGTTTCGTGATATTTCAGGGCTTTGTTCTCTTTTGGCAGCATAGCTTTCTTGTTATATGTAGTTATCTTGCTTTTTTTTGAAAAACAAACAGCTTCTTAAAATGGGCTCAAAAATCAATTGAGTCTCATTTATAGATAACATTTAAGCAGCGGCTTTGTTTTTTTATTGTAGGGCTTTCCACAGTAAAAGGGCTGTCAGGGAGATTTTTTGTTGTCTGTTGCGCTTTTGTGTGGCTTCTGATTTTGTCTGTCTGATGATAATGTGTATCTTCGCACTGATAAAAAATGTAATATGGAAAGTTTCCTTGAATTATTAAAGAAAAGACGCAGTTGCCGTCGTTTCACCGACGAGGCAGTCGATAAAGAGGCGGTAGCCAATATTATGCGTGCAGCGCTGATGTCGCCATCGGGGCATCGTATAAATCCGTGGGAATTTATTCTTGTCGAGGATAAGGCGATGCTTAAAGCTCTCTCGACCTGTAAGGCGGCCGGAGCGCAGTTGCTCGAAGGGGCTGCAATGGCTGTGGCTGTTGTTGCCGATACAACAAAAACAGATGTGTGGATCGAGGACTGCTCGATTGCCACAATACTTATGCAGCTTGCCGCCGAGGAACAAGGGCTGGGCAGTTGCTGGGTGCAGATTCGTTTGCGCGCAGATGCCGATGGTAACGCTGCCGACGAGAATGTAAAGGCTTTGTTGGGGTTGCCGCCTCACTATGCTGTGCTGTCAATATTGGGAGTGGGGCATAAAGAGCGTGAGGCCAAGCCTTTTGACGAGGAAAAAATGCAGTGGGAGAAGGTGTATATTGAAAAATATGACGCACGCTGATACTATTTTGTTGGTAGGTGCCGGTAATTTGGCAACCTCGCTTGCTGTTGCATTGAAAAATGCCGGCGAGAGGATTATCGGGGTGTGGAGCCGCACAGAAGCCTCGGCACGCGAGCTTGGCGAGCGTATAGGAGTGCCCTTTTCGTCCCGTTTAGACGATTTTACTGCTCCCGACGTTGTGATAATTGCTGTTGCCGATGCTGCGCTGCCCGAGGTTGTCGGCAGTGTGGTGCGTCTCTTCCCGCAGGCTCTTATCGCGCATACGGCCGGCAGTATTTCTATGGAGGCTTTGCGCGATGCAGGTGCTGTGCGCTACGGAGTGTTCTATCCTATGCAGACCTTCAGCAAGGCGAGGATTGTGGATTTTTCCTCGGTCTCGACATTTGTCGAGGGGTGCGACACAGAGGCTCTTGAGACGCTTCGTACCATTGCCATCGGACTGGGCGGAAAGGTCTATGATGCAACAAGCGAACAACGGCGCTATCTGCATCTTGCAGCGGTGTTTGCTTGTAATTTTCCCAATGCCTTGTATGCAATGTCGGCAAGGCTGCTCGAAAAGCACGGACTGCCTTTTGAGGCTATGCTGCCGCTTATAGATGAGACGGCGCTTAAGGTACACTCCTTGCATCCGCGTGAGGCGCAAACAGGGCCTGCCCGCAGGGGCGACGATGCTGTTATGCGCTGTCAGCGTGCACTGCTCGACGACGAACTGTTATATATATATAATGTGTTAAGCGATTATATCGCAAAAAACCGATAAATAATGATAAACTACGATTTAAAAAAAATTAAGGCGCTAGTCTTTGATGTTGACGGAGTGCTGAGCCGCGAGACTATCTCAATGTATCCCAGCGGCGAGCCTATGCGCACTGTAAATATAAAAGATGGATACGCATTGCAGCTTGCTGTAAAGGCGGGCTTTCACGTTGCTATAATTACCGGTGCACGCACCGAGGCGGTGCGCGTGCGCTATAAAGGGTTGGGCATACAAGATGTATATATAGGTGCTTCGATAAAACGCGACTGTTTCGAGGAATTGATGACAATGTATGAGCTATCGTCCGACGAGGTTATGTATATGGGCGACGATATTCCCGACTACGAGGTTATGCAGATGTGCGGCCTTCCTTGCTGTCCGGCCGATGCTGCACACGAGATTAAGGAACTTTCAAAATATATCTCGCCCATAAATGGCGGCGAGGGTTGTGGTCGCGACGTAATTGAGCAGATTATGCGTGCACAGGGAAAATGGATGGACGAGGCCAACGCTTTCGGCTGGTAAAAAGTGAATTTTTATGCTCGATAATATTAAGGATTATAAGATTATACTCGCATCGGCCTCGCCTCGTCGTCGCGAGCTTCTTGCAGGATTGGATGTCCCTTTTGTCGTAAAGAGCCTGCCCGACGTTGACGAGACGTTTCCGGCCGAGCTTCGTGCAGGAGATATTCCCCTCTTTATCTCAAAGAAAAAAGCCGATGCCTATCGCCCCTCTATGGCCGATGATGAGTTGGTGATAACCGCCGATACAATTGTGTGGCTCGATGATAAGGCGTTGGGCAAGCCATCGGACAAGGACGAGGCTCGCCGTATGTTACATAATATGTCGCAAAAGACACACGCGGTGTTTACGGGGGTTACAATTACCACAAAGAATCAACAGCTCAGTTTTGTAGCACAATCGAATGTAACATTTGCTCATCTTACCGATGAGGAGGTCGATTATTATCTCGATAAGTATGCACCGATGGACAAGGCCGGTGCTTATGGCGCACAAGAGTGGATAGGTTATATTGGAATGGAAAATATCGAAGGCTCGTACTTTAATGTGATGGGGTTGCCTGTACAGCGTCTGTATAGCGAGCTGAAGAAGATAAAATCTATAAAATAGCGCCAATGGCTTTCAAAAAGTTGGCAGTTTTACTTTTTTAGCAAAAAAATGTTGTAAAAATTTGCTGCTTTAATGAAAAATAGAATATATTTGCAGTGTGAGGGTGAATGAACCTTCGCACTGCTTTTTTAAAGTGTAAACAGAATGCGGCACTTGTTTTTATAAGAGCTGCTATCGAAATTAAACCAGCTTTTAAAAATAGAATAATGAATAATATTCAGTTACATAATCGCCACCATCATCTTTCATACGCAGTGTGAAGGGCAGGCGATGTATCTGTATAATGCTAATATAGACGGAAGCCAATCCCTTTGGAGTGGTTTCCGTTTTTTAATAAATTAACGAGAATATGATTAGAATTGCCATACAGACAAAAGGACGCTTGAACGAGCAAAGCATTGAGCTGTTGCGCGAGGCTGGCGTAACAATTAAGGAAGAGAAACGTAAGTTTCTGATGCGTGCGGCCGATTTTCCGGTCGAGATTCTTTTTTTGCGCGACGATGATATTCCACATACGGTGGCAATGGGTGCTGCCGATATTGGTATTGTGGGATATAACGAGGTTGTCGAGCGCGGATGCAGTGTCGATGTATTGCAGAATTTAGGATTCGGCGCTTGCCGCGTGTCGCTTGCCGTCCCCAAAAATGTGGATTATACAGGGCTCGATTATTTCAACGGTAAGCGCATTGCAACATCTTATCCCAATGTGCTGCAACGCTTTTTCGATGAAAAGGGTATAAAAGCAGCCGTACATACAATTACCGGCTCGGTCGAGATTGCTCCCGCGGCGGGGCTTGCCGATGCAATCTTTGACATTGTCTCCTCGGGCGGCACGCTCATAAGCAATGGTCTTGTCGAGGTTGAGCAGGTGTTGCAGTCCGAGGCGGTGCTTATAGCTACTCCCGGCCTCGACGACGAGAAGATGCTTGTTGTTCGACAGCTAATGTCGCGTTTCGAGTCGGTGCAGAAGGGCTACGGTAAAAAATACCTTGTGCTCAATCTGCCATCGTCGGCGCTTGATGAGGCTGTGAAAATTCTGCCTGCAATGCGCAGCCCCACAGTTATTCCGTTGGCGCAGAGCGATTGGTGCTCGTTGCAGACGGTTGTAGATGAAAAAGAGTTGTGGAGTGTAGTCGAGAAGCTGAAAGCAATAGGTGCCGAGGGAATTCTTGTTCTTGCCCTTGAGAAGATTGTATTATAAATAGTTGCGAGTATGATTAAAAAATATATTGAACCCGATAGAGGAACGTGGAGCGAGTTGTGCAAACGCACGCTCGATGATGATGGGCTTATAGCGTCGCGCGTAAATAGCATAATAGAGAGGGTACGCACTGAGGGTGATGCGGCTATTCGTTCATTAGCCAATGAAATTGATAATGTGCAACTTGACGCAATTGAGGTTACGCCCGAGGAGATGCGCGATATATACAAACTGATTCCCGGGACGTTGCGCGAGGCTATCGCAAACGCGGCACGTAATATTACAAAATTCCATATGGCGCAACGCTTCGAGCCGGTGCGTGTGGAGACGGCTCCCGAGGTGCTCTGTGTGCAACGTGCCGTGCCCATAAATCGTGTGGGAATATATGTCCCGGGTGGCTCGGCGCCGCTCTTCTCTACGGTGCTTATGTTGGCAATTCCGGCCAAGGTAGCCGGCTGCAAAGAGATAATAATGTGTACGCCCACCGACAAGCAAGGAAAGGTTGCCCCGGCTGTGCTTTTTGCGGCCATGGTGTGTGGTGTCGAGCGCATTTTTAAGGTAGGCGGTGCACAGGCAGTTGCTGCAATGGCCTATGGCACAGAGAGTGTTCCCGCTGTCGATAAAATATTCGGGCCGGGTAACAGATACGTAACAAAGGCCAAAGAGATTCTATCGGCCAAGGTGGCGATAGATATGCCCGCAGGCCCATCCGAGGTGCTTGTGATGGCCGACGACGAGGCTGTCCCCTCGTTTGTGGCAAGCGATCTGTTGTCGCAGGCCGAGCACGGAGTCGATTCGCAGGCAATGCTCGTTTGCTCGTCGTCCGAAATTGCCGATTCTGTATGTATCGAGGTCGAGCGACAACTCGCTGCGCTCCCACGAAAGGAAATTGCTCAAAAGGCTCTTGAGGGCAGCAGAGTGGTGGTGCTCTCCAATGCCGATGATAGATTGGATTTTGTAAATATGTATGCTCCCGAACACCTTATAATATCTACCGATGATGCTTGGGGTGTATCGGCGCGTATAACATCGGCAGGCAGTGTGTTTGTGGGTAATTACACCCCCGAGAGTGCAGGCGACTATGCATCGGGAACTAATCACACGTTGCCCACAGCCGGTTGGGCACGTTCGCACAGTGGTGTAAATGTCGATAGCTTTGTGCGTAAGATAACCTTTCAGGCTGCAACGCCGTCGGGATTGCAGGGACTTGCCGATACAATTATTACGATGGCTCGTGCCGAGGGGCTCGATGCTCACGCCAATGCTGTTGTCGAGAGACTGAAATATGTACCCGATAAAGAGTGAGATACTATGAAAATAGAGAATGTGATGCGCCTTGTGCGCGATAATATACGCAATCTTGCGCCTTACTCCACCGCACGCGACGAGTATAAGGGGAGCATTGGGGCTTTTCTCGATGCCAACGAGAATCCCTATGATAATGGTTACAATCGTTACCCCGACCCGCGACAAACAGCGCTGAAAGAGCAACTCTCGGGGCTCAAGGGTGTTGCTTCCGAGAAAATGTTTGTGGGCAACGGTAGCGACGAGGCCATCGACCTTTGTATGCGCATCTTCTGTGAGCCGCGCGTCGATAACATTGTAACAATTGCGCCGACATACGGGATGTACCGTGTGGCGGCCGAGATTAACGACGTGCAGGTGCGCGAGGTGCAGTTGGGCAAGGAGTTTACTCTGCCGACGGACGCGCTTCGGGCTGCGTGCGACGAAAAGACGAAATTGATGTTTATCTGCTCGCCCAATAATCCCACGGGTAACAGCTTTTCAATTGAACAGATGAGATGCTTGCTCGATGGCTTCGGTGGAATTTTAGTGGTGGATGAGGCTTATATAGATTTTTCTTCGCAGCCGAGTGCAACGACGCTTTTGAGCGAGTATGATAATTTGATAGTGCTTCAGACGCTTTCTAAGGCTTACGGCCTTGCGGCTTTGCGCTTGGGCCTTGCCTTTGCCCACGAGAATATAATGCAACTGTTTGCCAACGTAAAATATCCCTACAATATAAATCTTGCGGGAATGCAGCGTGCCGCCGAGCTTCTTGGGCGAAATGTGGCTCACGAGGTCGAGAACATTATTGCCGAGCGTGAGCGTGTAGCCGAGGCGCTTGAAGCGATTGATTGTGTCGAGCGTGTCTATCCGTCGGATGCCAATTTCCTTTTGGTTAAGGTGGGCGATGCTCGCGCAATGTACAACAAACTTATCGCAGCCGAGGTTATTGTGCGCGACCGCTCGGGAGTGTGTGGTTGCGAGGGGTGTCTTAGAATAACCATAGGCACGCCCGAGGAGAATGAACGTCTGTTGCAGATAATGAGAAATTAAACAACTACTAAAATTATGAAAAAAGCTCTATTTATAGACCGCGACGGTACAATAATATGGGAACCGCCCGTTACCGAGCAGGTTGACACACTCGAACAGTTGCAATTTATGCCCGGGGCGATAGGTGCACTCTCGTGTGTAGCCGATATTGGATTCGAGCTTGTCATTGCAAGCAATCAGGATGGCTTGGGGACACCCGCCTATCCGCAGGAGCAGTTTGATGTAGTGCATAATAAGATGCTCGATATTTTGGCAGGCGAGGGCGTGCGGTTCGACGACCAACTGATTGATAATCACTTCCCGTCCGATTGTTCGCCCTGTCGCAAGCCCGGCACGGGGATGTTCGGAAAATATATGGATGGCAGCTACTCGCTCGATAGATCTTTTGTCATCGGCGACAGATTGTCGGATGTCGAGCTTGCTCATAATTTAGGCGCAAAGGCCATTCTTTATACGGCCGACAGTGAACGTATCGGGCAGCTTGCCGCGCAGCCTTACGCCGCGTCCTGTGTGCTTGTAACCGATAGTTGGAAAGAGATTGCCGAGTTTCTGCGTTGCGGCGAACGGCGGGCAACAGTCGTGCGGCGCACACGCGAGACGAGTATCGAGGTTGGTATCGACCTCGACGGCAGGGGGGTGTCGCACGTATCGACGGGACTTAATTTCCTCGACCATATGATTGACCAGATTGTGCATCACGCAGGAGTGTCGTTAAGGGTCGAGGCCTCGGGCGACCTTAACGTCGATGAGCATCATACAATGGAGGATGTTGCCATTGTGCTGGGCGAGGCAATTGTGAAAGCTCTTGGCGATAAAAGGGGCATCGGACGATACGGCTTTGTACTGCCGATGGACGAGGCGCGGGCAATGGTGTTGATTGACTTTGGCGGGCGCATCGACTTTGATTGGGATGTTACCTTTACGCGCGAGTATGTGGGCGACGTTCCCACCGAGATGTTTAAACACTTTTTTAAGTCGCTTGGTGCGGCAATGTGCTGCAATATGCACGTGGCAGCCAAGGGCGAGAATAATCATCACACAGCCGAGGGGGTTTTTAAAGCCTTTGCACGTGCACTGCGACAGGCGGTGCGTCGCGAGCCTTTCAGCTATGAGCTGCCCAGTAGCAAGGGGGTACTATGATTGCAATTATTGATTATGATACGGGAAATTTGCGCTCGGTGTGCAATGCCATTGAGCGCATAGGTGCCGACTACTGTATAACGAGTGATGCTGCCATTATTCGAACATCCGACAGAGTGCTGCTTCCGGGTGTGGGCGAGGCGTCGTCGGCAATGGAAAAATTGCGTGAGCGCGGCCTTGTCGAGGTTGTCAAGAACCTGACACAGCCGGTGCTCGGAATATGTATAGGAATGCAGCTTATGTGCCGATACAGCGAGGAGGGTAACGTCGCCTGTCTGGGGATTTTTGATGCCGATGTTCGTCGTTTCGCTCCCGACAAAGAGCGTGGGGTTAAAGTGCCTCATATGGGGTGGAACAGTATCGAGGCTTTGCGCTCGCCGTTGTTCGATGGCATCGACAATGGGGCTTTTGTCTATTTTGTACACTCGTATGCGGCGGATGTTTGCGCCGATGCCATTGCAGTCTCGGACAACGGTCGCCGATTCGCTGCTGCATTGTCGAGAGCCAATTTTTATGGTACACAATTTCATCCCGAGAAGAGCGGCGATATTGGCGAGGCTATATTAAAGAACTTTTTGAAGATTGAATAATGGAAATTATACCTGCAATTGATTTAATTAACGGTTGCTGCGTGCGCCTTACACAGGGCGACTATGCACAGACAAAAATATATGACAGCGAGCCTGTGGATGTTGCGCGGCGTTACGCCGATTGCGGAGTGCGTCGTCTGCACATTGTCGATCTTGACGGTGCAAAGGCTAAAGCTCCTTGTAATTTGCGCACGCTTGAGAAAATTGCAACTGCAACCAATCTTGATATAGAGTGGGGTGGTGGAATAAAATCGGGCGATGCTGTAAGGCAGGCTGTTGATGCCGGTGCTGCACGTGTTATCTGTGGCAGTGTAGCGGTAGATAATCCCGAAATGTTTTCGCAGTGGCTGTGTCAATATGGTGCGTCGAGAATTATTTTAGGTGCTGATATTAGGAACGGAAAAGTTGCCACTCACGGGTGGTTGAAAGATGGGGGCATCGGGGTCGAGGAACTTGTCGAGACCTTCTTGCCCGATGGCCTTACGCAACTAATATGCACCGATATTAGCCGTGATGGAATGTTACAAGGGCCTAATATCCCTTTGTATATGGGCCTGCAACAGCGTTTCCCTACGGTTGATGTTACACTGAGCGGCGGTGTCTCGTCAATGGCCGACCTTGAGTGTGCACGCACGAGCGGAGTGCGTGCTGCGATTGTGGGAAAGGCAATATACGAGGGGCGTATAACTTTAAAAGATATTGAACAATGGTTGCTAAGCGAATAATACCTTGTCTTGATGTTAAAGAGGGACGCACTGTAAAGGGTGTAAATTTTGTGGGGCTGCAAGATGTCGGCGATGCAGTGGAGCTTGGACGGCTGTATGCCGCACAAGGTGCCGATGAACTTGTTTATCTTGATATTAGTGCAACCTGCGAGGGGCGCAACACCTTTACGACACTTGTCGAGCGGATAGCCCGTGGCATAAATATTCCCTTTACTGTCGGTGGAGGAATATCCTCTATTGACGATGCTGCGCGTCTGCTCGACGTCGGCGCCGATAAAATATCTATAAACAGTGCCGCGGTGCGCAACCCGCGGCTGATTGATGAGATTGCATCGAAATATGGCAGTCAGTTTGTGGTGCTTGCGATAGACGCAAAAATGGTGGATGATAAATGGCTTATTACCACACACGGAGGTCGTCGGCTCACCGAGCGCGAATTGTTTGCGTGGGCGCTTGAGGGGCAAGAGCGTGGCGCAGGCGAGATTCTGCTCACTTCAATGGAGCACGACGGCACGCGCAGTGGCTATCCATGCGACCTTTTCGCCCGTCTTGCGCAAGAATTGTCCATCCCTATAATTGCCTCGGGAGGAGCAGGCACGGCCGATGACATTGCCGAGGTGCTCTCGACAGGACGTGCCGATGCTGCGCTGGCTGCAAGTATCTTCCACTATGGAGATATTACGGTAAAAGAACTTAAACAGATGCTGCACAATCGAGGTATAAAAGTGAGACTATAAAGAGCAACCATAGAATTCTGAAAATATAATACATAATATGAATTTCTCCGATTTTAATTTATCAAAGAATAGTGATGCACTGCTCCCTGTGGTGGTGCAAGATAGTGCGACGCTCAAGGTGCTTATGGTGGCTTATATGAACCAAGAGGCATTTGAAAAAACCGTGGCAACAGGCAAGGCAACCTTTTACAGCCGCTCGCGTGGCCGGCTGTGGACAAAGGGCGAGACAAGCGGTAACTTTATAGAGGTTGTTGCAATGTATCCCGATTGCGACAATGATACTTTGCTGCTTATGGGACGTCCCACAGGGGCGGCTTGCCATCGCGGAACACTCTCGTGCTTCGATACTCCCGACAACGAGGGCTTTATACGCAAATTGCAGGCGGTGGTGCAACAACGCCACAAAGATGTGCCCGAGGGCTCTTATACTACCTATCTATTTAATAAAGGAGTAAACAAAATTGCTCAGAAAGTGGGCGAGGAGGCCGTCGAGACAGTTATTGAGGCAATTGCCAATAACAAAGAACGCTACCTTTACGAGGCGAGCGACCTTATCTATCATCTGCTTGTGTTGAACGAACAGATGGGATTCAGTCTTGCAGATATAGAGGCCGAACTTGCTTCGAGACATAAATAAGCGTGTGCGGAATGTGGCAGATGATGCCATCGGGCCTGCTTTACTACAATGACGAAAAAAAATCCACTATTAAGATATTTTTTTTGTCATTGTAGTATTCTTTGTGAATTTTCTTTTTTATATTTGCAAGGCTGAATTTTTAGAGCATTCTCTGTTCCTCAAAGAAACTACTTCGAGTATAAAATAAGGTAGTTTTAATATAAATAGGAAATGAGCAATAAAGCTGTAATTGCGTTGGCCGGTTTTTGACAATTGACATTTTTTGTCGATGCGTCAGAAACTTTTTTTAATTAGAAAATATTTAAAAACTATTATACCGTGGCAGACACTAAGTATATTTTCGTGACCGGAGGTGTGGCCTCCTCACTTGGAAAGGGAGTAATCTCTTCGTCAATAGGCAAGCTGTTGCAGGCTCGTGGGTACAAAATAACAATTCAGAAATTCGACCCCTATATAAATGTCGATCCGGGTACTCTGAACCCCAATGAGCACGGCGAGTGTTACGTAACGATTGATGGTCGTGAGACCGACCTCGACCTTGGACACTACGAACGCTTCACCGATATTAAAACCACACGTTGGAACACATTTACAACAGGACGCATATATCGCGAGGTAATTGAGAAAGAGCGTCGCGGCGACTATCTTGGAAAGACAGTGCAGGTTGTTCCTCACATCACCGATGAGATTAAACGCAGTATGCTTCTTGTGAGTAAAAAAGAAGAGCTCGACTTTGTAATTACCGAGATTGGCGGTACTGTGGGTGATATTGAGGGCCTGCCTTATCTTGAGGCTATCCGTCAGCTTAAATGGGAGCTTGGCAAGCGTGCAGTGTGTGTACACCTTACACTCGTTCCTTATCTCTCGGCTGCGGGCGAGCTTAAGACAAAGCCCACACAGCATAGTGTTAAGCAGTTGCAAAGCCTCGGTATTCAGCCCGATGTACTTGTGCTACGTGCCGAGCACGACCTTGACATTAACCTTATGCGTAAGGTGGCCAGTTTCTGCAATGTGCAGCCCGATTGTGTGGTGCACAGCCCCGATGTACCCTCGATATACGAGGTGCCTCTGAGAATGCAGGATCAGGGCTTGGATGCAGCCATTCTGCGACTTATGGGAATGGAAGTTGGCGAGACACCGGGGCTTGTGCCTTGGCGTACATTCATCGAGCGTCGTAACAATGCTACACGCGAGGTAAATATAGGTCTTGTAGGAAAATACGACCTGCGCGACGCATATAAGAGCCTCTATGAGAGCCTTTCGCAGTCGGGTGTATATCACGACAGCAAGGTAAGATGCCACTTTATCGACAGCGAAAAAATTAACGACGAGAATGTCGCTCAAATGCTCGCCGGAATGGATGGCTACGTAATATGCCCGGGATTCGGACAACGTGGTCTTGATGGTAAGATTGCCGCAGTAAAATATTGTCGCGAGAATAATCTTGTAACACTCGGAATCTGCTTGGGATTACACGCAATGGTAATTGAGTTTGCACGTAATGTGCTTGGATACGCCGATGCCAACAGCTCGGACATTGACCCCAAGACCTCGCACCCCGTGGTTGATATGATGGAAGAGAAAAAGGCCATAAATAACAATGGCGACCTTATGCGCTTGGGCGGATATAATTGCCGTCTGACACCCGGAAGCAAAGTCTTCGAGGCTTATGGTACAGAGACAATCGTCGAGCGCCACCGCCACCGTTACGAGTTTAACGATGCCTACACAGCCGAGTTTGAAGAGGCCGGAATGATGTGTACGGGTGTTAACCCCGAGAGCGGCCTTGTCGAGGTGGTAGAGATTCCCGAACTCGACTGGTTTATAGGAGTAGAGTATCATCCCGAGTATTCGAGCACGGTGCTTCATCCCAGCCCCATAATTATGGACTTCTTAAAGAAAGTCGTAAGTCGTAAGGCCTAATAATTACAATAGGTATAAAAGATGCAGCGTCGTAAACCCCGGCGTTGGTTGCATCTTGTTTATATTCATTCTGTCAATTGTGTCAATCAAATAATATCCCCCGAAAAGATGATAAAAATAATATTTCTCTTGTCTCTTATGCTTGTGAGTGCCTGTGGCAACGCTGCTGTATCGGTTGCCGATGAGTGGAACGATACAATCTGTATTCGCTTGGCGACAATTGACGAGGCAAGAGCTCTTGTTGCAGCCGAGGATAATTACACACGTAGTCGCAGCACATTTGACGTGGTGTCGCGTCTGCAAAATCCCGAAGGAACGGTCGAGCAACTGAAACAGATGATGCTCGACTGTGTGTGCCCGTGGAACAGTGGCGACAGTGTCGCAGTCTGTTCGGTGGTGGCGGCGCTGAATGATACAATACGTAAATACAACCTTAAATTACCGCTGCCCAAGGAGATAATGCTCGTAAAATCGACAATGGCCGACGAGGGTGGGGCGGCAGGATATACGCGCAGCAATTGGATTGCCTTGAGCCATAATTTCATCGACTTTCCCGATGATTTTAAGCGTGAATTACTTCTGCACGAACTTTTCCACGTGCTTACACGAGGCAGCATCGATTTTAAACGTGCAATGTATTCCACAATAGGCTTTACCGTTACCGACGATGAGATTGAATATCCGCACGACTTGCAGGATAGACGCATCGGTAATCCCGACGTTGGTCGATACGACAGCTATGCCACATTTACTATAAACGGCACTCCGCATAAATGCACAATGCTACTCTATGCCACCCGCCCTTACGAAGGGGGCACATTCTTTAGCTATCTTGGTATTGGGCTTATTCCTTATGACGAGAACCTAAAGCCCGTTAAGAAAGATGGTGCAACGCTAGTCTATTCGCCAAAGGATGCGACCGACTTTTATGATAAGGTGGGGCGTAATACACAATATATTATAAATCCCGAGGAGATTCTTGCCGATAATTTTGTGATAGCATTCAATGGGACTGATTCTGTGTCAAGCCCTAAGTTGCGCGACAGCATCAGACAGCTGTTGCTCGGGGAGTGAGACTGAGATAGGTTTTTTTAGTTAAGAATGTAGCAGCACATATTTAAATCTATTGATTGCAAATCGTGATATTTTCTTCTCTGCTTTGTTGCGAAGAGGCAGGAATTTGAAATTGACGAAGGAAAATATCGAACCAATGAATACAACAAGGTGCTTGGCTTGATGTATCGGCAAACCAATGAGTTACGGGCGGGTAAAAAAGAAAACGGAGAGAGTTTTTAGCTCTCTCCGTTTTAAGTACCCAGACCCGGGATCGAACCGGGATGGGTTGCCCCACTGGTGTTTGAGACCAGCGCGTCTACCGATTCCGCCATCTGGGCATTACTTAAATGCGTTGCAAAGGTACGGCTTTTTTCGGTACAAGCAAATTTTTTTGAACATTTTTTTGAAAAAAGTTTTTGTTTTCTTGGCTGTTCCACTAAAAAGAAGTAATTTTGCAAGCCGATTATTATCAGCCCTTAGTATGGGCTATTGATACTTTAGGTCTCTGAGTGAGCCAAAAGGCAGTTTAGCCGACTGTCGGGGTGAAACGTGAAGAGGGTTCCTGCAATGTTCCGATTTTCCGTAAGGAACGGTAGGGGAGTATCGTTAGTGGAATTATTAACTAAATTTAAACGAATTAAAGTGGATACTTTAAGCTACAAAACAATTTCAGCAAATAAGGCAACCGCAAACAAGGAGTGGGTTGTCGTTGATGCTACCGACCAAGTACTTGGTCGCCTTGGCTCAAAGGTTGCCAAGATTCTTAGAGGTAAGTATAAGCCCTGCTTTACACCTAATGCCGATTGTGGTGATAATGTAATCATTATCAACGCCGACAAGGTTAAAATGACAGGTAACAAGTGGACCGACCGCATCTATCTTCGCTTCTCGGGTTATCCCGGTGGTCAGAAGGCTTTCAGCCCCTCGGATGTTGCTAAAGGTTACAAGGGCTACGAGCGTCTGTTCAAGCACGTTGTACGCGGTATGTTGCCCAAGTCTCGCCTTGGCGATCACTTGATGAACAACCTCTATATTTACGAGGGTTCAGAGCACAAGCACGCAGCACAGAATCCTAAAACAATTGATATTAACTCTTATAAATAAGAAAGCAGATGGAAATGGTTAATGCATTAGGCAGACGTAAAAGCGCAGTTGCCCGTATCTTTGTAACTGAGGGTACAGGTAAGATCACAATTAACAGAAAGGATCTGCAAGATTATTTTCCTTCGAGCATTCTTCAGTACGTTGTTAAGCAGCCTCTGATGAAACTCGATGTTCTTGAGAAGTACGATATTAAGGTTAACTTGGACGGTGGTGGTTTCACCGGTCAGTCTCAGGCTCTTCGCCTTGCTATCGCTCGTGCATTGGTGAAAATCAATGCCGATGACAAGAAGGCTCTTCGTTCCGAGGGATTCCTCACTCGCGATGCTCGTGAGGTTGAGCGTAAGAAGCCCGGACAGCCCAAGGCACGCCGCAGATTCCAGTTCAGTAAACGTTAATATTCGGCTCGAAAAAAGACGTTTAGTATCTAAACCACTTGGGACTCCGCTGATGTTTATCGCACGCAACGTGCCTTTGCGCATCTGTGATGCTTGTGCTTAAGGTGGGCTACCCAAGAGGTTGGTTAGAAGTAATTAAAAAGAAGGTAAACGATTTAAATTAAAAAAAAATGTCAAGAATTACATTTGAAACACTTTTAGAGGCCGGTGCACACTTCGGTCACTTGAAACGTAAATGGAACCCTGCTATGGCTCCCTACATCTTTATGGAGCGTAACGGTATCCACATTATCGACTTGCACAAGACAGCTGCAATGGTTGACACAGCTGCCGAGGCTCTGAAGCAGATTGCTAAGAGCGGCAAGAAAATTCTCTTCGTAGCAACAAAGAAACAGCTCAAAGAGATTGTAGCAGATAAAGCTCAGGCAGTAGGTATGCCTTACGTTATCGAGCGCTGGCCCGGTGGTATGCTCACAAACTTCCCCACAATCCGTAAGGCTGTGAAGAAGATGGCTACTATCGACAAACTTACTCAGGATGGTACATACTCGAACCTTTCTAAGCGTGAGGTTCTTCAGATTTCTCGTCAGCGTGCTAAGCTCGATAAGACTCTCGGCTCAATTGCCGACCTTACACGTCTTCCTTCGGCTATCTTCGTTGTTGACGTAATGAAGGAGTATATCGCTGTTCACGAGGCTAACCGTCTGGGTATTCCTGTATTCGCTATCGTGGATACAAACTCTAATCCCGGTGATGTTGACTTTGTAATCCCTGCAAACGACGATGCAACAAAGTCGGTTGAGGTTATCCTTGACGCTTGCTGCGCTGCAATTGCCGAGGGTCTTGAGGAGCGTAAAGTCGAGAAAATTGACAACGAGGCTGCCGAGGGTGATGAGGAGAATGCAGAGGTAAAGAAGACTGCGCGTCGCCGCACAACACGTGCTCGCATCAACAAGAGCGAGGGTGAGGCCGCAGAATAATTATTAACGTAAAAAAACAGAATAATACTATGGCTGTAACAATGGCTGATATTGCCAAACTGCGTCAGATGACCGGTGCCGGTATGATGGATTGCAAGAACGCACTTACCGAGGGTGAGGGCGATTTTGACAAGGCTATCGAGATTATCCGTAAGAAGGGACAGTTGGTAGCTGCTAAACGTAGCGACCGCGAGGCTTCTGAGGGTTGTGTTCTTGTAAAGGCAGAGAATGGCTTCGCTGCAATCATCGCTCTCAAGTGCGAGACCGACTTTGTGGCTCAAGGTGCCGACTTTGTAAAGTTAACAACAGAGATTCTCGACGCTGCAGTGGCTGCAAAGTGCGCTACTATCGACGAGGTAAAGGCTCTTCCTTTGGGCGAGGGTACTGTTCAGGATGCTATCGTAGCTCGCTCGGGTATCACCGGTGAGAAGATGGAGCTTGACGGTTACAAGACACTCGTAGGTGAGAACATCTACACTTACAACCACCAGAAGAAGAATATGCTGTGCACAATGGTAGCCCTTAATCAGGCTAACGAGGAGGCAGGCCACGAGATTGCAATGCAGATTGCAGCTTCGGCACCCCTTGCTCTGACAAGCGCCGACCTCGCCCCCGAGCTCGTAGCTAAAGAGCGCGTTGTTGCCGAGGAGAAAGCTCGCGAGGAGGGCAAGCCCGAGGCTATGATTGCCCGCATCGCCGATGGTCGTATCCAGAAATACTACAAGGAGGTTTGTCTCCTTCAGCAGGGATACTGCCAGAATGAGAAGATTACTGTTGCCGATTTCTTGAAAGGTTTCGATAAGGAGCTTACAGCAACAGGCTTCCAGCGCTTCACACTGCGTGCAGAGTAATTGGTAAAAAACCTTTTACAATATAAAATAATAGGACAGCCCCAAAGGTTGTCCTATTATTTTATGCTATCAACAGAGCGCTTTTTTTAACATTATATAATGTAATTCCCTTGTAGCTCCTCGGATAGCGTGCGAGGGGATAAACAATAATAGTAGAAATTAAAATGGCTTTATAGCCCTAAGGTAATGTCCCTTTTTAGCTGCAATTTACAATAGTAGAAGTTGGCGAACCAGCTTTCCCGCATTTCATTGGGGTGGATTATTGGGTTGGGATTGTAGAGTACTTATAGGTAATTTATTTAGGCCTTATATTTAAAATAACAGTGAAAATTTATATTTTTGTAAAAACTTAGGATGTATGACTAATGAATATACTTGCATAACAAGAAAAATAGAGGTTTTTCTTCATAAACACGGAGATAGTGAAGAAGACAATAAGCGATACAAAGATGAACTTCATATTTGGGACGAAATAAACGATAATCTATATAAAGCAGCAAATCGTATTATATCGCATTGTTTCTTTAATGACGCCTATGAATATAGGTTGAAATTACACTCTCCTCGTTTTAATAAGATTGAAAACTTATTACGATATTCTAAGCGTAATAAGTTAACAGAAGAAGATATTAAACAACTTAAAGATGAACGTAAACTGTTAGATTCCGATTTTAAGAAGAAACGGTTGGCTTTTTTACAAGGTGGTGGCGGTAAAGGTTCGGAGCAAAATTCTACATACGATGTTGTTAGTAACGAGTTTCTCGATACTATTCCGTCGGATATATTAACAAATCTGAACCAGAATATAACTTCTACTTATAAGCATTATACATTGCAGATTAAGAATGGTGAAAGAAGTATTCCTAATTTTAGAAAAGGAATTCCTGCCCCTTTTTCTATTAAATTACATAAGAAACTAATGTTAATGCGTCGTGAAGATGGAACTATATATGTTCGTTTCCCAAAAGGATTAGAATGGGATTTGAGATTCGGAAAAGATAGAAGCAATAATAAAGAGATTGTCGAACGTGTATTGAGCGGACAATATGATGTTGGTAATTCCTCAATACAAGAAGCAAAAAGTCATAAGCGTTTCTTATTGTTGGTTGTAAAAATCCCCAAAGAAGATAAGAAACTTAATATGAATCGTGTAGTTGGTGTTGATTTAGGTATCAATATTCCTTTATATGCTGCTCTGAATGATAATGATTATGGTGGTGTTGGTATAGGCTCTCGTGAACAATTCTTGAAAGTACGTATGTGTATGGCTGCACGAAAACGAGAATTGCAGCGTAGCCTTAGCCATACAACTAATGGTGGACACGGTCGTACAAAAAAGTTACAGGCGCTTGAACATTTAGAGGGAAAAGAACGTAAATGGGTACATTTGCAGAATCATATTTTTAGTAAGTCAATTATTGAGTATGCGCTAAAGAATGGTGCAGGTGTAATTCAAATGGAACGTCTTGCGAGATTTGGGCGCGATGCAAATGATGAAGTAGGCAATGAGTATAAGTTTATTTTGCGTTATTGGTCGTTCTTTGAATTACAAACATTGATTGAATATAAAGCAAAAGCAGCAGGAATAGTTGTGAGATATGTTGATCCTTATCACACAAGTCAAACGTGTAGTTTCTGTGGACATTACGAGAAAGGACAACGTATAAACCAATCAACCTTTATATGTAAGAATCCAGACTGCATAAAAGGAAAAGGGAAACAAAATACTGATGGAACATTTGAGGGAATAAATGCCGATTGGAATGCTGCGCGAAATATAGCTTTAAGTAACGATTTTGTTGATAAAAAGAAAAAATGAATTATCTTTGCACACCAAATATTTTTGCTCTTTGATATGATAGATAGTATAAAATATATTTGTCTCTGTTTGGAGACGGGTGTGTTGGAACGCCCTAGTTTGAGGTTTGAATTTAAAAAATTGTAAAGATGTAGTTCTTTTCAATGTTCAAGCACTCAAAAAAATCACTTTATTTTTTGTTATATAGTTGGATTTTAATTAGTTCAGATTATGTACAGTGTTAATTACTTATTTTTGAAGTGATTATCCAACACTGACGTGGGACGATAAGAAATGGAAATTAGTGTTAATTACTTATTTTTGAAGTGATTATCCAACTAAGGTCCAACACGACAAGATAACAGGTGAAGTGTTAATTACTTATTTTTGAAGTGATTATCCAACGCGGGGAATGTATCGATATATTCGTATGCTAGTGTTAATTACTTATTTTTGAAGTGATTATCCAACTAAGCAGTGTAAATACACTTCGGAAGTTAGAGTGTTAATTACTTATTTTTGAAGTGATTATCCAACACGACGTTGTGTATATAGCATCATATTCGCAGTGTTAATTACTTATTTTTGAAGTGATTATCCAACAGTTAAGTGTTACGGCTGCAACCTCGGTACAGTGTTAATTACTTATTTTTGAAGTGATTATCCAACTTGCGGAAGATGCACCCCAGTTGCCTGTTAGTGTTAATTACTTATTTTTGAAGTGATTATCCAACGTGATACCACAGGATGTGCTGAATATGTTGAGTGTTAATTCTCTTTTTCTGAAATTATTATCTATCAGCAAAGCTGTTGTTTTTGTTACTTGAGTTGCTACTTGGAAACTAATAAAAATTGAGATTGGCTTTAATGTGAAGCCAATCTCAATTTTTATATTCTACAATATCTTCTTTACTTTATCAGAATCTTCTTGCCATCAACAATATAGATTCCTTTGTCGGGGTTCTGTACTCTGCGGCCTTGAAGGTCGTAAATTCCGCTTTGTGGCTTGTTTGCAGTTACGCTCTCGATGCCGGTGCCGTTGCTGTCGCTCAGGAGCGAGTAGGCTCCATCGGTAATTGTTTCGAGCGTGTAATTCTTGTATTGTATTGTGTAGTCGGCGCCGTAGGTACTTTCTTCGTAAAGGAATGCTATTGTTCCGTCGGCTTGCAGGCACATTGTCGAGTAGGCCGAGGGGAGGTACGATGCTTGGTGGCGTCCGTCCCACTCTTTTGCAAAGTTGGCGGGGGTGTTGTAGTCGCTCTCGCTTGCAAGCTCTTTGTAGTAGATTCCTACGTTGTTGCGGCCGCTGCCGAAGGGTACTGATTGCAGGGCTATCCACATTTCGGCGTTATCTTCGTTGCGTACGACGGGCAGGATGAGCAGCTCGCCGTTGGTTGAGTTTCCTACTGCTACGACACCGCCGACGTTGCTGTTCGAGGTGGCTTGTGTGCCCCAAGAGCCTTCGGCCTTTAGGGCGTCGGTGAATTTGAAGATGTTGTAGTGGCGGCCGCCTGTTGTGCGACTGCTAAGGATTATGTTGCCATTGGGAAGCTCGTCAACCTTGGGCTCGTCGGCGCTTGTGCAGTGTCCGCGGCTTGTTGTGCCGAGTACTTTCCAGCTACCGCCAAAGTCGTCGCTGTATAGTACAAAGTTTATGTAGTTGGCGCTACGGTCTTTGGCCAGCACTGCACAGTAGAGGCGGTAGTAGTCGTTTACTTTTACGTAGCGGCTTTGGTGTATTTTGCCCGAGCCGATGAACATTGCCATCACAGGGCCTATGGGGCTGTTGTCGAACTGTGAGTAGATGCTCTCGGCAATATCCTCGGGGGCGCTCCAGTTGGCGCCGTTGTCGTCGCTGTAGAAGCGTGCAATGTTCTGATGGTTGCCTCGGCTGCCTGATTGGAATGATACGTTGCCTGCGCAGCTGAGGACAAGCACGCGGTCGCTCTCGCGGTCGGCTACTATGCAGGGGTCGCCGAAGCCGACGTGCATAAAATCGGGTGAGTTTGCTCCCTGTCCCTCGACGATGGCAAATTTCGGGTTCCACGTTGCGCCGTTGTCGTTGCTGATGCGTGCGTGCAGGTCGATGCGGCCTTTGTTCACAACGCCAATATCGGCACCGCTGTGGCGATAGTCGGCAACGGCAATAAGGTCGCCGTTCTTGGCCTGTGCTATTGCGGGGATGCGGTAGGGGATTGCGCCTTTCTTGGTTGTGAATATCTCTTGCGAGGGCTCGACGGGCAGTGAGCTGCGGATGATTGTGGCGTAGAAATTGCTTGTGTTGGCAAACATATTGCTTGTGGCCGATACTGTGAATGAGAGGGACTGCTCCTCGACATCCTTAACGGATATATTCTGTGCTGTCGATGAGCTTGCTGTGATGCTCTCGCCTGCGGCGGGTGTTACGCTTACGTCTGTCGCGCCCGAGCTGACAAAACGGAAGCGGTAGCCTGCTATGGAGTAGCCCTCTTCGGCGCTGATGCTATATGTTGCTGTGTGTACGCCGTTCACTGCGGCTGTTGCGAGGCAGGTGAACAGTTGAATATCGCCATTGTCGTTGTAGGCGGCCATATTGTTGCGTCCCTCGCTCTCGGTAAGGCTTATCTTTGGTGCTGTGGTCGATTGCCACGCCGAGGCCCACGTGCCTGCGGGGTTGGATGCTGTCCAGCTGCCCGAGAGGGTGTTGATGGGGTATTCGGCTTGTGCAAATTGTATGTTGAGAGTCGAGCCTGCGTCGGCACCGCCGTTCCAGAATGCGAGCTTGTTGTCGCGGTTGTTTACTTTGTTGCTGCGGTAGCCTTTCTCGTACATATAGTAATATGTGTCGCCTTCGCCAAGGTCGCTCGATGCTTGGAACATCCATAGGTCGGTGTAACCTGTGGGAACGGCTTTTGCATCGACAAGGATGGGATAGGCTGTGCTGCCTGTTGTGCCTGTCATTGTGGTGGGGGCTGCAAGTACTTTTGTGGCGCCTGCTTGTTTGTTGTAGAGGCGGTAGCCGTTGGTGTTGTCGCCGGTGAATGCCCACAGTTGCGCGTCGTCGGTGGCGCTCGATATTACGTCGTCGAGGGCTATGTGGTTGTTTGTGCTGTTGTTGTCTATTACGTAGCCGTTAGCGCCTATCTGAAGGGTGTACCACACTGTGCCCTGTGCAAATTGATTGTCGGTTATTGTGGTGGTGTTGAAGAGTTGTTCTACTGTGCCTTGTTGTTTGTCGGCTACTTCGAGGGTTACATCGATTATTGTTCCGCGGTTGTTGTCGAGGCGGTTGCTTGTGTCGGTGCATCCTGCGGGGTCGATGCTGTTCCAGTCTATCTTGAAGCGCATACGATATTTGCCTTTTGTCTCGGGGGCTTTGAACGAGGGGAGTGCTACGGTGTTGTTGCCGTTGTTCTCGCCTGCGCTGTTGCGCCACTGTCCGCCGCCGTTGGGGTTGGCGTTGTAGGCCGAGTAGCTTACAAGGTCGTCGGTGGGGGTGTAACCGTCGGCGTCGATGCCTGCTGTGAACCCGTTCTTGTCGGTGTCGATGTAAACGTAGGCGTGCATCCACACTGCGCCGTAGCCTGCTGTGGGAAATACCTCGTCGCCTGCGCCCACTTTCAGTGTTACACTTTCGGTGGCATCGACGTATAGTTGTGTCAGTTGCTCGCTGCTTAGTTTGTATTCGCTTGTGCCGTACGACGGGCTCTCGACCTTAATAAAATTCAAAGGGCGATCACCGCCCTTTGTTCCTGTATAGTTTGGTGTATAATCGAGGGCGCTTGTGTCGCCGTCGCCACCTTCGTTTCCGATAAGTTCTATGCTGTATTTACAGCCTGCGTCTGTTGTGTTTGTTCCGCTTCCCCAATTATAGACTTTGTAGCTTTGCCCCGAATTGGTTTGATTGAATTGCGTGGTGCCACTGACGATGATAAAATAACCGGGTGAGTCGGCTGCTTTAAGTGTCCATCCTTTTGTGGGGGCTGACGCTTGTGTGCGCAGTGCTGTGTTGTTGCTGCTCGTTGGGGATATGTAGGATGCGTCGCTGTAATTTACAATGTTGTATGTGCCGTCGCCTCGCTCGACGAATTTCCATTTTGCGGCATTGGTTACGGTCTTTTCGCCATATATCTCGTTGCCTGCGCCTTTTGAGGTGGCGTAGCGACTGTCGCGTAGCGGGGTGCTGAGTGTGTAGTAATAACTGTGGTCGCTGTTGCTGCTAAGCGGTTGGTTGAGTGCGGTTGTGGGATAGTAGGCTTTAAATGCGTCGAATGCGTCGTTAAGCTCTTGGGCTTGACGGTTGCGTTCCTCGGCGTTGAGCTCTTGCTCAAGGGTGGCTTCGATTTTTGCAATTACTTCGTTAAGGGCCGACGCTGTCGAGGGGCTGTAGTAGCCGGGCTTTTCGCTTGTTACGCTTGCAATGAATTTCTTTATCTCGCTGATGCCGGCTGCAATCTGCTCGGCTGCTTCGTCCTTGCATTTGTTGGGCGAGTAGATGAGGCCATCGACTGCATTGCGGCCATCAAGGTCGGTTAGTACGAATGTGAACATCCATTTGTTCAGACGTACTCCGTTTGCTGCTACGTAGGGGAGTTTTAAGAATACTTTGTTCCAACCTGCCTTGAGCTGTACTTTGACGGGCTTGCGGGCTGTGAAGTTTTCATTCATAAGGTTGGCCTCGTTGTCGATGCTCTTGCCTGTGTTGTCCCAAGTGGGGGGCAGAATCTCTTCGTCGTTGAGCCAGATGCGTGAGCCTTTGCGATCCCATTTGCCTTTGTCGGGGGCGGTGTCTTTCTCGCTGCGGCCGTAATTCTGAAACTCTATCTGTGCACCGACTGTTTGGGCTGTCTCGCTATATACGTAAGTCCAAGCGTATGCGGTTGTGTTTAGTTGGGGGTTGCTGAAATATGTTGGGATTATTGAGCCCCAAGTGTGGCGCAGGTATATTCCGGCTCCTGTTGCCATTCCTGTCGAGTAGGTTGTGCCATCGACGGTGTAGCTCTCTTTGAGGCCTTCGGTCTCGGGGGCAAATTGTGCGTTTATGTCTCCGCCGTTGGGGAAGGCGTCGGTGATGCGCCAGCGTACGTTGGTCTGTTTAACGTAGGGGATGGGCTCGTTTTTCAGTGAGTTGGCCTTGTGGAAAAGGAAACGACGTTCCCAATCGGCAAATTCGTTGTATTCGTCGCCGCTGTTGGGGAGGGTTGTTCCGCCAACTTCGATATATTGCTTGCCGCCGCCTATCCAAGCACGCTCGGCACTTGCAATTACGTTGGCATACATATTATTCTGCTTGATAATATCCTCTTCGGTGGGTGTCTTGCGGTCGTTCCAATAGGCCGAGATTGTTCCCGCGATATTTTTGTTGCCTTGTTGCTCGTAGTAGATGTTGCTGCGGTAGATGCCTACAACGTCGGCAAATACGTCGAAGTGGTTGGTGTAGTTGTAGCGGCAGTCGATATTTGCTTTGCCTTCAACCTGACGTCCTGCGGTGCTCCACATTTGTGTCATATCGGCATCGGTGCTGCCTACGTTTACTCCCGAAATGGGATTCCACACAACTACTTTTTTGCCTTTGTTGTGTAGGTGGCTTGTCATTATACCGAGGAAATTGGGGTAGGTGATGCCTTTCTCGTCGGCTCCGATGTGAATGTAGGGGGCGTCGGGGAAAAGGGCTGTAACCTCGTCGAGTATTATTTTCAGTGCTGCAACGCCCTTGTCGGTCTGCATATCGTAGCCCATTGCACGTACAAATGCTTCGCTGTGTCCGGGCATATCAATTTCGGGGATTATTATAATGCCGTATTTCTTGGCGTGTGCTGCAACCTCGCGGCAGTCGTCTTGTGTGTAGTATTTGCCCGCGAAGCGTGTCATTGAGGCGTCGCTTGTGAGTTGTGGATAAGCGTTGATTTGCAGACGCCAAGCCTGATTCTCGGTAAAGTGCCAGTGGAAGCAATTTACCTTGAAGCGCGAGAGTAGCTCGATGTGTTTTTTGAGCTCGGGGACGCTGATGAATGAACGGCCGACGTCGTGCATATATCCGCGTAGTTTAAAGGCTGCCCAGTCTTTGATGTCAACAGCTTCGATGGCAGGCGTGCCTTCGTAGCCCTCGGCCAATTGTGTGAGGGTTTGTGTGGCGCGGATAACGCCAATGGGCTTTACTGCGGTGATGCTGATGTTATTGTCGCGTACACTGATTGTGTAGGCCTCGTTGTCGAATCCGTCGAGCTCGTAGTCGTATGTCCCTTCTATATTATCGACTATTGTAACTGTAACCTCGGCGCCGCTGTTTCCTATTGTGCAGTTGTTCGAGGTAAAGAATTCTTCGAGAAGGGTGCAGGGCTCGACGCCGTTATATTTTATTGTTACGGGACGACCCAGTGCGAATGAGCCTTGTTGTGTGGTAATCTCGTGGGGCTTGGGCAGAAGATGGGTGATTTTTGCCGTGGCCGGTACAATTGCCAACAGTAGTAGTGCCGTTAGAATAGTAAGAGTTTTTTTCATTTGTTAAATTTTTATGGTTAATAGGGCTTTTGCATTATTATGGGATATAATAAGCAGAAGGGTTAGTTTGTGTTTTGTTAATGTAACAAAAATACAGATTTTTTTTTAAACTGCAAGTATAATTGTTAAATAGGTAAAGGTTATTATATATTATAAACATCTTTTTAGCTAAAAAGTGTTGGTTGCCTGATATTTGTGTTCTGCGGACGAGAGGGGTGCAGCTGTGTGTATCTCTTTTGTGCCTCTTGTGGTTGTGAGTTTATGGTGTGTTTATTCGTTACTCGCCAAAGTCGAATGTCAGTTGTCGAGGCTCCTCGCCCAGTAGGTTGAAACTCATTCTGTGATAGGGTGTAGGGCCATACTCTCTTATGGCGGCACGATGTTTTGCGGTGGGGTAGCCTTTGTTGCTCTCCCAGTCGTACTGAGGATATTCGCGGGCGAGGCGCTGCATATAGTCGTCGCGGTAGGTCTTTGCAAGAATTGACGCGGCAGCAATGCTCATATATGTTGCATCGCCCTTAACTACTGTTGTGTGGGGAATTCCGGGGTAGGGGTTAAATTTGTTTCCGTCGATGAGCAGATGTTGCGGACGCAATTGCAACTGCTCGACTGCACGGTGCATTGCAAGGATTGATGCTCTTAGTATGTTTATCTTGTCAATTTCTTTGGCTGTAACAATGCCCACTGCCCACGCAAGAGCCTCGCGCTCAATTACCTCGCGCAGCCGGTAGCGTTGCGCCTCGGTGAGTTGCTTTGAGTCGTTTAGCAGTGGGTTTGTGAAGTCCTCGGGCAGTATCACTGCGGCTGCATAGACGTCGCCTGCCAGACAGCCGCGCCCGGCCTCGTCGCAGCCTGCCTCGGTTCTTCCGCTGAGCATATAGGGCTTTAGCATATTGCAATTTTTAGATATATATTTAACTGTTCCTGAAAAATCTCAGGCAAACATTCGCGCTACGCGTTTAATGCCTTCGACAAGGGTATCTACCTCTTCTTTTGTGTTGTAGAGTGCAAATGATGCTCGTACTGTTCCGGGGATTCCAAGATGGTCGATGAGAGGTTGTGCGCAGTGGTGTCCTGTGCGTATGGCTATTCCCAGCCTGTCGAGCAGTGTGCCAAGGTCGGCGGGGTGAATATCGCCCACAAGCAGCGAGACGGCCGAACCATCGGGGCGGCCTATTATGCGCATATTATCGACCTCGGCCAGACGCTCAAGGGCATATAGGGTGAGGCTGCGCTCGTGTGCAGATATATTCTCGATTCCTATTTCTTGTATAAATTCTATTGCTCGTCCCAAGGCTATCGCTCCAATGTAGTCGGGGGTGCCTGCCTCGAATTTATATGGGAGCTCGTTGTAGGTGGTTTTTTCAAATTTTACGGTCTGTATCATCTCGCCGCCGCCGTGGTAGGGCTGCATTTTATCGAGCCACTGCTCCTTGCCATATAGTACTCCGATGCCTGTGGGGCCGTACATCTTGTGTCCGCTAAAGACAAGAAAGTCGGCGTCCAAGGCTTGTACATCTACTTTTATGTGAGGGGTGCTTTGTGCACCGTCTATAAGGATGGGCACTCCGTGGCTGTGGGCAATGTCGATACACTCTTTTATGGGGTTTGTGCATCCAAGTACGTTCGATACGTGGGTGAGGCTCACCATACGTGTGCGCTCGGTGAAGAGGCCTTTATAGGCTTCAAGGTCGAGGGTTGCGTCGTCGAGCAGGGGGATTACTTTTATCTCTATGCCCATACGTTCGCGTAGCAGTTGCCAAGGGACAATGTTGCTGTGGTGCTCCATTGTGGATATAATCACTTGGTCGCCCTCTTTGAGGAATGTGCCACCAAATGACGAGGCAACGAGGTTTATGCTCTCGGTGGTGCCGCGAGTGAATATTATTTGGTTGCTGTTTGGGGCGTTGATAAATTGCTGAACGATGCGTCGCGCCCCCTCGAAGCGTTCGGTGGCTACCTGAGAGAGGTGGTGTATGCCGCGGTGTACGTTGGCGTTTATTGTGCAGTAGGCCTCGCTTATGGTGTCGATGACACACCGAGGCTTTTGCGTGGTGGCGGCATTGTCTAAATATATTAAGGGGCGGCCATAGACCTCGCTTGCGAGTATTGGGAATTGCTCGCGTATTTCGTATGGGTTAAGCATATTGTGGTATTATTGCTTGCACAGGGCGCATCTTTTGCAGCGGTTAAGCTCGCCGCGGAAACGCTTCTCGACAAGAAGGTGTAGGCGGTCGCGCAACGCTTCTATATTTATTTTTTCTATCACTTCGCCTGCAAAGGCAAACATCAGCAGGTGGCGGGCCTCCTCCTTGCTTATGCCTCGTTGTTGCATATAGAACAGGGCATTCTCGTCGAGCTGTCCCACTGTTGAGCCGTGGCTGCACTTTACATCATCGGCATAAATTTCGAGCTGCGGCTGTGCATACATTCGAGCGCACTTTGTGAGACACAGATTGCGATTGGTCTGCCACGAGGTTGTGTGCTGTGCATCGGGGCAGATGAGCATTCGTCCCGAGAATACACCCGTTGCCTCTTCGTCAAGAATGTATTTGTAGAGCTCGCTGCTGTTGCAGTGGGGGCTCTTGTGCTCGACGAGTGTGTGGTTGTCGGTGTGCTGATTTTTGTCGCAGATGGCAAGGCCTCCAAGATGGGCCTCGGCGCCGCTGCCTGCAAGGGTTATTTTTATGTTGTTTCGGGTGAGCCCGTTGGTGAGGGTGATGCTGTTGTGTGTAAAATGGCTGTCGCTCTCTTGGTTGACCAGCAGATGGGCGAGGCGGCTGTTTTTTTCGCCCGTCTCCTCAATCTCGACAATGTTAAGGCTTGCGCCACGGTGCAGATATATTTCTGTAACTTGTGTCGATAGCGTCTGTTTGTCGTTCGACGAGTGGTCGCAGATGAGTAGGTCGGCCTTGGCGCATTCATCTATTATTATTAGCAGACGGCGGTTGCTCAGCATCTCGATGTTCGAGCGCAGAAGGGTTACTATCTGTATGGGCTCGCTTAGTCGGGTGCCTCGGGGTATGTACAGCAGCAGGCCATCCTGAACAAAGGCTGTGTTGAATTGTGCGAGGCTGTCGCTATCTTGTGCCAGACGGTTGTAGTAGCGCTCGACAAGCAGGGGGTGTGTGCGTGCAAATTGGTCGAGGCTGCCCAAAAGTACTCCGTCGGGCAGGGCTGTTTTGCTGCTTTCAGTGTTGCAGTAGCTGTCGTTGATGATATATTCTTGTCGTACCCTCAGATTGGGAACGTCGCAGCTGAAAATCTCTCCGGGGCTGCTTTGCAGGGGCAGACGGCCGAGGTTCATTCCATAGTCGGTGGCAAAGAGTTTGTCAATGGCTGTGTGGCGATACTCCTCGTCGTTGCTCTTGGGGAATCCGGTGCTCTTGAATTGCTCAAAGGCTTTTGCACGCTCTTTGTTGAGCAGGGCCGAGCAGGGATTCTCTATCAGCCGGCGGTGATTGTCGAAAATTTCAATATATTCTTTCTCGTTGCTCATTGTTATTCTGCCTGAGGATTCTTAATCCAGTCGTAACCGCGTTCTTCGAGCTCAAGGGCAAGCTCGGGGCCGGCTGTTTTTACTATTCGTCCGTTGTACAGCACGTGTACAATGTCGGGTTTAATGTAGTCGAGCAGTCGTTGGTAGTGAGTGATGACGAGGGTCGATGTGTCGGGACGTTTTAGTTTGTTCACTCCCTCGGCCACGATACGCAGAGCGTCTATGTCGAGGCCCGAGTCGGTCTCGTCGAGAATACTCAGTGTGGGTTCGAGCATTGCCATCTGGAATATCTCGTTGCGCTTTTTCTCGCCACCGCTGAAGCCTTCGTTCACCGAGCGGTTGGCCAATTTACTGTCTAAATTGACAAGGGCGCGTTTGTCGCGCATCAGTTTCAGAAAATCGCTTGCGCTCATTGCGGGCAGGCCTTGTGCCTCGCGCTTGGCGTTGATGGCTGCACGCATAAAATTGGTCATGCTGACGCCTGCAATCTCAACGGGGTATTGGAACGAGAGGAATATGCCTGCGTGGCTGCGCTCCTCGGGGCTCAGTGCCAACAGGTTTTGTCCTTTGTATATAATCTCGCCCTCGGTAACAGTGTAGGCGGGATGTCCCACAAGTACGTTACTCAGGGTGCTTTTTCCCGAACCGTTAGGGCCCATAATGGCGTGTACCTCACCGGGCTTTACGCTCAGGTTGATGCCTTTTAGTATCTCTTTGCCGTCGATGGTGGCGTGAAGATTCTTTATTTCTATAAGGTTGTCCATTGTTTGTTTCTATTGTTATTGTTGTTATCCTACTGCGCCTTCGAGCGACACGCTAAGTAGTTTTTGTGCTTCGATGGCAAACTCCATTGGCAGTTTGTTGAGTACCTCCTTGGCGTAGCCGTTGACTATGAGGCCTATTGCCTCTTCGGTGCCTATGCCTCGCTGGTTGCAGTAGAATAGTTGCTCTTCGGATATTTTAGAGGTTGTTGCCTCGTGTTCTATTACGGCGTTGTCGTTGTGAATGTCCATATAGGGGAATGTGTGGGCACCGCATTTGTCGCCAAGAAGCAGCGAGTCGCATTGGCTGTAATTACGGGCGCCGTCGGCATTCTTGCTCACTCGGACAAGGCCACGATAGGAATTTTGGCTCTTTCCGGCCGATATTCCTTTGCTTATGATTGTGCTGCGGGTGTTGCGCCCAAGGTGTATCATCTTGGTGCCTGTGTCGGCTTGTTGGTAGTTGTTTGTTACGGCTACCGAATAGAACTCGCCTTGCGAATTATCGCCGCGCAGTATGCAGCTGGGGTATTTCCACGTTATTGCCGAGCCTGTCTCGACCTGTGTCCACGAGAGCTTGCTGTTGTTGCCGCGACAGTCGCCTCGCTTGGTTACAAAATTATACACTCCGCCTTTACCCTCGGCGTCGCCGGGATACCAGTTTTGTACGGTGCTGTATTTTACTTCGGCATTTTCGCACACTACAATCTCGACTATTGCGGCGTGAAGCTGATTCTCGTCGCGCATAGGGGCTGTACAGCCTTCGAGGTACGATACGTAGCTGTTGTCATCGGCAACGATAAGTGTGCGCTCGAATTGTCCTGTGTTGGCTGCGTTGATGCGAAAATAGGTCGATAGCTCCATAGGGCAGCGTACTCCGGCGGGAATATATACGAATGAGCCGTCGCTGAAGACTGCGCTGTTGAGCGCCGCGAAGAAATTATCGCGGTAGTTTACAACCGTACCAAGATATTTGCGCACAAGGTCGGGGTACTCTTGAATAGCTTCGCTCATCGAGCAGAAGATTATTCCTTTTTCTTTGAGCTCCTCCTTAAAAGTGGTTTTTACCGACACCGAGTCCATTACTGCATCGACGGCTGTGCCGCTTAACGCGAGGCGCTCTTCAAGGGGAATACCCAGCTTCTCGAAGGTTTTCATAAGCTCGGGGTCAATCTCTTTATTCTGCTTCTCTTTGTTCTTTTTTGTGGGGTCGGCGTAATACGAGATTGCCTGATAGTCGATGGGGGGAATATCTAAATGGGCCCATTGGGGTGTTTCGAGTGTAAGCCAATAGCGATAGGCTTGCAGACGAAAATCAAGCATCCATTCGGGCTCGTTCTTTTTGCTTGATATTAGTCTGATGACTTCTTCATTAAGGCCTTTTTCTATAATCTCGGTCTTAATGTTGCTGACAAAGCCATATTCGTAGGCTTTGTCGGCTATTTTACGGAATATGTTGTTGCTTTTCTTTTTCATCTATCACTTTTTCATCTCTCCGATAAGCGAGAATGTCGCATCTTGAACATATTTGTACAACGTGGAATTCTCTTGAGTTGTTTTTTCAAAAACTGCTATTCCTAATGATAAACTATGCGAGGCGTTTGCTGCTCCCACAATGAGCATCATTGATATTGCGCAACTGAAAAGTGCACCTAATATCTTGTCGATGAATCCAAGGTTTATGGCGTTGAGCAGCATTTGCAGTAGCCAGCCTAATACTTTTACGACGAGTAACACCAGTGCTATTATACTCACAAAGGCAAGTATGCTGCATATTATCTCGTCCCAACCGGTGAGCGATGCGATGCGCAGGCTTGCTGTCTTGTAAAATAGTACCGATTGGAATAGTCCGAGCACAATTCCTGCTCCAAATGAAAGTTGACTGATGAGCCCTTTGAAATATCCAATGGCAAAGCCCACTATCATTGCTACTATCAATATAATATCCAGATTATTCATAGTTCCTATTGGTGTTTGTGTTTTTATAAAATATAAAGGTCGCCGGTTGTGCATAATGCGAGGGGGCGTTTTATGCTGTTCTTGCAACGCCCCTCGTATTATGTCTGTGATTTTATTGCAGCTTCTGCTTAACCTCTACCTCGACGAATGTCTCGATTATATCGCCAAC
>CAYYEL010000005.1:0-62591 GCA_964470845.1 uncultured Bacteroidaceae bacterium | reverse complement strand
TTGATGATTTGCTCGAGAGTCTGAATCTTTCGTTTGGAACAGATATTTCAAAATATAAATTAGATAAAGAATAATTATGAGACATAAAAAATCTTTCAATCATTTGGGTCGTACTGCATCTCACAGAAAGGCTATGCTTTCAAATATGGCCAACTCTTTGATTATGCACAAAAGAATCACTACGACTCTTGCAAAGGCTAAAGAGCTGAAGAAATTCATCGAGCCTTTGATAACAAAGTCAAAAGACGACACAACAAATTCTCGTCGTGTAGTGTTCAGCTATCTCCAGAACAAGGAGACAGTTACCGAGCTCTTCAAGGAGATTTCGGTAAAGGTTGCTGAGCGTCCCGGTGGTTACACACGTATCATTAAGCTTGGTACACGTCAGGGCGATGCTGCCGAGATGTGCTTTATTGAGCTTGTCGATTACAACGAGAATATGGCTAAGACAGCTGCTAAGAAGACACGTCGTCGTCGTTCGACTAAGAAGGCAGACGCTCCCGCCGTTGAGGCTGCAGCAACTGAAGAGGCTACACCAACAGCTGAATAATTACTTACTTAATAGATGTCAGAGGGTAAATCGTGAGGTTTACCCTCTCTTTTTTCTCCCTACATGAACCCCTTACTTTGTTAAAAATCTGCTTATTATACTCTTTTTTTGTGTAATTATTCATTGCTTCTGTTATTAAATGTTAAATTGTAAGTAAAAGACAGAAAAAAATTGTGGTAATCATTATTTTTTATTAAAATTGTCTAATTTTCGATAATATTAGTTATAACGTCGAGTATAATATCAAAACATCAAACAATATTTTAATTATGAAACATCTAAAGCAATTAGCCGTTGTTTTGTTACTATTGTTATGTAGCAATTCAACCTATGCACAGCTGTCATCGTTGACCGATGGTGCCGTGTATCATTTTCAGAATGTGGGCAATACGGGGGTTGCACTCAGTGCCTCTGCATTGTCTGACGTCGCTGCTGCCACGTCGGATACAAGCGACAAATTGCAGCAATGGTATGTTAAGAAAAGCGGTAACTATTACACATTCCGCAACCTGCGCAACGGTCGCTATCTGGCCGGAAACGGTACATCGGCATCTTGGAGCTTGACAGCCGAGGGTACAGCCGATGCTAACCTTTTTGAACTTGTTACCGCCGGTTCTTATAACACAATAAGAAGCAAGGCCAATAGCAGTAACACCTATGCTTATATGCACAAGGATGGCTCAAACAACATCGTAGGATGGGAGAGTGGAGCAGATGCCACCCGTTGGAGCTTGACAACAGTTGATTACACAGCAGAGCAGCTTCAGGAAGTTTGGAATGAGGTTGATATTCTTGCACCCAGCGCATCGACAGTAGCCACATACCAATCGGCGCTCAATGCAATATTCACCGACGATGCTTGTACTCAGCTCAATAGCACATACGCCTCAATGAGCGTAGCAAACATAGAGGCTGATGCCAACTATAAGGCTCTCCCCGAGGCATTGCAGGCAATGGTACTCAAGATTCGCAACAACGATTGGACCGAGGCTAACGGCGTTTCGGGCAAGAGCTCTTGGGACAGCGAATATGCCAAGAAATACCGCGTACAGATGTACGAGCCTTACAGTATAGCAGGTGAGATTACCAGCTATCTGCGTATCGGCGCCCATCTTAATATGGATAACCCCACAGGATTGTATGCCAACAACGGTCAACCTATGTATGTTATGGTCGAGGGCGAAATTGCCGATGGAGCAGAACTTTGGCTGGCCTATCAGACAGGACACGGCAATGTAGGTTGGTACGCTAACGCCGCACACACACAATTGCAGCCCGGTCTTAACGTCGTTCCCTATTTTACCGATGGCTGCGAGCTGTGGATAGATTATGTTGTACACACCTATAATTCAAGCGGTACGACAATAGAAGAGAAATTCCCCCACAAACTCAGCGACTACAAACCACTGAAGATACACATCGAGGGCGGATACATAAACGGTTATTATAATGCCATTGGCGACTTCCGCGCAGCCGATTCAAACACAGACGACCTTTGGGGCGAAGTTGACAACGATGCCGATTGGTCGTATATCGAGGCGCGTGCCCCTCTGACCGACGTTGTTCTTCTTGGACGCCGACAACTTCTTAAATTCAATCTGAATACAACCCATGAGGGCAATAACGGAATGTCGTATTATCTGCCCGACGTTGTAGAAGTACCCTCAAAACCCTACAATAACAGCGGAAGCTTCAGCGACTATACCGGTATGGGCCTCGACCCAAGCACCGGCAAAATAAACATTATGCTTGAGGCTTGGGACCGAATTATGTTCTCGGAGCACGCGACAATGGGTCTTATCAGCACCTCGGCAATGGACAAAATGAACGAGATGTACCCCCGTTGGACATCCGATGGCCAGAAAGCCGAGATCTACAACTATGGAAAATCTACGGTTGATTCAAAGACATACGCCGAGTTCTGTCAAGGTCTCGATTATAGCGAGTATTACAACCACCACGGCGTAGCTTGGGGCGAGTTTGGAAGTACTTATATGTATGGTGGAGGAAGCTACTGTGGTTACCATCACAACACAATGCCAAGTATCATTGGTAAAATAGCCTCAGAGGCCGGCCCCACTTGGGGACCTGCCCACGAGATTGGCCACCAGCATCAGGGTGTTTTCAACCTGAACGGACAGACCGAGGTTACAAACAACTTCTTCTCGAACGTAGCAGTGTGGTATATGGGTATGGGAACATCGCGTTACAACGGCAGCGAGGGTAGCCTTCAGAATGTGCTTGGCGCTTTCAATACCGAAGACAACGATGCCTACACCAATAACATTTGGGCACTTACACATATGTACTACCGTTTGTGGCTCTACTACCATTTAGCAGGTAACAATACACAATTCTGGCCTCGTCTGTTCGAACTTTGCCGCCAGACACCTCTTATTAACGGTTCGCAGATTTCGGGCGAGACATCGCTTCTGCGCTTCTATCAGCACGCTTGCGACGCGGCAGGTGAAGACCTTACCGAATTCTTCCGTGCACACGGCTACCTCGAAGTAATGGACAACCGTCTTGTAGGCGATTACAGCAACGGAACATACAACCAGACACAAGAGCAGATTGACGCTGCAATTGCAGCTGTAAAAGCTAAGAAATACCCCGAGAATCTTGCTGTAATATTCATAAACGACGGAACAACCGAGACTACTCTTCAGCACGACGGAGTAACAAGCCGCTCATTATGGGACGGCAGTGCATCGGCCGAGTATGGTTCGGTTAACGACTATATCGACGGAGAAGTCTCTATCGAGACAGCCTATGAGGCAACAGTAGATGCCAACGGTAATGTAACAATGAGCGGTGGTACAGGCGGTGTAGGATTCCTTGTTCTTAACGAAGATGGCGAGGTTGTATCATTCAGCAACAAAGCAACATTCACTCTCTCTGACGAGGCTGCTTATCTTGTTGCAACAGGCGCAGCCACAATTGAGGCCGTTGATGCCAATAGCGAGACAACAAAGGCCGAGGTTGACCTCTCGGCTTTGCAGTCGGCACTGCTCAGCGAACTTATCGGCAAGGCACAGGCTATTGTTGACCTTTCGGACGACACAAACACAAAGATAGGATTCTACCGCGCATCGGAGCTCACAAAGCTAAAGAGCGCACTTGAAACAGCCAAGCAACAGCTTAATTCGGATGCAGGTCTTGTAACAGCCTACGAGTTGCTCTATGCCGAGTATAATGCAGTAATCGACAGCGAGTCTTCTTATATAGCATTCTCGCCTGCACACACATATGTGCTTACAAACTACGCTTATCCCACCCGCAAGATGGTTGTTTCGGGTGGCGTGATATATGCCAACGAAAATGTCAGCGACACCGACAACGCAGCGCGTTGGCAGTTTAAAGCTACCGGCACTGAGGGTGTTTACTACGTATATAATATGAGCGGAGTATATGCACCCAAGATTGCACAATCGTCGTCAATGACCACAACTGCCGAGCCTGCCGACGTGGCCACATACATTGTCGAGAGTTTGGGCAACGGTTTGTGGGGCGTATCACTCACACCCGCCGCCTCGAATACATCGTTCCACTCTGCACAGAACGATTCTTACAAGGTAGTAGGATGGGGTACCGGTGCCAATGCTTCAAGATGGTATCTGACAGCAGTGGAGCTCGACAAGGATGTTGTTGCAAAAGACGAACTTGCTGCGCTTGTAACAAAGACACAGGAGCTTATCGATAAGATGGCAACAGTAGAGGGTGTAAAGACTGCTCTTGGCTTGCAGGTAACAAACAGCAACGACGCATATTACCTCTCTTGCAGCAATTTAGAGACAAGAGAGGGTTCAATGGCAGGATTGATAGATGATAACCATTCAACCTATATGCACACGAACTGGGGCTCGGTAAGTGCAACCAATGACTGGTTGGATGTTGACCTTGGCAGCGGCAATGCTCTCTCAATGTTCAGTTTCGGCGAGGTTACACGTAGCGGAGTAAGTAACGACTTCCCCAAGACTATTGAAATTTACGGTAGCAACACCAAGAGCGACAACACAAGCGACTACACACTGATAACAACCGTAACAGGTCTTCCGCAGAGTGGCGGACAAACTTGGGAATCGGATGTAATATCGGCAGCCGAGGATTATCGCTACTTGCGCTTCGTGGTTACAACCGGAACCAACCGTATCTATTTCCACATGGCCGAGTTCGACCTTTACAGCGTTGTACCCGAAGCAACAATGCTCGACGACTTTACCTCGGTAAACACCTCTCTTGTAACAACTGCATACAGCAATATGCTCAAGGGCGCAGCTTGGTTGAACAACGACAATGCAACAACTGCTAATGTCGAGACTGCAACCACAAACCTGCAAACAGCTTACGATGCACTGCTTGAGGCCTATGAGGCTGCAATTGCATCGAAACTCGACGCCGAGAAAGCAACCCTGCAAGCACTTATCGACCAAACAAACGAGCTTATAAATAATGTAGGTTCGGCCGAGATAGTTCTTGGTGGTGTTGTTGACCTTCACGGAAAAATCTATTGTAACGCACCCTATACAGCCGGCGGAACATCGCACAGCGATTACAGCTCGGCCGAGAACGATTACAACCTTCTCGATGGTAATGTCAATACACATTTCCACAGCGACTACAACACCTCAACAATGGTTGCCGACCCCTACGTTCGCATCGACCTTGGCGAGGGCAACGAGGTAAGTAAATTCAAATTCAACTACACCACACGTAACCAAACAGGATGCGCCCCCACAGCAATAAGCGTATATGGTGGCGATTACGATGCAAACGCATTGGGCAATGTAACAACAGCCGAGTATCTTGGCAGTGTAACAACAGCCACAAGAATTGCAATAAAAAATATCTCGGGTTCCAATAGTTACTATTTTGCAGGAACAAGCAATATCGAAACATTCTCATCGGATGTAGTATTTGTGTGGGAACCTGTTACTGAGGGAACAGCGGGTAGCTACTATCTGCGTCTTGAGAAAGAGGGCGAGAATGGTTACTTGCAGGCAGGTAGCGGAAATATCGCATTGGGCACAAAGGACAATGCTCAGGTATTTGCCGTAACAGAACCTTCGACCTCGGGTAGCGGCTCGACATATTTCAATGGTGATAATACGGTATCTATAACTACCAATTATGTACGCTTTGTACAGGGCTCGACAAGCGGTACTGCTTGGATTAACTGTCAAGGAACATCCGGCACTCCGAAATACAACAATGGAACAGGTGGTTGGACAATACATAACGTATATTTGCTTGGTGGGGTTACATACAGCGCAACACCCGTTGCCGAGTTTACATCGGCCGACGAGACAAATGCTCTGCCCACAGCAGCATCGACAAACTGGGAGTCGAGCGAGATTACAGCCGACAAGGCCTACCGTTACTATAAATTCGTTGTAACCGCATCGGAAGGAAACAATAATGGCGGACACTTCTTTGTAGTGTCCGAGTTTGGCCTCAGTAAAATTGCAATTGAGAATGTGGCAGTAGGTGCAGCTTATGCCGATTATGTCGAGGAAGATTTCCTAAAGCAGGTAGCTTACTCGGTTGTTAACTCGGAGCAGGCAATGGATGTTGCCACCACAGCCGAGCAATTGCAGTCGCAACAGCGCGACCTTCAGGCTAATTACGATGCACTGTTGCAGGCTTATAACGATGCTTCTAATCTGGATGAATTTAAAGAGGAACTTCAGGCGCTCGTTGAGCTCACCGACGAATTGCTTAACAATGCTGCCGATTGCGAGTATAACTATAGCTCCGAGTATCTGACAACAGATTCTTATAACATTACCTCAAATGCAGGACAGAATGCCGCAGATGGTAACACAGGTGGCAGCGATGATGGTGCCGGTATTGCAGGTTTGCTCGACGAAGACCCCGCAACCTACTTCCACAGCCGTTGGGGTGGTGCCGAGGTAAACGAAGCACACTATCTGCAAATTGACCTCGGCGAGGGTAACAGTCTGAGCGACTTTGCATTCGAGTATGCAACACGTAAGGCCGGAGATGCCGGTAATACATCACCCGCGCCCACAGCAATTGAGGTACGCGCAGGCAACGACCCCGATTCACTCGGTGCGGCTGCCGCCATCGCTACATTTACAAAGGACGGCAACGCTCTTCCCGCATATAGCGACCTCGGTGCTTCGTGGACATCCGACTGTATCTCGGCCGGTGAGAGCAGCCGTTACATCCGCCTTACCGTAACAGGCTCGGCCGGCCCCGGTAAGAACCAATTCAGCGGACAGTACTTCTTTGCAATGGGTACACTGAAAGTAATTAAGATGGTCAAGGGCGATATTTTGTCGGCTACTGCAATGGAAAAATATACAGTGGCAAGCAACGAGATTGCAACAGCGCTTGCCGAGCTTCAGGCTGCCGTTGCACTGCTAAAGACAGAAACATCTGCCTCGGCATTGGCTACACAGCTAAACGAACTTCAGACTGCTTACGATGCTTTGGACGCCAAGATGAAATTGGCCGACAGCTATCCTGTATATCTGACAGGCGATGCTAACAACCCCGTTGTGTATAACATCTACATCAACCGCTCGGGTACACCTCTTCTTAAGTACGATGCCGATTCTAAGAAGGTGGCCGTTGAGGACTTTGTGGCCGGACGTAAGGCACAAGGCTGGTATTTTATGGCTGCTGCCGATGGTAAGATTAAGATTTATCCTTACACAGGCGAGGGCAATCTGTTGGCAACAAACAACTACACCGAGGGTGCAGACCGTATAGAGGCTGTTGCCGAGGATACCGAGGGCTACGGCTACGAGTGGAGCATCACCAAGATTACCGACAGTGAGTGGTACAATATCTCTATCCTCAACGAGGAGACAACATACTACTTCAGTAACTTTGGCGGTGTAACAAACAAGATGGGATTCTATAATACCAACTCAAGCACCGACGGTGGCTCAATGTTCAAATTCGAACTTGCCGACTACAGTAAGTCCGAGGCTTACCACACACTGCTCAACTACTACAACTCACTCGATGGTCAAGTAACTGTTAACGACGACATTGTTGGTTGCTATACATCGGCAACAGGTAATACGTATAATAATGTGTATTTTATTGCAAGAGACTTACTTGATGCTTCCGAGGCCTCTGACGCACAGTTAACCGAGGCTTACAACAACCTTAAGGCTGCTGCCGAGGCGCTTGAGCTTACAATGCCGACAGAGGGTACTTACTACTCTATTAAATCGGCTCACACGGGCTATGCTGCCGGCTCTTACATCTACAACGAAAAGGCCGACCGTCGCGTAGCTTGGAGCAGCGATGTGAATGCTCAGAATGCACAGGCCGTATGGCAGTTTGTCGAGGATGGTGATAATCTCTATCTGACCAACCTTCACACAGGCGCATCGGTTGCCGAGTATAATTACAATTCAATGGTTTATACACAGGGCGAGGGTGCTGCAATCAGTATAATATCTATTGATGATTATGATGCTCAGGTAGGTATGCAGATTGGAACAAACGCCTCTAAACTTATCCACGCTCAGAACTATCAGGGTAACATTGTTACTTGGGAGACAAAGACTGCCGGCTCGGCTTCAGCTTGGTACATTGAGACTGTTGACAAGGCCGACATCAGCTACACTGTAAGCATCGGTGGTGCCGAGTGGGCTACACTCTGCCTCAACTATCCTGTTTCTGTTCCCGAGGGCGTTACAGCCTATGCAGTAGTAGGTGTCGAGGAAGGTTCTGTTCTGTTGCAGTCGGTTGGCGACGTAATTGCAGCGGGTGTTCCCGTGCTGTTGAACGGCGCTCAGAACAGCTACGAATTTAAACACGCCGACGCCGAAGGGACAGTGCCCGAGACTAACCTCTTGATGGGTTCTTGCTACGATATATTCGTCGAGGCCGAGAGTGGTATGCAGTACTATATCCTTGCACTCAACGCACAGGGTAATGTAGCAATGTGCATCGTATATCACGAGTACAACGCCGACGGCAGCCTTGCAGGCGAGAATACCGACAATGGTACACACTTCAAGAACAACGCGAACAAAGTATATCTGCCCATTGAGCAGACAACAGAAAGCGCTTCACGTGCTTACAGCCTGCGTATTCTTGATGGTACAACGGGTATCGACGCTGTTGTTGGCGAGGGTGCCGAGGTTGAGGGTATCTACGACCTCAGCGGACGTCGCATCAAGGAGATGACAGCTCCCGGAGTATATATTGTGAATGGAAAGAAAGTTATTAAAAAATAATTCAACGAGAGAGAATATATGAAAAAGACTTATAATGCTCCTAACTTTGATATAGTGGAGTTGGAGTGTACGGATGTGTTGATTAACCTTTCGGGTAGTCAGGCCGGTAGCGGCGCTCAGATGTCAAGAGAGGAGCGTACCCCTTCGAGCTCTTGGGATCACATTTGGGACTGATAAGAATGTAAAAATATTTTATAAGATGGTGTCTCCTTCAAAAAAGGAGACACCTTCTTTTTAACGCGCAGCGTAAGTCGATACTTGAGTTTATGAAAAGGATAGAGTAATTAACCGATATATTTTAGAACAGTTTCTTAGAAGTTGTTTAAATTTATATTCTTGAAATTTTTATAGGTCTTTTTTAGAAAAAAGTTTGTAAAAAAATATAAAGTATATACTTTTGTAAGTAATTTGCTTTGGAGAATAGCACACGCTTTGTATCTTTAAGGTTGTAATTGAAAAAAGACAATGAGAAAACTTTTGGGATATATATTACTCAGCCTATTGTCGGTGAGCTGCGCTACAAAGAGCAGTCAACAGCTCTCGGGTACGCTTGTTGGTATGCAATTGGGTTCGATGGTGGGGCGTGCCGTTGGCTTTGCATCGGGCGATTATGGCAGCTCGTTAACAGGCGCTGCAATAGGCGCAGTTACGGGTGCAGCCTTGGGCAATGTGATAAACGCCCCCAAAAGCAACGAGACTGCAAGCAGGGAGCAAATATCGTCAACCACATCGCCTGCAAAGGATAACAGCAGGCAACAGAGAGGTCGCGAGCAGATTCAGCAGGCTGTTGCAACTGCCTCGTCCGCATCAATCCCCATAAGCATCAGGAATATACAATTCGGGAGCGATATTGACGATAACACCCTGCGTCGTGGCAAGCCCGCCAAACTGTCGTTCGATATAAAAAACACATCGGACGAGACATTGGCTCTTGTCGAGCCTCTTGTCGAGTGCAGCAACAAAAATGTAGAGCTCTCGTCAATGGTGGCAATAGAAAATATCGCAGCGGGCGAAGGAGTGCGCTATACTGTTACCCTTTTTGCCGAGAGGCTAAGGAACGCTACGGCTACAATAATAATAAAACTATCGGTTGACAAAGGCGCATATGAAGTGATGGGCTTACACCTGATATCGACCGAAAAATAATAACAGATAAACAGCTATGCAGAAAAAAATGAACGTAGGCACACTATGTGTGCAGGGTGGATGGACACCCAAAAAGGGCGAGCCGCGAGTGCTGCCCATTTATCAGAGTACAACCTTTAAATACGATACAAGCGAGCAGATGGCACGCCTCTTCGACCTCGAAGATTCGGGCTACTTTTACAGCCGTTTGCAGAATCCCACCGTCGATGCAGTGGGTGCAAAGATAGCTGCGCTCGAAGGTGGCGTTGCCGCTGTAATGACAGCTTCGGGTCAGGCTGCCAACTTCTATGCTATACTCAATATTTGTGAGGCCGGCGACCACTTTGTATCGGCAACAACTATTTATGGAGGTACTTACAACCTATTTACCGTTACACTAAAGAAATTGGGAATTGAGGTAACGCTTGTCGATCCCGATGCTCCTGCCGAGGAGATTGAGAAGGCTTTCCGCCCCAATACAAAGGCTCTCTTTGGTGAGACAATCTCGAACCCCAGTGTCAATGTACTCGATATTGAGAAATTTGCATCCATTGCTCACAAACACGGAGTGCCCCTCGTTATTGACAACACCTTTGCAACACCCGTAAATTGTCGTCCTTTTGAGTGGGGAGCCGACATTGTTACACACTCCACAACAAAATATATGGATGGCCACGCGGTGGCTGTAGGTGGCGCTGTGGTCGATAGCGGTAATTTCGATTGGGAAGCACAGGCCGATAAATTCCCGGGGCTTACACAACCCGATGAGTCGTATCACGGTCTCACTTATACAAAAGCCTTTGGCAAGGCTGCCTACATTACAAAAATGGTGGCACAACTGATGCGCGACCTCGGCTCGATGATGTCGCCCGAGAATGCTTTTTTGCTTAATCTGGGTCTCGAAACACTGCATCTGCGTATGCCGCGCCACTGTGCCAATGCTCAACGTGTGGCCGAGTGGCTCGCTAATCACCCCAAGGTCGAGTGGGTCAACTTCTGCGGATTACCCGGCAGCAAATATTATGCTCTTGCACAAAAATATCTTCCCAATGGGGCTTGCGGAGTGATGGCATTCGGCATTAAAGGCAGCAAGGAGGATGCTATCCGCTTTATGGACAGCTTGGGCTTTATTGCCATAGTAACGCACGTTGCAGATGCCCGCTCGTGTATTCTGCATCCTGCCAGCCACACGCACCGTCAACTCTCCGATGAACAATTGATTGAGGCGGGTGTTGCTCCCGACCTTATGCGCTTGTCGGTGGGAATCGAGGATGTGGATGATATTATAGCCGACCTTCATCAGGCACTCGAAAAGATTTGATGCTGTCGAGCGTTATTATTGCCGCCTTGTCCTTTTTGGAACAGGCACTCGGGTAAATTTAATATAGGCCTTTATAGAATCTCTCTATTGCAGATGAAACTACTTGAATATAATATGGGCGAGGGTGTAAAAGCCTTCTCTACCACAAGAAACGGCGGCGTAAGCTCAGGAGCTTACGCCGGCTTTAATATTACGCACTACTGTGGCGACGACCCTTTGGCGGTGCGTAAGAATCGTGCTATTTTGTGTGCCGAGCTTGGTGTTGACGACGATAGGTTGCTGTTACCGCGTCAGACGCACGGTTGTAACGTGCTGTGTATAGATGAGGCTTTTCTTGCACTTGTCCACGAGCAACGCTGCGGGCTGTTGCAGGGCGTTGACGCTGTTGTTACCGATGTTCCTCGGTTGTGCATCGGTGTCTCCACTGCCGATTGTGTGCCTGTGTTGCTCTGCGACGCCGTGAGAGGCGTCGTGGCGGCCGTTCACGCAGGGTGGAGGGGTACGGTCGCCCGCATTGTCGAAAAGGCCTTGCAGACGATGCAACAGCGTTACGGGTGCTCGCCCGACGATGTGCAGGCAGTTGTGGGGCCATCAATCTCGCTCGATGCTTTTGAGGTGGGCGACGAGGTTTACGATGCGTTCTGCGGTGCAGGCTTTTTGCCCGAGCTGGTAGCACGCAGATTCGGTGGCCGCTGGCACATTGATCTGTGGGAGGCCAATCGTTTGCAATTGGTTGCCTGTGGCGTGCGCGATGATAGTATTGCGGTTTGTGGAATTTGTACATATAGCCGTTGCGACGAGTTTTTCTCGGCGCGGCGTTTAGGGATAAACTCGGGTCGTATCTTCAATGGGATAATGATTAAGGGCTGAAGCATCTGCAAACAGCCATCAATAAAAAATGTCAGCACTCTTAAAAGTGCTGACATTTTTTATTGATATAGGGCTTTTTTACTTGATAAATACCTTTTTACCATTTACAATGTAGATGCCTTTAACGGGATTCTCGACACGGCGGCCAAAGAGGTCGTAAACAGCGCCTGTTGCAGTTGTGTTCTCGATAGCCTCAATGTTTGTATCCTCGGAGTTGTACTCTGCAACGCGGATAGCCGATGTGAAATTGTCGTTGTAGAAAGGAGCAGATGCACCGTCGAAGCCCGAACCGTCGGTCTTACTTACAATGCAACCGTAGCCACGAGCCTCGCTGCGCTTGCTGTACCAAGCTACATAACCCCAGAAGTGCTCGTATGTATCGGCAACAGCATAGCTGCTGGGGATGATTCTGATGAGCTGAATATTGGTATATTCGTCCTCAAAGTCCTGAATACCGTATATTGCATTGCCTGCTGCACTGCTTGTTCCGTCGCGATAGAGGAGGTATCCGCCATTGTCGGCAATGAATGTTAGTGTAGTGCCTGTGCTGTCGGTATTGTGGCGGCAGGTAAATGCTGCTGTCTCGGGATATGCAACGCCCTCGATGGCTTCGGCCAGCTCGATGCGGCTGATAACGGCGATAGAGTCGTTACCCTCGGAGTCGGTGAGCACTGTCTCTTCCTCGACACGGTTCATATAGAAGAATGAGTTGATGGGCGACTCGAATGTAAATGTGTATTTCTTACCATCCTCGGGAACGATAGCATCGTTCGATGAGTAGAATGTGTAGATGGCGTCGTCGATTACCTCGCGCTGACGGGGTGAGGGATCGAGCATTACCTCGTCAACCACTGCCTGAAGGGCTGCGCGTGAAGCCTCGCCGGGGTAGCCGATGATGCGGGGAAGGTTAATGAGCTCTTTTGCCTGCTCAACAGATGCAAGAACCTGCTCATCGGGGCCGCCTGCAAGAACGTCGGCGATAAACTGCATAATCTCGGCGATATTTGCAATCTGAATGTCGTAATCGGCCTTCAGTGAATTTTCGTCATAGAGAACAATCTGTGCATCCTTTGTGGTCTCTAATAGCTCTTTCAGCTTGTCGAGGAGCGATTCGTAAACCTCGTTATATACCAAATGACTGAATACGCTTGTGAGGCTGAATTCCGACATATGGAAGTAGATGCGGTCGCTGTTTGTTGTTACCACGAAACGATAGTAACGATAAGCCACCTCGCTCTTTATTACCTCCGACTCGTAGTGTGTATCGGCGGTAGTGGGCAGGCCGCTTACTGTTGTAACGTCTGTAAATGTTGCTCCATCGTTGCTGCCTTGAATAAGGATTGATGAGGGAAGGTCGCTGCTGCCGTCAAATACGCGTGTGTGGTAGTTGAATTGGAATTCCTGTAACTCGTTACCTGCGCCAAGGTCAATGTCCAACCAATCGTTTGTAGCACTTACCGAGTGCCAGTTCGAGTGCATAAAAGTACCTGTGTCGCCGTCGATAAGACCTTCCATTGAACCCTCCTCGGGGTCAACATTGCTACAAGATAGGTAGTAGGGGGCTGTGGGGTCTGTTACCTGCAAGGGGTAGGCTTCGGCCGGTGTCTGCTCGTAGTTGGCCTCGTCGTGGATGAGTGCCTCGGCTGCCTCGATGGCTGCTGCAAGCGAATCCTTTGAGGCTGCTGTCAGTTGCGGATAGGCTGCAACCTGATCGGGAAGCGCTGCCATCAACTCAGATGAGTCGAATTCGCCTGCCTCGTATATTAACCACGAGTACATTCCATTTGCAAGGTTTGTTCCGTCGCCATAGATGTAACCGCAATAGTCGTAACCCGAAAATGGATAGGGACCGAACAACCATTTGCCATTATATGCGAAGCAGAAATAGCTTGTGGCACCTTCTACTTGTGAGGGGAGAATGTCAAGGGGTTCGCAGGGTGTGTCAACCAGATGCAATCCACCGTTAATGCGGGTAATATACTTTCCGGCAGCAGGGCTGTAGAGGTAGTATTTACCTTCGTGTCCAAGAATAGCAAATTGCTGGTTGGGGTCTTCTATATTATCATCCACATAGAGAGAGTATGCGCACCACAACTTCTCGGGATAGTCGGGCGAGTAGCAGATAGTCTGATAATATGAGTAACCATTATCGGCCCAATAGTTACGAAGGTAATAAACTTTGTCGTTGCTCAGCTCGTCGAGTGATGCAATCTGAGCACTTACTGTTGTTGCAAGTGTCAACAGCATTGTCAAGAAAAGAGTAAATTTTTTCATACGCTTTTTGTGTAAATGTTAAAAAATAAGTTGTGGATTTTTTACTCAAAAAACTTGTGCTTATATTTAATAGTTTGTTTCGCAAGCTTTTTGTCGTAAATTTTCGGCGTAAATATAAAGAATCTTTTATAATTATTCTTAAAATATAAGATTTTTTTGTGATATTTTTTTATTTATATCGGCCGAGTGAAGATAATTTATTATTGTTGTTCGATTTTGTCGGGTTTTAAGATTTTCTTTAAAATTATGTATGTGTCTTTTTTATCAATACTCTGTGTCCGAAATTTTCTTTTGCATTAACAAAATAACAGCTGCAATACAAAAGTATTGCAGCTGTTATTTTGTTTGTTAAATGTATTTCTCTTTAGAATGCCAAATTATCGATGCTTGTATATGCTACACTGCAAATTCCCAACAGTACAATACCCAATAAACATATAACGAGGCTTGTACGTGTGAAATTGTCGCTCTTTATCGAAGGAATGGGGTCGTCGTTCTTCTCAATGTACATTGCCTTTACAATGAGCAGGTAATAATATAGCGAAATTACGGTGTTTATGAGGGCTATAAATACAAGTACCCAAAAACCAGCATCGAACGCGCTCATAAATACAAAGAATTTACTGAAGAAACCGGCAAACGGTGGTATTCCTGCCAACGAGAATAGCGCAAGTGTCATCAAGAACGACAGCTTGGGATTGGTCTTATAGAGGCCGTTGCAGTGGTTGCGCTGGAGCTCAATGCGATCGTTGTGCTGCTCAAGCACCTCCAATACACCGAAAATGGCAAGGTTTCCGACAATATACACTAAAACATAGAATACCATTGCAGTCATTCCCTGTGCAGTGCCACTTATTACAGCAAGCATAATATATCCGGCCTGCGAGATACTGCTGAATGCCATAAATCGTTTAAGATTATTTTGCTTGATGGCAAACAGATTGGCAATTGTTATGCTGGCAACAGTCATTATGTACAGCATAAGCTGCCACTCATTAGTCATAGGCGCAAATACCTTGGTGAGAATGACAAAGAGTGTAAACACTGCTGCACCTTTTGAAATAACCGACAAATAGGCTGTAACAGTGGTTGGTGCTCCCTGATAGCTGTCGGCTGTCCACAAATGGAATGGGACAAGCGAAATTTTGAATCCTAATCCGGCGCAGAAAAGCACCATCGCAAATATCTGCATTGCCGAGCCGTCGATACCGGCAATCATATCCTCGAAATACAGCGTGCCTGTTGTTCCATAGAGGAAAGATATTCCATAGAGCATCACTGCCGATGCAAACATCGAGCTGAGGATGTATTTAATTCCGGCTTCGGCCGAGTGGTGGCGGTATTTGTCGAATGCCACAAGGCAGGCGAGAGGTAGTGATGCAAGCTCCATTCCGATGAAGAACAGCAGAAAATGGCGTGCACTTATCATAAAGAACATACCCACGAGGGTGCTGAGCATAAGTATATAAAACTCGCCCTGTTTGTAGAATGTGTTTGTTGTGTGTTTGAGCCAACTGTGCGATTGTAAAAGAACAATTGTGCTACCAAATGTGAGCATTGCCTTTACAAAAGCAATCATACTGTTCGTGTAGTACATTCCACCAAAGAGTGTCTGCTCTTCGCTGCAACTCAGCATACAAGCAACAATTTGTATTGGCATCAGCAGGCACACAAACGAGTGAAAATAGTGTCGTGCGTGTCCCGTGGGTGCAATAAGGTCGAAGATGAATATAATCACGAAAATAGTCAGCAGACTAATTTCGGGTAGCATCGAAAAGAATTCTAAGTAATTCATATCTGTTTTAAGGAATTAGGTTCGTAATTATATCTCCAACGCCATCGTTGATGAGGTTGCTCACCCACAGAGGAGCAATGCCAAGGCCTGCAACGCATATTATGAGGCAGATGACGGTAAAGCGCTCGTCCCACGTTGCATCGGACAGTTTTTTGTGTTCCTCGTTCTGAGGTTCGCCATAAAGAATCTTGCCCACAACGCGCAGAATATATACGGCAGTAATAACGATGCTTGTACAGGCTATTATGGTTACTACACGGTGGAATGTGTCATCAACCATAAATGAGCCGACAAAGATGGTCATTTCGGCAATAAATCCGCTGAAACCGGGCAGACCCAAATTGGCAAGGCCGGCAATAACGTAGCCCACTGCCAAGAAAGGCATTATCTTCATAAGACCCTGCATCTGACGAATGTCGCGCGTGTGTGTACGGCCATAAATCATACCTATGAGGGCAAAGAACAGCGCTGTCATAAGTCCGTGCGAGAGCATCTGAAGAATTGCTCCGGTGCACGCTGTGCGGGTCATCATAAGCAGTGCAAATAGCACAAGGCCGCAGTGGCTCACCGATGAGTAGGCGTTGATGTATTTAAGGTCGGTCTGACTGATTGCGCTCAGAGCACCATAAACAACACTCACTGTGGTTAGTATGATGAATATCCAAGCAAGGTCGTTGGCAGCCTGAGGCATCAGGTACATTGCGATGCGGAAACAGCCGTAGCCTCCCAGCTTCATAAGCACTCCGGCGTGAAGCATCGACACCGAGGTGGGGGCACTTGCGTGGCCATCGGGGCTCCACGTGTGGAAGGGGAACAAAGCACCCAGCACTCCAAAGCCAATGAAAGTGAGCGGGAAGAAAATATACTGCATAGCAACGGGAATATTGTCGAGCTCGGCTATCTCGTGTATGTTCATTGTGGTTGCGCCACTGCCGTAGTATATTCCCAATATTCCCATAAGCAGAAAGGCCGAGCCGCCCATAAGCATAAGCGTCAGCTTCATTGCCGAATACTCCTTGCGGCCGCTTCCCCACACTCCAATGAGCAGATACATTGGAATAAGGGCTGTCTCGTAGAACATAAACATTGCAAACAGGTCGGTGGTGATGAAGAAACCATAAACTCCCAACGACAGAAGCACGTACCACAGGAAAAATTCCTTGGTCTGCGGCTGTATGTTCCACGATGCAAATGTTCCGGTGAATACAATAATCGAGGATAGCAGTATCATTGCCACCGATACCCCGTCAACACCTATCGAGTATTTTATATTCAGTGCGGGATACCAGCTCCACGAATCGACATATAATTGTGCAGAATCTACGCCTGCACCACGTAGCGCTATAAAATCGACAGTCAGGTATATCGACAAGGCCAAGAGCAGTGTCGAGCCTGCTACCATCACAGTGCGTATCTGCTTCATACCTTTGCATAGCCACAAAGCCAAAAGCATCACCAAAGGAATTACTACAAATAAATTCAGGATATTCATTGTATCTTATGTTCTTACGTGTCTGTTATACGAAATATATGAGTATAAGTACTAATATGAGTGCCCCGCCGAGGAACCACACATTATAGCTCTGTACATTGCCGCTCTGCATCGGACGTACCCACGTACCCAGTTTCTGCGTTACGGTGGCCATAAGGTCCATTGTACCGTCTATTATATGACGGTCGAACCAAGCGATGGGACGGCTTATGCAGTTGAATATAATTTTCTTTGTTACAAAGAGCCACAATTCGTCCATATAGAAACGGTGGTAGGCTGCGTCAATCAGTCCTCTGAGGTTTCTGTTGATGGATGCGGTGAGGCTGCTGTTGCCACTCTTATACATTATGGTTGCAAGGGCAATGCCGGCTAATGCCAACAGAATGCTCACTGTGGCAACTGTGTAATTCAAGTGGATAGTGTAGGCGTGGCCGTTGCTGCTGATAAACTCGCCAAAGGGTATAAAGCCTGCAAATACCGAAACTGCCGCCAATATCATAAGAGGCACTGTCATTGTGGCGGGTGCTTCGTGAGGCTTGTGAGGCTCGTGTGTGCTTTTGCCGGCCTTGTATAGGGCAAGCTGCTCTTCGTAGTGGCTCTTGCCCCAAAAGATAAGATAATAGAGGCGGAACATATAGAACGCGGTAAGTGCAGCGACAAAACTCATAAAAATTCCCATCATTGTAGAGTAGTCGTAGCAGGCAACCAAAATCTCGTCCTTACTGAAGAATCCGCTGAATGGGGGGATTCCGGCTATTGCAAGGCAGGCAATGAGGAAAGTAATGTGTGTTATTGGCATATATTTACGCAAACCACCCATCCGGCTTTTTTCGTTGCTGTGTACTGCGTGGATTATCGCTCCTGCACCCAAGAACAGAAGTCCCTTGAACATTGCGTGGGTGAACAGATGGAACATCGACGCCATATAGCCGAGGCCGCCTGCGTGAGGGTCTGACGATGTACATACGCCTAACGCAACCAACATAAAGGCTATTTGCGATATTGTCGAGAATGCAAGCACGCGCTTAATATCTGTCTGGACGCAGGCTACAATTGCTGCATATAAAGCGGTAAATGCTCCTACGTAGGCCACCATATGCAATGCGTCGGGAGCATAGTCTATGAATATGGGGAACATACGTGCTACAAGATAAACACCGGCAACAACCATCGTCGCAGCGTGTATAAGCGCCGATACCGGGGTGGGACCCTCCATTGCGTCGGGTAGCCAAATGTGCAACGGGAACATCGCACTCTTACCTGCACCACCAATGAACATAAGTGCCAATGCAATGGGGATTATACCGCCGGCTGTCATCAGCACCGTCTCGGCAGGGCTGAACGAGAAAGTCTCGGCATAGTAACCATAAAGCAAAATTCCTATCAAGAAGAAAAGGTCGGCGAAGCGGGTAACAATAAATGCTTTCTTCGACGCGGCAATAGCTGCCGGCTTTGTATAGTAGAATCCAATGAGCAGATACGACGATACTCCAACAAGTTCCCAAAATACATACATTTGGAAAATGTTAGTGGCTACCACAAGGCCCAGCATCGAGAATGTGAAGAGCGACAAATAGGCATAGTAGCGCTGGAAACCACGCTCACCCTTCATATATCCAAGCGAGTATATGTGTACCATAAGGCTCACGGTCGAGATAACAATGAGCATCATCACCGAGATTGGGTCGAGCAATATACCCATCTCAATGCTCAATGTCTCGCCCAACGGCAACCAACAGATGTTGTAGGGTATAATTGTTGCAAAAAGCCCGTCGGCGCCACGGCCTGCGCCAAAATAGAGCGCAGCTGTGATGTACGAGAGAACAGCAACAACGCTAAGCGATAATGTGCCTATGAGGCCGGCTGTCTTATGGGGCATCTTCATTCCAAGGAGGCCCAACACAAGGAAACTGAGTAACGGCAAGGCCAATATGAATATTGTATAGTCCATAGTCGTCAATGTTTAAGCTCTTTCATATTTTTTATATGTATCGACTTTGCGTTGCGGAACACATTGATAATTATGGCGATGGCAACGGCTGTCTCGGCAGCGGCAACGCCTATTCCGAACATAGTGAAGAAGAAACCCTCTAAATGCTCGGGGTGGCAGTAGGCGTTGAATACGGCAAAATTTATATCCACTGCATTAAGCATAAGCTCAGTGCTTATGAGCAGCGAGATAAGGTTACGCCTTGTAAAGAATCCGAATACTCCAATAAAGAAGAGTATCGCGGCAAGGGCAAGATAAAATTGTGCAGGTACTATCATAGCTTTTATTCTTTTTCTTATTTCTTACGTGCAATCATAATAGCGCCCACCATACAGGCAAGCAACAATATACTAAGTACCTCGAATGTCAGTACATAGTTGTGTTTGGCTGTGCCCATAAGCGCAGTGCCGACAACTTTCATAGGTACTCCATCGGCGCTGAATTTATCGGCCAAGAAATTTGTGCCGTTTATCAGATAGAGCGTCAGCGCCATTCCCGAGAGCGAGACCAACAGGCCTGCCAAATATCTGCGGCTCGATGTGTGGGTAACATCAATAGTACCTTTTCCAATGAGCAGGGCTGCAAAGATAAAGAGCACCACAATTCCACCGGCATATACAATTATTTGCACTGCACCCAAGAATGTGTAGTGTAACATAAAATAGAGGCCTGCTGTGCCGAAAAGTACAAAAAGCAGATAGGTTACGGCACGCATAATTCTACTCGTTGTTACCGCTGCAAATGCAGCAGCCATCATAAGTAGTGCAAGCCCCGAGAATATCAATAGGTTCGTCGAAAATTCCATATCTCTATTTTATTTGTTTAGCTTGATTATTAGTTTCTTACGGTCGAATACCGCATTCTCGAAGTCGTTGTTGAATGCAATGGCGTCTTTGGGACACACATTCACGCACAACTGACAGAACATACAGCAACCAAGGTCGTAGGTGTATTCCTCAAGTACTTTTTTGCTTTTTCCTGTCTCGGGGTCGGTAACCATCTTTGTCTTTATGGTAATTGTGCCGTTGGGACAGTTGTTGGCACACAGTCCACAGGCGATGCATTTGTTGTTGCCATTCTCGTCGAGTGGCATATAAAGTCGGGCACGGTGGCGCTCCGATATTTTCTGTGTCTTACGATTTTCGGGATATTGTTCGGTTACTTTGCGGGTAAAAAACTCTTTAAGAGTGGTCTTTAGTCCCGTTGCCAATGATGATACCGAGAAAAGTATCTTACCTATATATGTGTTTCTTTGCTTCATCTTTACAAAAGTTTAAGTCTTTGCCTTTTTATCAGAATGTCCATCCCATAACAACGCATAATGTCATTATAAGCAGGTTCACAAGGCCTATGGGAATAAGATATTTCCATTCGAGCGATACTACGTGGTCGATACGCATACGTGGGAAAGTCCAGCGTACCCACATAAGCAACCATATTACAAAGAATGTCTTTCCAAGGAACCACACAATGCCCGGAATATATTCCATAATGTTGTTCAGTGCGTCGAGGCCTGTAATGTACAAGGGGGCCCAACCACCCAAGAACAGCGTAGAGGCAATGCCTGCAACGATGAAAAGGTTCATAAACTCGGCAACGTAGAAGAATCCGAAGTGCATACCCGAGTACTCGGTGTGGAAGCCTGCGGTGAGCTCCGACTCGGCCTCGGGCAGGTCGAAGGGGGCACGGTTGGTCTCGGCATTTCCTGCAATCAGATATATTATGAATGCAATAAAGGCCGGAATGTGCCCGCGGAAGATGAACCATCCGCTGCGTTGCATATCGACAAGCTCACTAATCTGCATTGTACCGCTCATTACTACTACTACCAAGATACAGAGGCCGATAGAGAGCTCGTAACTAATCATCTGCGCACCGCTGCGCACAGCGCCAATCATCGAATATTTGTTGTTGCTGCTCCATCCTGCAAGCAGAATACCAAGCACTCCGAACGACGAGGCGGCCATAATGAAGAATACTCCGATGTTAAAATCGAGCACCTGAAGCCCCGATGCAAAGGGCAGGCAACAGAATGTTAGCACCGAGCTCATTACCACCAAATAGGGAGCCAGATTATACAGTACCTTGTCTGCGCGGTCGATGCTTATAATCTCTTTTATCAGCATCTTGAATACGTCGGCAAATACCTGTAACAGTCCCCAATAGCCCACACGCATAGGGCCCAAACGACATTGGAATGCGGCGCACACCTTACGCTCCATAAAAATCATCACTATTGCCAGCATTACGTATGCCAACACAGCGCACAGGGCTACAAGCACACACTCTACAATAAGAGCGCCTTGTGCCGGAAGCACCGAGTTCAGAAATTCATCTACTGCTGTTGTTATATTATTGAAACTGAGCATATTTTTTTTATTTTTTATCGGTCAATGTCGGGGATAACATAGTCGAGGGTGGCGCCGATGGCTATCAGGTCGGCTACCTTTGCGCCTTTTAGAATCTTGTGCATTGCTGCTACAAGCGGAAGTCCCATAGGACGGAATTTCAGACGGTAGGGCGACTTATCGCCACGGCTCTCGATGAACACGCCAAACTCGCCGCGTGAGCCCTCGACCGAGGCGCTGAATTGTCCCTCTGGCAGGCGTATGATGGGCTTGGTCTTTACCTTGTAGTCGCCCTCGGGGATATTGTCGATGAGCTGCTCTATAATGTGTATCGACTCTTTTATCTCGTCTATACGCACAAGGAAACGGTCGTAACAGTCGCCGTTTTTGTATATAATCTCTTTAAAATCGACCTTGTCGTATAGGGCGTAGGGGTGGCGTTTGCGCACGTCGCAGGCCCAGCCCGATGCACGACCCGTACCACCTGTGCAGCCATACGAGATTGCATCTACGAGCGAAAGACGGCCCACGCCTATCATTCTCTTGCGGGCAATTACGTTGTTTGTGAATACGTCGTTGTACTCCTTTATCTTGTCGCGTTGATACTTGCAGTACTCTTTTACCTTTTGGGCAAATCCCGGGGTAATATCGGCCTGTACGCCGCCTATGGTGTTGTAATTCTGAATGAGGCGGCCTCCGGTTACTTCCTCGAATATGTCAAGAATCTTCTCGCGGTCGCGGAATCCATAGATGAATGTTGTAATTGCGCCTAAGTCCATTGCTGCACACGAGAGGAACAGAAGGTGCGAGTCTATTCTCTGCAACTCGTCCATAATGGTGCGTATATACTGTGTGCGCTCTGTTATTTCAAGGCCCATTGCCTTCTCGATGCACATACACAATGCGTGGCGATTCTGATGGGCGCTTAAATAATCGAGGCGGTCGGTGAGGGCCAAAATCTGTGGATAGGTGAGCTTTTCGCTCATCTTCTCAATGCCTCGATGAATGTAGCCACAGCGAATGTCGATTTTTCTAATCTCCTCGCCGTCGAGTGCCAAGCGGAAACGGAGTACACCGTGGGTTGCCGGGTGCTGCGGGCCGATGTTTATGATATACTGGTCGCCGTGAATTATGTTGGTCTCTTTATCTATCTTGGCCATTTCGGCATCTTCGGCAATCTCATAGGGGCGCTGCACATCCTCGGTAATCTCGCTTTCGAGGCGGATGGGGTTCAGAGCCTCGCTCTCGTCGTAATCTTTGCGCAGGGGGTGTCCCACCCAGTCGTTTCTCAAATAAAGACGGCGCAGGTCGGGGTGTCCTGTAAACTCTATTCCGAAAAAGTCATATACCTCGCGCTCGTATAGCTCGGCAACTTTCCAAATATCGTGTACTGTGGGTATTTGCGGATTTTCGCGATTTTCGCATTTTACGGCATATTGCTTGTTCTCGCCTGTGTTACTATTTTCGAGCATATAGATAACACCGAGCCCCTCTTCGCCCCAATCAATTCCGATGAGGTCGCGTAAAAAATCCATACCCTTGGAACGGAGCTCTTTCATCTGCGTGCGCAGTTCCTTTATGTCAATGAATGTGGGGGTCATTTCTCTTCTTTATTATCGGTTGTTTGAATGGGGGCATTAGTAACAATTATCGGTTCTTTGGACATCTCGTCGCGGCTGTATTTGCGATTTTTGCCACCAAAGAATTTCTCGACCTTGACTTTACGTTGCAACTGCATCATTCCGTAAAGCATTGCTTCGGGGCGTGGAGGGCATCCGGGGATATAAACATCTACGGGTAATATCTTGTCAACGCCGTTGAGCACGTGGTACGAACCTTTGAAAGGGCCGCCGCTTATTGCGCAACCGCCCACTGCTACAACATATTTGGGCTCGGCCATCTGGTCGTACAGACGCTTGAGCACAGGGGCCATCTTGTGTGTGATTGTTCCGGCAACCATTATAAGGTCGGCCTGACGAGGCGAGTTACGTGTAACCTCGAATCCGAAGCGGGCAAAGTCGTATCGGGCTGCTCCTACAGCCATAAACTCTATTCCGCAGCAGCTTGTGGCAAAGGTAAGCGACCATAGCGAGTTGCTACGTCCCCAATTTATAAGGTCGTCGAGCTTGCCCACAATGACATTTGTGCGCTCTTTGTTTATCTCTTCAACGAGGGCCTCAAGGGTCTCGTTGTCCTTAAACTCGTCGTAAGGTATTGATTTTATGGCAGGCTTTTTCATTTCCATTCAAGTGCTTTCTTGCGCCAAGCGTATGCAAGGCCCAATGTGAGGATGAATAAAAAGAATAATACACCAAGCAGTGCATTCATTCCAATCTCTTTTACTATGGTTGCCCACGGAAAAAGAAACACAGTCTCAATGTCGAACATTAAAAACAGAATGGCAAACAAATAGTAACCGGCTTTGAAGTGCACCCAAGTTTCACCTTGAGTGGGAATACCGCACTCGTATGCCTCGCCTTTCTGCTTGTTGTGTGTGCGTGGCGAAATTAGGCGTGCTACCAACATTCCTGCAAATACCAGCAGCAGCGATGCCACAATCATTGTGAACAGTAGGACAAAATTCATATTCTAAAAATTTTCTTGTTTCTTTTAATGGTTCGACCTTTATAACCTTTGATTATAGGCCGTAAAACGGCCTATTGTCGCGATAAAAATTACCGTTTTTTCATCGTTGGAGGCGTCGGTTTAATGGATTCGGCAAAGGTAATAAAAATAAGTTTAGGGGTGGATGGCTTTTTTGTGTTAATTTTTCTTTTTTTTATTCGTTAAATTCTATTGAGGATGTTTCTGTGGTACTATAGAACAGTGTCGAGTATCATCATCAGTGCAAAGCCTGCTGCAAATCCTATTGTGCCAATATTGCTGTGCTCGCCCGCCTGAGACTCGGGTATAAGTTCTTCGACCACAACGTATAGCATTGCTCCGGCTGCAAACGACAAAAGCAGAGGCATTGCTCCGGCTGTGTCCTCAAGAAACAGTAGCGTGAAAATGGCGGCAACAGGCTCGACTAACCCCGAGAGCATCCCCAGAGTGAATGCTTTTATGCTGCTTTTCCCCTCGGTGCGCAGGGGTAGTGAGATTATCGCCCCCTCGGGAATATTCTGTATGGCCATTCCGATTGACAAGGCAAAAGCGCCTGCGAGGGTTAATGTCGTGTTGCCGCCAATTGCACCGGCAAGGACAACACCTACGGCCATTCCTTCGGGGATATTGTGCAGGGCTACAGCAAGTGCCAATTTTGTCGAGCGTGGTAGTGCCGAGGGGACGCCCTCGGCCTTTGCGCTGTCGAGGTGCTGGTGGGGGATAAACGTATCGAGCGCAAGCAGAAATCCTATTCCTGCCGCAAAGCCGCCGAGGATAGGCAGGATGCTCGTAAAAGTACCGTCGCTGCTTTGCTCTATGGCCGGTTGCAACAACGACCAGAAACAAGCAGCCACCATTATTCCCGATGCAAATCCCAATAATAACTTTTGTTTAAAAGCGCTTATACTGTTCCGTAACAGAAATACCATTGAAGCACCTATCGTGGTGCCTATGAATGGAATTGCAAGTCCGATAATTATATTTTCCATAAATATGTAGCCTATTTTAATAAAATTCGGTGGCAAATTTATAAAAAAATAACGTATGTCGGGCTATAAGGTTGATGTGAATCTGTTTTTGTAATTATTTGCCGCAGTTTCTTATGTTTATTATTTAGACATTTTTAATAAATAGGGACGTTTGTTGCTCTTGTCTCATTTTTTTGTGTTATCTTCGCACACTGGTACGGCAAGGCTCTTGCGCCTTTGTGCAGAGACGCTGTGCAACAATTTTTGAATGAAATAATTAAACAAAAAGTTATTTATATATGATTTACTTTTTCAGTACATCGGGTAGTTCGGTAATTGCAACCGAAATTTCCCATACTTTGAGCACCGACGAGATTCAGAAACTCTGTTGGCTTTACGGTGAGGCTTCACTCATTGACGGCGAAGCTGTCGAGGGCTATTTTGTAGGCCCCCGTCGCGAAATGGTAACTCCGTGGAGTACCAACGCTGTTGAGATTACCCAAAATATGGGAATTGAGGGCATTGTGCGCATCGAGGAGTATTTCCCCGTTCAGGACGAGAATGCACAGTACGACCCAATGCTTCAGCGTATGTATAAGGGCCTCGACCAGAATATCTTCAGAATAAGTATCGAGCCTAAGCCCATTGAGTTTATCGACGACCTTGACAGTTACAACGAGGCCGAGGGACTGGCCCTCTCGAAAGAGGAGATTGATTATCTGCATCGCGTCGAGGGCGAGCTTGGTCGTAAACTCACCGACAGCGAGGTCTTTGGCTTTGCACAGATAAACTCGGAGCACTGCCGTCATAAAATATTCGGCGGAACATTCATAATCGACGGCGAGGAGATGCCATCGTCGCTCTTTGCAATGATTAAGCGTACCACAAACGAGAATCCCAACCGCATACTCTCGGCCTATAAGGATAATGTAGCCTTTGCACAAGGCCCTGTGGTCGAGCAATTTGCCCCGGCCGACCACTCGATGCCCGACTATTTTGTAATAAAAGACATTGAGACGGTTATTTCACTGAAGGCCGAGACACACAATTTCCCCACTACCGTCGAGCCTTTCAACGGCGCTTCGACCGGTACAGGCGGCGAGATTCGCGACCGTATGGGCGGTGGTAAAGGTTCGTGGCCCATTGCGGGAACAGCCGTGTATATGACCTCTTACCCCCGCACTTACGACGACCGCTGCTGGGAGCAGATTCTGCCCGTGCGCAAATGGCTCTATCAGACCCCCGAGCAGATTCTTATCAAGGCCTCTAACGGTGCATCCGACTTTGGAAACAAATTCGGACAGCCGCTTATCTGCGGTTCGGTACTCACATTCGAGCACGCCGAGAACAACGAGGTTTATGGTTACGACAAGGTAATAATGCTTGCCGGAGGAGTGGGCTACGGCACACGTCGCGACTGTCTTAAGGGCGCTCCCGAGAAGGGCAATAAAGTAATTGTGATGGGTGGCGACAACTATCGCATCGGCCTTGGAGGAGGCTCGGTGTCATCGGTTGACACAGGACGCTACTCGTCGGGAATTGAGCTCAACGCCGTACAGCGTGCCAATGCCGAGATGCAGAAACGCGCCTACAATGTAGTGCGTGCACTGTGCGAGGACGACGTTAACCCCGTAGTCTCTATTCACGACCACGGCTCGGCCGGACACGTAAACTGCCTCTCCGAGCTTGTCGAGGAGTGTGGCGGACTTATCGATATGTCCAAACTACCGGTGGGCGACAAGACCCTCTCGGCTAAAGAGATTATTGCCAACGAGTCGCAAGAGCGTATGGGACTTCTCATAAAAGAAGATGCGATAGACTATGTGCGCAAGGTTGCCGAGCGCGAGCGTGCTCCGATGTACGTCGTGGGTGAGACAACAGGCGACGCGCGTTTCGCCTTTGAGCAGGCCGACGGCAAACGCCCCTTTGACCTTTCGGTTAGTCAGATGTTCGGTTCATCGCCCAAGACCTATATGGTCGATAAGACAGTTGAACGCAAATATAAGAATGTAGAGTACAATGCCGATAATATCGAAGAGTATCTTACCAACGTGCTCCGTCTTGAGGCGGTTGCTTGTAAAGACTGGCTCACAAATAAGGTCGATCGTTCGGTAACGGGAAAGATAGCCCGTCAGCAGTGTCAAGGCGAGATTCAGCTGCCTTTGAGCGACTGTGGAGTGGTGGCTCTCGATTATCGCGGTCGCCAAGGTATTGCAACCTCGATAGGACACGCGCCGCAGGCCGGCCTTGCCGACCCCGCAAAAGGTTCGGTGCTTGCCGTTGCCGAGGCTCTTACAAATATAGTACTTGCACCTCTTACCGATGGAATAAAAACAATTTCGCTCAGTGCCAACTGGATGTGGCCTTGCCGTTCGCAAGAGGGCGAGGATGCGCGTCTGTATCGTGGCGTCGAGGCGCTGTCCGAGTTCTGCTGCGACCTTCAGATAAACGTGCCCACAGGAAAAGACTCGCTCTCGATGACACAAAAATATCCCGATGGCACAAAGGTTATAAGCCCGGGAACAGTAATTGTGTCGGCCGGCGGCGAGGTGAGCGACATACGCAAGGTTGTATCGCCCGTGATGGCAGCCGAGCCCAAGAGCTCATTCTACCACATTGACTTCAGTTTCGATTATCTGCGCCTTGGCGGCTCGGCATTTGCACAGTCTATGGGCTGTGTAGGCAGCGACGTTCCCACGGTTCAGAACAGCGAATATTTCGCCGAGGCTTTCGATGCAGTGCAGTCGCTCGTTGCCGAGGGACTTATCCTTGCAGGACACGACGTCTCGGCCGGAGGTCTTATAACCACTCTCTTGGAGATGTGCTTTGCCAACGTCGAGGGTGGTATGGAAATAAATCTCGATGCAATGGCCGAGAAAGATATTGTAAAACTGCTCTTTGCCGAGAACCCTGCGCTTGTAATTCAGGTAGCCGACAAGAACAAGTGCCGTATGCAAGAGATTCTCGATGCAGCAGGCATCTGTTATGTAAAGATTGGCGAACCCACGAAGAAACGTCATATCGCAGTGGCTAAGGATAAACGCACTCGTCTGTTCGATATTGACCACTACCGCAATGTGTGGTTCGACAGCTCTTACCTTATGGATCGCAAGCAGAGCTTCAACGGCTGTGCCGACGAGCGCCTCAAGAATTACAAAGAGCAGCCTTTGCGTTTCCGTCTCCCCTCGAAGTTCACAGGAATGCTCGATAGCTATGGAATGTCGGCCGACCGTCGCGAAAAATCGGGTGTGCGTGCTGCCATTATCCGTGAAAAGGGTACAAATGGCGAGCGCGAGATGGCCTACGCTATGCACCTTGCAGGCTTCGACGTAAAGGATGTTACAATGACCGACCTTATCAGCGGTCGCGAGACACTCGACGAGGTTAAATTTATCGTATTCTGCGGAGGATTCTCGAATTCGGATGTTCTTGGCTCGGCTAAAGGTTGGGCAGGCGGATTCCTTTATAATCCCAAGGCTAAGGCTGCCCTCGACTGTTTCTACCGTCGCGAGGATACTCTCTCGCTTGGAATCTGTAACGGTTGCCAGCTGATGATGGAACTCAATCTCATTAACCCCGAGCACGAGAAGCGCGGATATATGCGCCACAATAATTCGCACAAATTCGAGTCGTCGTTCGTGGGTGTAAATATTCCCGAGAATAACAGCGTACTCTTCGGCTCATTATCGAACAGCCGTCTGGGTGTATGGGTTGCTCACGGCGAGGGCAAATTCGACCTTCCCTATGCTGCCGAACAATATAATATTGTAGCACGTTACTCTTATGACGGCTATCCTGCCAATCCTAACGGCTCGTCTTATGGCGTTGCAGCGCTTGCAAGTGCCAACGGTCGCCACGTGGCAATGATGCCTCACCCCGAGCGTGCCATTTTCCCGTGGCAGTGTGCAGCCTATCCTCAGAATCATCTTGCCGATGATGTAACACCGTGGATAGAGATTTTCCGCAACGCCTACAATTGGGTGGCCGATAAGGTTAAGTGATTATAAGAAACTACACAATATTTTTATCAAAGAGGGTGCCGGCACCCTCTTTGATAATATAATCGTATGCTGAATCTATTTATTACCTTTTTTAAGATAGGACTTTTTACCATTGGCGGCGGCTATGCGATGATTCCACTCATCGAGCGCGACGTTGTCGAGCGCAACCGTTGGGTCGAGAGAGGGGAATTTCTCGACCTTTTGGCCATTGCCCAGACTGCACCGGGGGTGTTTGCGGTAAATATATCAATCTTCATCGGATATAAATTGCGCGGAGTACGCGGCTCTATTGTTGCAGCGGTAGGTAATGTGCTTCCCTCGGTGCTGATAATTCTTGCTGTTGCCTTCTTCTTTGATAGTTTCAGTAATAACAGCGTGGTGAACAATGTGTTTATGGGCCTGCGTCCTGCGGTGGTTGCTCTTATTGCCGCTCCGGTATTTTCAGTGGCCAAGAGTGCCCGCATCGGATGGACTAATGTGTGGATACCCATTCTCTCGGCATTGCTCATTGTTGCTATGGGTGTATCGCCTATATATATAATAATGATAGCAGCTGTTGCTGGCTTTCTGTGGGGCAGGCTGAAAGGAGGTAAAGGATGATACTTTTTTTGGAACTTTTCTATACATTCTTTAAAATAGGTCTTTTTGGCTTCGGAGGGGGCTATGGGATGCTTTCGCTTATACAGGGCGAGGTTGTTACACGCCACTCGTGGATGAGTATGCAGGAGTTTACCGATATTGTGGCTGTCAGTCAGATGACGCCCGGCCCCATAGGCATAAACTCGGCAACATACGTGGGTTATACTGCTGTAATAAACAGCGGGGGCTCGCAACTATTGGCTGTGGCAGGCTCGCTGTTGGCATCATTTGCGGTGATGCTGCCGTCGTTCATTCTGATGCTTATTATCAGTCGATATTTTATGAAATATAGTGGTAGTAGGCGCGTAGAGGCACTTTTTGCAGTGCTTCGTCCGGTGGTTGTGGGGCTCATAGCCTCGGCTGCACTTCTGCTTATGAATAGTGATAATTTCGGATCGCCGGGCGAGAATAACGTACAATTCGGTGTCAGTGTGGGCCTGTTTCTTTTTGCTTTTATAGCTTTGAGATACTTAAAATGGAGTCCTATCCTGATTCTTATTCTTTGCGGCGCTTTTGGTGGAATATTCTATGGGATAATATAGTCGGGTAAGCTATAAAAAACAGAGCACATTTTTGTGCTCTGTTTTTTATAGCTTATCTTTAAGATAGTGTCCTGTGTAAGATGCCTCGCAGGCGGCAACCTCCTCGGGCGTGCCACACGCAACAAGATGACCGCCATTCTCGCCACCGTCGGGGCCAAGATCGATAAGATAATCGGCACATTTTATTACGTCCATATTGTGCTCGATAATAACAAGCGTGTGTCCGCGGTCGATAAGGCGGCGGAAACTGTCGAGCAACTTTTTTATGTCGTGAAAGTGCAGTCCGGTGGTTGGCTCGTCAAAGATAAACATTGTTGGTTGCTCACTCTGTCGGCTCAAATAATAGGCGAGTTTTACACGCTGATTCTCGCCACCCGAGAGGGTCGATGAGGATTGTCCCAGTTTTATGTATGCGTGGCCTACATCTTGCAGTGGTTGCAGGTTCGATGCAATCTTATTCTGCCCGTGCTCTTGGAAAAAATTTATTGCATCGCCAACAGTCATCTCAAGAATGTCGTAAATGCTTTTATCGTGAAATTTTACCTCTAACACCTCGTTCTTAAAGCGTCGGCCGTGGCAGGCATCGCACTCCAATTGAAGGTCGGCCATAAATTGCATTGATACGTTTATCTTGCCCTCGCCCTTGCACTCCTCGCATCGTCCGCCCTCGGAGTTGAACGAGAAATAACCTGCACCGAATCCTAATTGCTTGGCAAGCGGCTGTCCTGCAAAAAGATGGCGAATATCGTCATATACTTTCAGATAAGTGGCCGGGTTAGAACGCGACGATTTTCCAATGGGATTCTGATCGACAAACTCCACACCGTTAATCAGCCTGAGTGCGCCGTCGATGCCGTCGTGCTGTCCCGGAGCGTCGCAGGTGTGCCCAAAATGGCGCATCAGCGCTCTGTAAAGAATGTCGCGCACAAGGGTCGATTTTCCCGAGCCGCTGACACCGCTCACCACTGTCATACAATTCAACGGGAATTTTACGTCTATCCCCTTGAGATTATTCTCGCGGGCATCTTTAATGTTTATATAATTATTGCTTTTACGACGGAAAGAGGGTAGGTCGATAGTCTCGGTGCCCAACAGATATTTTGCAGTGTAGCCGGGACTTTCGAGGTTAATATCCTGCATATTGCCTTTAAAGACAATATTGCCACCGTATGAGCCGGCTTTCGGGCCTACGTCTATAATGTAGTCGGCAGCGCGGATAATCTCCTCGTCGTGCTCGACAACCACCACGGTGTTGCCAAGGTCGCGCAGACGGTAAAGAACGCTTATGAGACGCTCGGTGTCGCGGCTGTGCAGTCCTATACTGGGTTCGTCGAGAATGTAAAGCGAGCCCACGAGATTACTGCCCAGTGAGGTTACAAGGTTTATACGCTGGCTTTCGCCGCCCGAGAGTGTGTTGCTCAAGCGGTTCATAGTCAGATAGCCCAGCCCCACGTCTATGAGGCAATCGACCCTGTTCTTTATCTCTATAAGTATGCGGCGGGCGGCAGCAGTGTCGTGCTCGTCCAGTGCGAGCGTGTCGAAAAACTCTTTCAGTTGTGTTACCGGCATCTCGACAAGGTCGGTGATGCTCTTACCACCCACTTTCACGTAGCCTGCCTCTTTTTTCAGACGGCGGCCGTTACACACGGGGCATATTGGCTTTCCACGATAGCGTGCGAGCATCACTCTGTACTGTATCTTATACTGATTCTCGCGCACCATTTTGAAGAAATTGTCGATGCTTATACACTCGTCATACTCTTCGATATACGGGCCTTTGTGCCACAGATAATCTTTTTGTTCATCGGTAAGGTTGTAGTAGGGCTCGAAAATGGGAAAATCGTCCTTAGGAGCGTGCATACAGAACGCATTTTTCCATTCGCCCATCTTCTCGCCTCGCCAGCAGAATACAGCTCCGTCATAAACGCTCAGAGCCTTATTGGGTACAACAAGATTCTCGTCGATGCCCACAATGCGTCCAAAGCCTTCGCACTCGGGGCAGGCGCCAATGGGCGAGTTAAAAGAGAACATCTGCTCGCTTGGCTCTTCAAAGGTCATCCCGTCGGCCTCGAAGCGTATGCTGAATGTGTGAGGCTTCTCCTCATCGGTGAATTGGATGAGACAGGTGCCGCCCCCCTCGTAGAAGGCCGTCTCGGCCGAGTCGAGCAGTCGGCTGGCCGTCTCGCCCGACGATGATACAGTCAAACGGTCGATGAGCAGATAGGGTGTCTCGCCCTTCTGAGCCTTATAGTCGTCGATGCGCTTAACCTCGCCATCGACCCACACGCGTGCAAACCCCTGCTGTCGGTATATTGCCAACTGTTCATCGAGGCTGCGGTCTTTACGTCGGGCAATTGGAGCGAGCAACATAAAGCGACTGCCCTCGGGACGGCTTTTCATACACTCCAAAAGGTCTTCAGGCGTGTTCTTCTTAACAAGAGCACCGCTTACAGGCGAGTATGTTTTTCCTATTCTGGCATACAGCAGCTTCATATACTCGTAAATCTCGGTGCTTGTGCCCACTGTCGAGCGAGGATTGCGGTTGTTAACCTTCTGCTCGATGGCAATTGCCGGTGGAATCCCCTTTATAAAGTCGCATTCGGGCTTGTTCATCTGTCCCAAAAATTGTCGGGCATACGACGATAGCGACTCGACGTAACGACGCTGCCCCTCGGCATAAAGAGTGTCAAAGGCAAGCGACGATTTTCCCGACCCCGACAGGCCGGTTATTACAACGAACTTACCCCGCGGAATATCGATATCTACATTCCTTAGATTATTTACTCTTGCTCCACGTATAATAATAGAATCCTTTTCGGTCATATTATCAGTATGCTTCTGTTCCATTGCGCGAAAATACACAAAAAAGTGCTATCTTGTCGAAAAAGTAACACCGAATAATGCGAAAAATCATTATCTTCGCACGAGTTTATGTAAAAATTTTAAAAAATGAAAAATATATTACCAATCCTTTTGCTTTTAATATGCTCGATGATGGCAGGCAATCTTGCAGCCAAAGATGGCGAGCACCCCAAACGCGAGTTTCGTGGGGCGTGGATACAGGCTGTTAACGGACAGTTTATGAATATGAGCGAGGCTCGTATGAAAGAGTATCTTACAACGATGCTTGATAATCTTCAGCGTGCCAATATAAACGCCATAATTTTTCAGGTGCGTGTCGAGGGCGATGCACTGTACCCATCGAACATTGAACCGTGGAGCCGTTTTCTGACAGGCAAGCAAGGCGTCTCGCCCGGTTGGGACCCTCTGGCTTTTATGGTCGAGGAGAGCCACAAACGCAATATGGAACTACACGCTTGGATAAATCCCTATCGTGCCCGCACAAAAGGAACGAAAAAGGTTGCTCCCAACCATCGCAGCGCCCTCAACCCCGAGCGTTTTATTGCCTACGAAGGACAGCTCTACTTTAACCCCGCACTGAAAGAAAATCGCGATTATATATGCACCGTCGCACGCGATATTATCACGCGTTACGACGTTGACGGCCTTCACATCGACGACTATTTCTACCCCTATCCCGTAAAAGGCAAGGAATTTAACGACGAGGCCGATTTTCGTCGCAGCCGTGCCACCGACCGAGGCGATTGGCGTCGCGAGAATGTGAACCGTCTCATAAAACAGTTGCACGAGACTGTGCGTGCAGCGAAGCCGTGGCTTAAATTCGGCGTGTCGCCATTTGGAATATACCGCAACGCCTCGGCCGACGTTCCCGAGGGCAGTGCCACCAAGGGTCTTCAGGCCTACGACGAGCTTTATGCCGATGTACTCTGCTGGATAAACGAGGGCTGGGTCGATTATTGTATTCCGCAAGTATATTGGGAAATAGGACACAAGGCAGCCGATTACGAGACACTCGTAAAATGGTGGGCAAAATATGCCTCGAACCGCCCCCTTTATATAGGGCAGGATGTTAACCGTACAGTACGTGCCGCCGACCCCGTAACCCCCGGGCTTCATCAGCAACCGATGAAGATGAAACTGCAACGCGCCCAAAAGAGTATCCAAGGCTCTTGCCAGTGGGACGCAGCCTCGGCTGCAAACAACGTGGGACGCTACCGCGAAGCACTCGAACACTACTATCATCGTTACCCCTCATTGATGCCTCTATCGCCGTTTATAGACAAAAAAGCCCCTAAAAAAGTAAAGGGCGTGCGCCTCATTGATACAAACGACGGCAAGGTGCTTGTGTGGCTTACGGCAAAGAATAAAAACAATAATCCTCTTGACGAGCCGTGGCGATACGTCGTTTATCGCTTCGACGCTAAAGAAAAAGTCGATACAGACAACCCCGCCAATATAGTGGCAATAACATCCGACCCCTTCTACCGACTGCCACAAGATACAAAAGGACGATACACCTACGTTGTTACAGTGCTCGACCGCCTGCAAAATGAATCAAAAGGTAAAAAGTGCAAGGTGAAACTATAATCAACCCCTTTTCAATATGCAAGAGAAAATTAAGATTGTCAAGGCCACAAGTGAAGCCCTGCAATATGTGCAGCCTATCGTGCAACTCTTGGGACAACTCTCATCGACCCCTGTCGAATTTAACGAAGAGACATATAAAGCGCTGACCCTCTCCTCGTCGAGCAACCTCTATCTGCTTTTGTGCGACGATAAAGTGTGTGGAATGTTGACGCTTGCACATTATCTTGCACCAACAGGACGCAAATTGTGGATAGAAGATGTTGTAGTCGATAGTGCAATGCGCGGACACTCCCTCGGACGTATGCTCGTCGAGCACGCCATTGCCGAGGCACGCACAATGGGTGGTACTCTGATGCTCACCTCGAAGCCCGCACGTGTGGCAGCCAATGTCCTTTATCGTTCGGCAGGATTTGAACCCAAAGAGACGAATGTATATAAAATGAACCTAAAAAAATACAAAGAATGAAAGAATTGTTGAAAAAATACTCGCTGCTGCTACTCTCTTTTATGCTCGTGGCAGCTTGCAGCAGCGACGATGACGATGCGGTTGCACCCGTTACTCCGTCGGTCGATGGGGTAACGTACGAAATAGTCTCGACCGAGGACTTTACAGCCGAAGAACTTATGGATAAACTATTTCCCGTGGGTGGCGGCAATTTTGGTGCAGGCATCAGCACTTCGACACTGCGTACAATGTTCCTCGATGCCTTGGACAAACGTGCCGAGGAATTAGAGAAAGCCCTTGGTGTCAAGGGTGTAACATTAGGCTACAGAAAAGTGAAATATCTGTACAACAGCACCGACCATCAGGGCAACCCTGTAAAACTCTCATCTGTGGTCTATTGGAATCGTTACAAACTCGACACCTCGTGGTACGATATAACTCCCGATAACATTTGCCTTGTCGAGCATTATACAATAACCTCGGATGGCGAAGCACCGTCGAACAGCTATCCTATGGAGGCGCATATAATAGGCAACAGTGTAGTTGTAATGCCCGACTATTTAGGCTACGGCCACACAGCCGACCGTATGCACCCCTATCTCAACTACGACCTTGCAGCTGTAAACTCAATAGATGCACTAAAGGCTGCATACACCATTTGCCGAGACCACTCGGCATCGTTGTTACAAGGCGGGTGGAGTCTTTGTGTGCTGGGCGCATCGCAAGGCGGCTCAAATGCGCTTGCCGTACATAAATATTTCGACAGCGACCCCGAGCTTGCAAGCCGTTGGCGATTCTCGCACTCGTGCTGTGCAGCCGGCGCCTACTCTCTCATCGAGACATTTAAGGCTTATGTGCGCTGGGGCGAGTTAGACTATCCTGTGGTACTTCCTATGGTGCTAAAATCTATGATAGCATCCTATCCCGAAATTTTAGGCAGTTGGAGCGAAGAAGATTTCTTCTCGGACAAGTACAATAAGATAAAACCTCTGATTGATGCAGCCATTGCCGATAAGAAGCATACAACCACCGATATTAACGCCATTTTCTTTGAGCATCTTGGTGTTCAAGGCGATAATAAAGTGGCAGTGGCCGACCTTCTCTCGGCCGAGGCTGCCGACTTCTCGTCTCCTATGATGCAGGCGCTCTTTACCTGCTTCGAGAAGAACGACCTTACAAAGGGATGGACACCCAAGCACCCGGTGAAATTCTATCACAGCAAGGATGACAATGTTGTTCCTTATGAGAATGTCGAGGCAGCGATGGCAGCGTTTGGTAGTATGGCAACATTACAACCCGCTCCCGAGGGTACGAACCACGTTACATCGTGTGCAATGTGGATGTTCTCAATTTTTATGGGAGGAATATAACAAAAGAGAATTTAGTCTTTTATCAAATACACACAATCAGCCAAAAGTCATTAAAACTTTTGGCTGATTGTGTGTATTTGGAGATATATTAGCTTGAAGTAAAATCTTTCACCGGTAGTCCAAACTTTGATGTTGCAGTATTTCGTAGTTTTATAAATCTTGTAATTGATAAGTCTTGGAAATTACACTCCAAACATTTGCTTATTAAGTACAAAAGCGAAAATGGCGTTGCTACTATAGAGAAATTCAGGATGAAAAATCTTTGGGAAATTTGTAATACAAGAGGAGTGTGGCCTATAAAAGTACAATACAAAAACAAGGTTATAGTAAACATTCGTCCTGCAGCTTGGTACTCGGATAAGGCCGACTATCTTTCTTTAGGATGCTTAGAGGATTTTCTGGCTGCTTTAGAAGAAACTCTAAATATAAAGAAAAACGGTGTGATTGAAAGGTCGTTCGACTTTTAAACTCTTTATAGTAAATTTAAATGAGTTGTTATGCTTAAAAATGCCTCTTATTTACATAGATAGCTGCCTAATAGTACAAGCATTTATGGTGTTTCTTAAGCTCTAAAGAGAGGATTAGTATAGCGCGTTTTTTGAGCATCGCAATAGTGTCCTGTACTCTTTTTGGTGGCATTGAGCGCCAATCTTTATTTTTACTCCTTACATAGGGCCAAATTTCATCGGCAGCCTCAAGGGCGCTCTTCTCCTCGATGACCAAAAGCCTTAAAATTGTCCTGTCGCGCTCGCTCAACTGCTCGAAGGCGTCCCACACGGGTGGTGTCTCTTCTTTCTCTTCGATTGTAAATTGCGATAATTCCTGCAAGATGGTGAGTTGGTCTAAATCGACTCTGATAATAGCATCTTCGCGCCTTTTCATTGCCGTAAAATGGTGTATGGCACTCTGCGACAAGTAGCTGCATAGTGATGCACCGTTGCGGCCCTTGTAGTTGCGAAGCACACGCCAATCGTCGTATGATAAAAATTGGTAGAAACTACCTAAGATTCCATAAGTGCTGCCACTCCCAAATATTGTTAAGGATATGTACTTGAGAAATACCTTGCATTTCTCGCAGAAGAAATATCTGTGCGCCTCGTCAATCTTTGGTGTTGCTCTTAGAATGTCTATCCATTGGTTGTCGTCGATATTGGCGTATTTGCTTTTTGATTGTCGCATTGTCGGGTTTTCTATTTGCGGAATGTGTAAGAGTATTCATCGTAGTTGTCGGCTACAGCCGAGTATTCGAGTATGCTTCCGGGAATCTCGTTTATGCTGTAATCGAGGATGTATGATTGCAGTGGGTATTGACGGCCGTCGATTTTCTCGTAACCATTGTAGCTTTGTGTCTCAAGTTTATATGGTGTTGTCTTTCCAAAAAAGCCCATTGCTGCGTATATTTTAGGGTTGTGCCCATAGATGAACGCCAATGCGTTGAACCCGTTGTCCGATACAACCTCGCGATTGTTATAGGTGTATGCGTAGGTGTCGTGGGTCAGGTTGTTGCCATTTATGCTCTGATTGTGTATCGTTACCTGTGTCAGACATTCGCCGCTCCAACGATAGGTGTAGGTTGTTTCGTTGTTTGTGTCGCGCACCGAGCTGCCTGTGCAGTAATCTTGCGAGTAGGTGAAATTGCGCTCATACGAAATTATCTCGCTCTTGCCATTCTGATTGTGTTTCTTCATAATCTCGATGCGGCTTATGTAGTCGCCCAAGAATGTGGCACTCTCGGTAATTGTATCTTTGTAGGCGGCGCCTTTCGAGCTTTTGTAGTTGACGTATATTGTGTTGACTAATCGACGATTCTTGTTGTGGTCGGTATAATAGTCGAGCTTGCCGCTTGTTGTCTCTGTGATTGTCAGGCCGTCGTTTTTCTTTATGGTCTGCTTGCAGGTGTAGCTTTTAATGGTGTTGTCGGTGTTATATTTGAATGTCCAGTCCTCTTGTGTCGAAGCGTTGTCGGTGGCACTGCGGAATGTCATTTTAGAGGGATAGAGGGGTACTTTCTCCTGTGCCTGATAGGGGTCGAAACTGTCGCTGTCGCTACTGCAAGATACTGTCATAAACGCTGTCGATACGATAGCTATGAGGTATGCGATTCTTTTTATTTTCATAGTCTGTTGGATTTTAGATTATTCTATGGGGTTATTCTGCGAAATTACAATAAAAAGTATTGAATTGTATCAATAATTCTTGAATTTATGTTTTTTTAAGAAGTTGGGTGAGTTTGCATCTGCTCATTTGTGCAGGGTGGGGCTGCTTTTGAATTCTGTTGTTACGGGACACTGTCCCTTAACCGTTACTTATAAAATCGAGTGCCTCTAAAATGTGCTCTTTCTCAATAGTTGTTTCTTGTGCCAATAATTTGTTATCTATAAGGATGGCGGTGGTGGGTGTTCCGCCTTTAATTGCCGAACATATCTCTTCGTAGTGCCGACAATCGAGTGGCAGCGGGCTTATCTCTTGACGCAGGTTGCAGCAATATGTACGCAACTTTGTTTGCGGGAATTTTTTGAGGCGATGCGACAGATAGAGCATCCCTATAATGGCCGAGGCGCATACGCTATCCTCGCCTGCATCGGCAAAAGTATGGCGCAGTGCTTCCTTTAGCGGCTCGCCGAACGTGCGGGGCAGCGTCCCTGCTATCTTATTAAGTATCATCGTTGACAAATTGTCCCTATCTTCACAACTCATATTCCAACCTTGTTCTTTCTTATTCGGTTGCTAATATAATATATAATTCTTAGATTTGTATCTTCTAATATTATCGCAATAACTATTTTTAGAAAGATTTTTGTTGAAATTAAACTATTTTATCTATTTCTCGTCAAATGTTTGATGCAAATTGAGAAATTAAGAAAAATATAATTATGAGAAAGAGATTACTCTTTTTATTTGTGATTTTCGCGGCAATTGTCGTATCTGCTCAAGAAAGAGAAAAGAAAAAAAACGGAACATTGACCGGTGTCGTTTATAGTAAGAGCGAGAACGCACCTCTTCAGAACGTAGCCTTGCAACTCTATCTTCTGCCCGATACGGTTTATAAAGCCGGTGCTGCAAGTGATCAGAATGGTAAATTTTCATTACAGGTGTCTGCCGGCGATTATTTGCTTCGTCTCACTTGTGTGGGGTTTGTGGCACAGGAAAAGAATGTGAAAATTGAGGCCAAGAAGAGCGTTGAGCTTGGTAATATTGTGCTCACCGACGACGTTGCGGTGCTTAACGAGGCAGTTGTAACGGCCGAGGCCCCTCCAATCACAATGGCCGAGGACACGACAATATATAATACATCGGCTTTTCGTGTGGCTCCCGGTTCGATGCTCGAAGAGCTTATAAAAAAATATCCCGGAGTACAGGTCGAGGAGGATGGAACAATAAAGATTAACGGAAAAACCGTTAATCGCATCCTTATGAAAGGCAAGGACTTCTTTGGAACAGACAAAAATGTGGCACTGAAGAATGTACCCGTCGAGCTTGTCGATAAAGTGAAATTCTATGACAAACAGAGCGACTTTACCCGCGTTACGGGAATTGACGACGGCGAGGAAGAGACCGTGCTCGACCTTCAGATGAAGAAAGGTGCCGACGAGGGATTCTTCGGAAACATCGACCTTGCTTACGGAACAAAAGAGCGTTATTCGTTCAAAAATATGTCGAATCTCTTTTCATCGACAAGCCAAATGTCGTTAGTGCTATCGGCCAACAATGTCAACGACCGTGGCTTCTCGGGTTGGGGTGGTGGCGGACTGAGCGCCCACAAGGACGGTGCTTTCAACTTTGCCACCGAGACCGATAAATTCGAGTTTGGAGGTAATGTGCGCTACCGGCACACCGACTCGGACAACCAGTCGTTCACGGCATCGGAGTATTTTATGACCGAGGGACGCAGCAATCAATTCAGCAACAGCCGCAACCGCAGTTTCGGCCGAAACTCGAATATCAATGGTAATTTCCGCATCGAGTGGAAACCCGATACTCTTACAAGCATAATATTCCTTCCGTCATTCTCGTGGCGCACCAACGACGGATGGTCGAAGGGTACATCGGCTACATTCTCGGCCGACCCCTTTACGCTTTTAGAGTATCCTATGGATAGATTCGGCGACGTTTACGACGCGCTCGACTCTATCGCAATAAACAGTAACAATAACGAGAGTATGAGCAACGGCCGAAACCGCTCGGCCAATGCGATGCTCCAATTGAACCGTCGTTTGGGCAAGCCCGGACGCAATATAACCATGCAAGGGCGTTTCGGTTACAGCGATAGTGAAAATAAATCAATATCGAGTAACGACGTTCGCTACTATCAGCAGTCGGCAGGCAGTCGAGGCTACGATCGTCGTCGTTACTCGACAACCCCGGGCACAAACTGGAACTATGATATTCGTCTCAGCTACACCGAGCCGATTCTCAAAAATCTGTTTATGCAACTGAGCTACCGATTCAATTACAGTTACAGCAACAGCGACCGTGCCACATACGTCTTTGATAGTATTCCAACCGATATATATCATCTTATGCTTAACAGCAATTACGATTTTCCGGCCTTGCCCCAAGACTACGAGCAGTATCGCGACGACGACCTCAGCCGTCTCTCCATCTATCGTAACGCTCGCCACGAGGCCCAGATAATGTTTCGTTACGTAACCGAAAAGATGAATCTGAATGCCGGAGTAACGTGGATGCCGCAAAGTTCGCAGATGCGCTATCAATATCTTGGGCTCGACACAGTGCTCAAGCGCACCGTCTATAATATCACACCTAATATGCGTCTGCGTTATAAATGGAATAAAACAACCACTCTTAACGTAATGTTTCGAGGCTCGACAAGCCAACCATCGATGACCGACATGTTGGATATTACCGACGACAGCAACCCGTTGTACATAACAAAGGGTAATCCCGGGCTGAAACCATCGTTCAACACTCGCTTGAATGCTTTCTTCAGCACAAACAACCCCGATACGCAGACAGGAATTTCGGCCAATGTTAACTTTAACAATACATTCAACAGTATCACTCGTCGTGTAACATATATCGAGGAGACCGGAGGTCAGATTAGTCAGCCGGTAAACATTAACGGTAATTGGGGTGCAAACGGAGGCTTTAATTTTAATTCGGCATTACCCAAAAACAAGAAATTTACATATAGTACAGGTACAAGTTTAGGCTATAATCATCAGGTCTCATACATAAGCCCCGACCGCAATAGTAGCAGTGTGCGCAACATTGTAGAGACAACAAATATTGGCGAGCGCCTGAAATTCGGTTACCGCAACGATGTTTTTGAGTTGACAATGGATGGTTCGCTCAACTACTCGCATTCGAGTAACGAGCAACAGCCCGACAGGAATCTTGATACGTGGAATTTTACATACGGCCCCAGTGGAAACGTAAAATTCCCTTGGCACAATCTTACACTTTCGAGTAATCTCTCTATGCAGAGCCGTCGTGGATACGAGGACCCGCAATTCAATACCAATGAGCTTCTGTGGAACGCACAACTCTCGGCAAGTTTCCTCTCGAACAACGCACTCACTGTCAGTGTTCAGCTATACGATATTTTGCAGGAACAGAGTAACATAAGCCGCACAATCAATGCTGTGATGCGCAGCGACACACAGAATAATGCAATTTATCACTATGCTCTTGTTCACGTAATATATAAGATAAATTCAATGGGCGATAAAGAGACGCGCCGTATGATGCGAGGAATGGGACCCGGTGGCTACGGTGGTCCCGGTGGCTTTGGTCGCGGTGGAGGCTTTGGCGGTGGACGTGGATATTGATAGATTCTAATGTTTAAAATAGATTAAAAGGGAGGTGGCTTTTGTTACTTTCCCTTTTTTAATTGTATATTGGCCTTTCGGCCGATATACTTTTTCACTCGCTTTGAAAAATATTCAAGCAAGCTTGATATTTCTCGCTCGTTTAATTGTATATTCGCAAAGGCATAATTTTAGTATAAATGACAGTGTGAAAATGGAGATTATCTTCGATTGGAATATACTCTTCCGCTTCCTTTATTGGCTCAATGTTATTATCGCATTGTGGATAATGGTAAAGGTTATCTTGGGCAACCGCAACCCCTTTGCAACCTTTGCTTGGGCTTTTCTGCTGCTCTTTCTTCCGTTCGTCGGATTGTTGTTGTATTTCTTCTTTGGGCACGATACTCGTCGCCGTCGGTATATTCACACTCGTTTCGCTGCACAAATTCAGCAACGCGCACAGATTGCCTGTCGTTCATACACTAAGCGCGAGGCACCACCGCCTTATCAAGGGCTCGCAGCCTATCTCGAAAATGCTTGTGAGGCCTCGATGGCAACCGCCGAGGTCGAGTTGTTGCCCGATACGAAAATCTTTATGGAACGCCTTTACGAGGCTGTCTGTTCGGCCACAGAGCACATACATCTGCAATTCTATATATTCGAGAGCGACGAGTGTGGTACTCGTCTGCGCGATGCTCTTGTCAAAAAGGCACGCGAGGGTGTCGAGGTGCGCATAATATATGACAGTGTGGGCTGTTGGCACGTCAGTCCTCGTTTTTTTGATGCGGTGCGCTGTGCCGGCGGCTACGTCGAAGCATTCTTAAAGGTTCATTTCCCCTTCTTGTCCAAGGGAACAAACTATCGCAACCATCGTAAGATAGTTGTTATTGATGGGAAATTGGGCTTTGTCGGCGGCTGTAATATTGCCGACCGTTATCTGCGGGGGATAAATGGTGGCGTGTGGCGCGATACAATGATGGCTGTCAAGGGCTATGGGGTCTATGGACTACAATCGTCGTTCCTCTTGGACTGGTATTTTGCCAACGGTTCAATGATTTGCGGCCGCCGATATTTTCCCGAGCCTACGAGTGCGGGCAACGCGCAACTGCAAATTGCAATGTCCAATCCGGTGGGGCAGTGGCGCGTCGTCTCCTCGTCGTTTGTGATGCTGCTCTCTTGTGCCCGCAATTATGTATATATTCAGACCCCCTATCTTATGCCCAATGAGCAGGTAATTACCTCTATGGAGTGTGCTGCACTTGCTGGGGTTGATGTCAGCCTGATGATACCCGAGCGCTCGGATAGTCGCTTGGCCGACTATGCCTCGCGTTCTTATCTCGAACGTCTGTTGAAAGCCGGTGTAAAGGTTTATCTTTATACGGCAGGGATGATGCACGCCAAGAGTTGTGTCTCAGATGATATGCTGGCTGTTGTCGGTTCGGCGAATGTCGATTTTCGTAGTTTCGACTATAATTTTGAGGTGTGCGCCTATGTCTATGATGAGGCTTTTGCAAGGGTGGCTAAGCGCCAATTTCTTGACGATGTAAATAATTGCAGATTGCTCACTCTGCGCGAGTTTCTAAGACGTCCGTTCTTGTGTAGAGTGAAAGAGTCGTTGGCGCGTCTCTTCTCTCCTATATTATAAAAATAAAAGTGAGGGAAGATACTATCCTCCCTCTCTCTTAAATATCTGCAACTATGCAAAAACTCGCCGCATTACTCCTCGGGCGAGCCTGCACCTCCGTGTCTGAAGAAACTGAAATTTACACTGCCGTATGCAATGTGGCGGAAAAAATCGGGATGCTTGCTGAAATCATTGTCCTTGCCATGCTCAAAAATGAAGATACCATCGGGCTTTAGCATTGTGCTACTCATTATAAGGTCGGGAATTTGTGGCAACCCTTTGAGTGCATATGGAGGGTCGGCAAATATAAGGTCGTAGCTTGCAGTGCATCGCTTTATGAATTTGAATGTGTCGTCGCGTAATATGCGCCAATTTTTATCGCCAAGCGCGGCACAATGTCTTTTTAAATGGGAAAAGTGCAATTGTTCAATCTCGACCGATGTTACCGATGCACACTCGCGCGACAGAAGCTCAAGACTTATGCTCCCGGTACCCGAGAACAGGTCGAGCGCCTCGCACCCTTCAAAATCGGTGTAGTTGAGCAGGATATTGAATAGATTCTCCTTGGCAAAGTCGGTCGTGGGCCTTGCCTTGAAATTGCGCGGAATGTCGAAATGCCGCCCTTTGTATTTGCCGCTTATTATTCGCATAGTAGTAGTGCTTGCAGGTCGAATGGAATATCTTTTACTTTGTTCAGCAGGTTGGGACGGAACAGTTTATTGGGGTTTATGCGCTTGGTGTGTCTTATGAATCGACCTATTATGGTTGATATTTCTTCGACACTTTTGTCGCCACACAGGTACAGCGTGTCGGCTGTTTGCGATAGTGCCTGCTCCTTCCAAATACTCAACAGATAGAATGTTTGGTCGTGTTTGTTATCCGACTTAAAGCTGTTTATCAGTGTGGGGTTGTCGCCATCCATTGACAGTAGCAGCGACTTTCCTTTGTGGAAATAGGCAAGCATATATTTGTTGCTCTCCATCGGATTACGTGCCAAAAAACCGAGTAGTATGCTGGCCGGTGTAAGATAGGTTACACGTCCAATATCGCATAGCTTCTTGTGCAGTGCGTTGTCAACGGCAAAGAGCATGGTGATTCCTTGCGCTGTAAGGCGGTTCGAGGCAATATAGGCTGTTGATGCTGTTTGTGGAAAGCATAGGTTGTAGAGCGTCTTATACTCCTCTTTTCTGTCGTGCTCGGCAGGAATTGTGGTGAACTGGTTTGTGGCAATAATTACGCTCAGCTCGTCGTAAGCGTCGTTGCCGGCAAATGGACATTCCTGCCATGCCTGCTCAAAATTGGCTGCAAGGGTTATTGCGCTGTCTGTCTCGTAGAAGCGGTATTGCAGCGTGTCGGGCTCGGATGCTGTATAGCTGCAAAAACAAAATCCATCCGTACTGATGCGGATGGATAATGTTTGATGTGTGTATCTGCTTGTTTCGCTCATACAGGGTGATTACTCCCAGTTACCGGCGTTGTTGTTAGCTTTCTCAACGTCGCCAACCTTAAGACCGCAGTAACGGTTGAGTTTCTTCTCGTTCTTGATAAGGTTCTTCATCTCTTGGTCGTTGATACCCGAGAGATATGTCTCGAACGGAGTGCGAGCCTCGAAAAGCCACTGGGGTGCACCTGCTTTTGAACTGTCGCAACTTGTTTCCATTGTGAATTGTTCGCCGTTGCCGAAGGGTACGTATCTGATAGAGTCAATAGCATAGTCCTTTCCAAAAACAGAGTCGAGAACCGATACCCAAGTGGTGTCGCGACGGAAGTTGCGCAGACCCTCTTTGTCAACATCTCCCCATCTGTTGGTCTTTTGTGCTTTTGCAATCATATCCAATGCTTTCTGCTCGGTAAGACCACGCTCAAGCTGCTCGTCATTAAGCTCGCCTACCTTGAACACAACGGGCATTTTGGCTGTTTTAACGAATGTAATCAAAGTGTCGAAATTGTCGGTGTATGCACCCTTGTTACCACTACGATACTCAAGCTGAGCCTTTTTAATGTCGATAAGACGTGCGATAATCTGTTTCTCACGTGCATCACGCTCCTCCTCAAACTCGATGGGGTCCATAATACTGCGGTAGCAAATGAATGTCAACCCGCAAACTGCCGCCAAAAGCAGTAAATTCAATGCTAAATTCTTCATAAGATTTTAAATATTTTTTGTTTTATTTTCTATGCAATTTTTATTTGTGTACTTTCGCAATCTGTAACACGTTGCAAAAATAAGATAAAAAAACGGAATATTGTTTCTCTATCTCAAAATTATTGTGAAAAAGTGATAAATAAATATTTAACCTCGCAAATTAAATTAAATTTTCCTTTCGCTCCAACAATTCAACAAGAAAAAACGATAGAAAAATTGGCCGATTTTCTTTTAGAGCCAAAAGAGCGTCGTGTTTTTATGTTGTGCGGTTATGCGGGAACAGGAAAAACCACACTGATTTCGGCGCTTGTGCGCACATTGTTACAGCTTGAGCGTCGTGTGGTGTTGCTCGCTCCGACAGGGCGCGCAGCCAAGGTCTTTTCAAACTATTCGGGCAAGGGGGCACACACTATTCACAAATGTATATATCGCCAAAAATCAATAGTTAACGATTCTTTGTTCACTCTTAGCGAGAATCGTTCGCGCAACACGCTTTTTATAGTCGATGAGGCTTCTATGATTGCCAATGCCGGCTTGTCGGGCTTTGGCTCGGGGGCGCTTCTTGACGACCTTGTCGAGTATGTCTATTCGGGCTACGGCTGTTCGTTGCTGTTGCTTGGCGACACTGCTCAGTTGCCTCCCGTGGGCGAGGAGGTTTCACCCGCTCTATCGTGCGAGTATCTGCGTTCGATGTTTCTCGACGTCGAGCGCGTCGAAATGACACAGGTGATGCGACAGACCGACGGCTCGGGCATATTGCATAATGCTACGCGTCTGCGCGAAATTATAGCACAGGGTATTATGGGCGTTGCTCCCGAGATTCGTTTCAACGGCTTTGCCGATGTGTGCAGGGTGTCGGGCGACGAGCTAATCGAGGCTATTGAGACGTGTTACAGCGAGGCCGGTATCGACGAGACTATTATATTGTGCCGCTCGAATAAACGTGCCAATATCTACAACGAGGGCATACGTCGTCGCATTCTTTACCGCGAGGACGAGCTTAATCGCGGCGACTATCTTATGGTGGTTAAGAACAACTATTATTGGCGCGAGGAACTTGGCAAGCAGGATGCTTCGTTGCTCGAAAAGATTGATTTTATTGCCAATGGCGATATTGCCGAGATTGTACGCGTGGGTGGGGTCGAGGAGATGTATGGCTTCCGTTACGCCGAGGTTACGCTCTCTTTTGTCGATTATGATGATTGCGAGATGGATGTAACAATTATGCTCGACACATTGAAAAGCGAGTCGCCATCGTTGACACGTCAAGAGAGTGAGCGCCTCTTTCAGGCTGTGTGGGACGACTACCCCGAGATTCGTTCCAAACGTAAACGTATCGAGCAGATGCGCAAAAATCCCTATTACAATGCTCTGCAAGTAAAGTATGGTTACGCTGTTACTTGTCATAAGGCTCAGGGTGGACAGTGGCGACGCGTCTTTATCGACCAAGGCTTTGTCTCGGCCGATGGTTATAGTGCCGACTATTATCGCTGGCTCTATACGGCCTTTACGCGTGCAAGCGAGAGGCTTTATCTTGTCAATTGGAAAGAGTAAACGGCAGGGTCGCTTCTTTTAACAGATAAATATTGAATAATAATCCCGAGTGGCTCGGTTTAATTTATAGAAAATCGAGTGCGCTTCTTATGTCGATTAGCTCTTGACGTATGGCCCGCAGACGCTCGACTACCTCGCTGTTTGTTTGGGCAATTTCGCGGTTGTTGCTGCTTTTCATATAGCGTCGTGCACCGGCAAGGGTCATTCCGCGTTCTTTGATAAGATGGTGTATGGTGCGTATCGTCTCAATATCGGCACGGGTATATTGGCGCACGTTGTTGCCGCCTTTCTTGGGGGCAATCTGCGGAAACTCGCTCTCCCAATATCGCAGTGTCGATTCGCTTACACTCAATTCGGTTGCAACCTCTTTTATCGAGTAGTATAATTTCAGATTCTTATCTTTGCTCAATGTCATAATCAATCGTAAACCTTTCCGTGATTCTCGGCCATACGCAGCATTTCGTCGTAACCCTCGGCGTCAAGATCCATAAAGTAGAAGTTTATAGGGTTGACGTGTCGTCCTTTTTCTATTACCTCGTAGTGTAGATGAGGTCCCGAACTCTTGCCGGTATTTCCGCTCAGCGCAATCTGCTCGCCGCGCACTACGCGCTGTCCGCGCTTTACTTTAAACTCCTTCAGGTGCGCATATCGGGTAAGATAGTTGTAACCGTGGTCAATCTCAACCGTCCAACCGTAGCCCTGACGCCATTTTGCAAGCGTTACAACACCGTCGGCTGTGGCATATACGGGCGTGCCCACGTCGCACGAAAAGTCCATTCCCTCGTGAAATTTACGTACATTGTAAATGGGGTCTATGCGGTAGCCGTAACCCGAGGCTGTACGTTTGAGGTCGCGGTTGGCAATAGGCTGTATGGCCGGCAGACAGCGCAGACGCTGCTCTTGCTCGCGGCTTATTTTTACAATCTCGTCAAAGGATTTTATCTGTATGTACAATTGCTTGGCGAGCATATCCATTTTCTGTGTCGTGTGAATCACAAGATTGGAATTGTCCATATCAATAAACTCGTCGTAGCGGCTTGTGCCTCCGTAGCCTGCGTTTCGCGCCGCCTCGGATACAGGCTCGGCGCCCAACATTGCGCGATACATATTGTCGTCGCGTTGCTGTATGTCTTGCAGCACCTCCATTGCCTTGTCGAGCCTTTGCGATAATATGTTGTATTGTGTCAACAGACGGGAATTTTCGGCCTGAACGTCTTTCATTGACGGTGTCTCAATGATAAGGTAGAACATAAGAAAAGATAATCCGCCGAAAATGACAAACATCAACGTCCTGCGAAGAATCGTCAGGAAACGCTGTGCCAGATTGGGATACACTCTGTCATAGGTGCGTGTGGCGGGATTAAATATGTAATAGACCTTGCGCATTGTTTATCTATCTTGGTTACGAGACAAAAAGCCTGTCGGCGTCAGTTATTTTCGCACGCTTTTAGGTTGCAAAAATAACAAAAGTAAGCTATCTTTGCAAGCTAAATGAATAAAAAGGGTTACCACAATAACAGTTATTAAGATTTTTCGGTGGTAATTATAGTCGAAAGATAAATTAAAAATTTTTATAATATGCTCACATCTAAAGAGATAAGAGAATCGTTTAAAAGATTCTTCGAGCAGAAGGGACACCTTATTGTTCCCTCGGCTCCTATGGTTGTCAAGGACGACCCCACACTTATGTTCACCAACGCAGGAATGAACCAGTTCAAGGATATTATTTTGGGTAATTCTCCTGCCAAAAGCAAGCGCGTTGCCGACTCGCAAAAGTGTCTGCGCGTAAGTGGTAAACACAACGACCTCGAAGAGGTAGGACACGACACCTATCATCACACAATGTTCGAGATGTTAGGCAACTGGTCGTTTGGCGATTATTTCAAGCAAGAGGCAATTGATTGGGCTTGGGAGTATCTTACCGAGGTTGTAAAGCTCGACCCGGCTCGTCTGTACGTTACAGTGTTCGAGGGTGTCGCAAGCGAGGGGCTTGAGCGCGACAATGAGGCTGCCGCCATTTGGGAAAAACATCTGCCGGCCGATAGAATCCTCAACGGAAATTTAAAAGATAACTTTTGGGAGATGGGCGACACAGGCCCTTGTGGCCCCTGCAGCGAGATTCACATCGACCTGCGCAGCGACGAGGAGCGTGCCGCAATTGCCGGACGCGACCTTGTCAACGGCTCGCACCCGCAGGTAATTGAAATATGGAATCTTGTGTTTATGCAGTACAACCGTATGGCCGACGGACATCTTGAGGAGCTTCCTGCCAAGGTAATTGACACAGGAATGGGATTCGAGCGTCTGTGTATGGCGCTTCAAGGCAAACTCTCGAACTACGACACAGATGTATTCCTGCCCATCATCAAGGCTATCGGCTTAATCTCGGGTAAAGAGTATGGCTGCGACCGACAAGTAGATGTTGCAATGCGTGTAATTGCCGACCACATTCGCACAATATCATTCTCAATTACCGACGGACAGTTGCCCTCAAATGCTAAAGCCGGATACGTTATTCGTCGCATTCTGCGTCGTGCGGTGCGTTACGGCTACACATTCTTGGAGCAGAAACAGGCCTTTATGTACAAACTTGTGCCCACACTCATCGAGAATATGGGCGATGCTTACCCCGAGCTTAATGCGCAACAAGAGCTTGTTACAAAGGTTATTAAAGAAGAGGAGGAGTCGTTCCTGCGTACTCTCGCAACAGGAATGCAGATGCTCGATAAGATTGCCGTGGCAGCAAAAGCATCGCAGTGTAGCGAGATTAGTGGAGTAGAGGCCTTCACTCTGTACGATACATACGGATTCCCCATCGACCTTACACAACTCATTTTGCGCGAGAATGGCCTCACAGTGAATATGGCGCAATTCGACGAGGAGATGCTCAAGCAGAAGACCCGTGCCCGCAACGCAGCATCGGTAGAGAACGGCGACTGGATAATCGTAAATGAGGGCGACAGCCAATTTGTGGGCTACGATAATACCTCGTGCGAGACAACAATTCTGCGCTACCGTCAGACGAAGCAAAAGAATCAGACATACTATCAGATTGTGCTCAAAGAGACACCTTTCTATGCCGAGAGCGGTGGACAGGTGGGCGACACAGGAGTGCTTGTCTGTGGCGACGAGCGCATCGATGTCATCGACACAAAGAAAGAGAATAATCTGCCCATTCACATAACAAAGCAGTTGCCCTCGGATGCCGCTGCAACATTCAGCGCACAGGTTAATGTAAAGAAACGCCTTGCTTGCGCTGCCAACCACTCGTGTACACACCTTCTCGACCAAGCTCTGCGCGAGGTACTTGGTACACACGTCGAGCAGAAGGGCTCATTGGTTACTCCCGAGGCTATCCGCTTCGACTTTTCGCATTTCCAAAAGGTAACAGACGAGGAGATTGCCCGCGTCGAACGCATTGTAAATGCACGCATCCGCGAGAATATTCCTCTTACCGACCATCGCAATATTCCCATCGAAGAGGCCAAAAAACTGGGTGCAATAGCACTCTTTGGTGAGAAATATGGCGACTACGTGCGTGTTGTGCAGTTTGGAACATCGATAGAATTCTGTGGCGGTACACACGTGTCGGCAACAGGCTCGATTGGAATGGTGAAAATCGTCAGCGAGAGCTCGGTGGCCGCAGGCGTGCGCCGCATCGAGGCTGTAACGGGCGAGGCTCTCGAAGATTATCTTGCTAAGGCTCAGGAACTTATGAAAGAGATTCACGCGTTGTTCAACAACGTCCCCAATCTTAAGGCTACAATAGTAAAATCAATAGCCGAGAATACCGAGCTTAAAAAAGAGATTGAGGAGTATGCCAAGGAAAAGGCTGCAACCGTTAAGGAAAAATTGTTGCAAGATATTAAGGACAAGAATGGAATGCGTTATATAAGCGCAGTGCTCCCAATGTCGCCTGCAATGGTAAAAGACGTAGTATTTATGCTGCGTGCCGAGCAACCTCAGAATCTGCTCATAGTAATAGGTAGTATCTCTAACGACAAGCCTCAGCTTACAATTTCGGCCACAGCCGACCTTGTCGAGCAGGGCATAAATGCCGGAAAGATTGTCGGACAGGCAGCCAAGCTGATGCAAGGTGGCGGCGGAGGTCAGGCGCACTTTGCACAGGCCGGTGGAAAGAATCCCGAGGGCATCAAGGCTGCCATCGACAAGGTGTTCGAGATAATCAATGGCTGAATAAGATAACTTTATTTATGTCATTGCCGAGCGCAAAGCAGTTGGGCACAGCCAAAGTGCTGATTAAGTGAGAGCAATGATTCTCAAGCTCGCTTGAACAGACTATCCCGAATCGACGCACGAGGCAAGTGCAGAAGATCCTTAAATCTTATGCCTTGCAAGAAGGAGGAAAAGGAAAAATGAAAAATGAATTTATTCGTTTAACCGAAATGCAGTTCGCGCGTAGCGCAAGGGTTATTGTGAAGCAACTATAATAATTATTTATAGCATATAGGTTGACTGAAAAAAGTGATATAAACCCCGAAAGTTTTTTGTCTAACTTTCGGGGTTTATATCACTTTTTAGGTTGGTCTCTTTGTATTATTGTTTCTCGATTTCCTCCTCAATAAGATGAATCTTCTTTAGGATAATCTGTGCATCGTCTTTCAGTTTTTCCATTCTTTGACGCATAACATCGACGAGGCTTTCACCCTTTTTGTTCGATGTGCTCAAGAATCCCAAGTTATTCTCGTAGGTCTGTATCTCGGCCTTAAGATTTTCGTATTGACGTATTAAGCGCTCGCGTTCGCGAGTGAGGCTGTTGCCTCCCTTTGCAATGTTGTTGCGGAAGTCGGCCAGCTTGCGTGCGTTGGCGTTCACGTGCAGGCGCTCATACACCGAGTTTACAGCACTTTTGTACTCTTTGTACAGTTTGTCTTTCTCTTTGAAGGGTACAAATCCTATGCTGTTCCATTCGGCGGTTAGGCTGTTGACAGTCTTTATCTGCTCGTCCTCGGGTTGTGTCTCGTCAATGGCTTTAATCTTGGCAATTACATCGCGCTTGCTCTTTAGGTTCTCTTGCTCGATGCTGCGTTGCGAAGATGTTGCTTTGTTGCGACGCTCGAAAAACTCGTCGCAGGCGCTGACAAAGCGTTTCCACAATGCGTCGGAGTATTTTTGTGTAACGGGGCCAATCTCTTTCCACTCTTTTTGCAGCTTGGTCAGTTTATCGGCTGTCTCTTTCCACTCTTCGCTGTCTTTGAGTGCCTCGGCCTGCTCGCATAGAGCACGTTTTTTGTCGAGGTTCTCGGCTAATGTCGATTTTACGCTCTTGAAAAATTCGCTTTTGCGACGGAAAAAATCATCACAGGCCGAACGGAAACGCTCGAAAATCTTTAAATTCATCTTTTGTGGTGCAAAGCCAATCTCTTTCCAGCGTGCCTGCATATCGAGCACTTTCTGTGTGGCGTTGTTCCACATTTGATAGCTTGTAAATTCTTCGAGGTTCATTGCCTCAATCTCTTCGCAAATGGCTGTCTTTTGCTCAAGGTTGACGCGCTCGCGCTCTTTTTTGCTCTCGAAGTGCTCTTGGTGGCGACGATTCAGTGTTGTCGATGCTGTCTTGAAACGTGTCCACACCTCTTCGCGTAGCTCGGGGGCAACAGGGCCTGTCTCGCGAAATTCGTTGTGCAGCTGTTGCAACTGACGGAATGCGCCCACAATGTCCTCTTCGTTTATGAGTGCCTCGGCTTGTTCGCACAGACGGATCTTTATCTCAAGATTCTTCTTAAAGTCGTACTCGCGGAATTCGTGATTCAATTTGAGTACGTCGTAGAATTGCTCGACATATTGTTGGTACTGTTTCCACAAGGGGGTTACTTTATCTTGTGGAATCTTTTTAACCTCTTTCCAACGTGTCTGTATTGTGCGGAACTCGTTTACCTCGGGAGTGCCCTGCTCGGCCTTCTCGACAAGGGTCTTTAGGCTTTCAAGCATTGCTAACTTTGCTTCGTAGTTGGCCTGCATCTCCTCCTCTTGCTCTCTGAGCCAAGCGCTGCGCTTCTCTTTTATTTGGTTCATTGCGGCTTTGAAAGGCTCTTCGAGTGTGTCGGGCCGGGGGATGAAAAGGTTCTCTTCGCCACCCTCGGCTACAAATGCTTTGCGCTCGGCGTCAATCTCGGCTGTGCGCAGTTTGTAGAAATGTACTTTGAGCGCTTCGGCCTCGGCACGGCAGTTGAGTGCATCGTCGCCCTCGGCTATTGCCTGTAAGCGCTCGATAATCTCCTGACGTGTAGCCGGTTTTGAGCCTGTGTTTGCACTGTTCTCGTCGCTGGCGGCAAGAATCTCTTCTGTTGTCTCCTCAACAGGTTGTTCGTAGCTCAACTCGGTCGTAGCGGCATTGGCAGCCTGTTCAGGGGTGTTCGTGATACTTTGCTCTTGGAGCTCTGTATCAGGTTTCAATGTTTCACTCATCTGCTTGTTCTTTTTGTTGTTATGTGTGCAAAAATACCTCGCCGCACAAGCTATACTGTGGTTGAAAGCCTGCGTGGTCGGTAGCATCAATGTTGCGAATATAAGAATAAGTTTCGGATTATGATGCTTTTGCCGATAAAACTTTTTATTTTTTTCTTATCTGCTCTGTCCTATAAGGCTTGTTTTAGGCCTGCTTTTTAGAAAAAAATATACAAAATCACCTTTTTTATATTTTTAGAGTTTTACAATTGCTTATTATTCGTTAATTTTGTGGCGTCTAATTGTAATTTTGATATTTATTCAGTGTGCCGACTATGATTCACCGTGGGGTAGTGGTACTTACCCTCTCTTAATGTGCGGACGCTTTTGAGTATTGTATCGTTAAAATAGATAATACGGTTTTTTAAAGTAGCTTCTTGCCGTCTATAAAAGATTCTCGTCGGTAGGGCTATCGGTTGTTGTATAAACCTTAAAAATTATATATATGAAAAGATTACTACTTTCAATTTTTTCTCTTGTGGTTGTTCTTTCGGCCTTTGCCGAGACTTATACACACAAGTTTGCAAATGGAGATTTAAAAACAGAGGCGGCCACAGTTGTTCTCAGCGGTTACGAGTGGAATGCTTCGGCAGCCAATCTTATCAATTGGAATGCTAATGGAAAGGGTGTGCAGATTGGTTCTAAGGCAACGCCTTGCACCTCTTACACTTTGAGCAGTACAGCCTTTTCCGAGTTTAAAATTAAGAGCGTTACCGTAAACAGTAGTATAGCAAGCTCGGGCGATGCTAAACTTACAATTAAAGTGGGCGATAAAAGCTCGGATGCTTATGAACTTACAACCTCGGATGCCCCTTATACTTTTGAGTGCGACGGAGCTACGGGCGAGATAGTGATTAACTGGACAGCCTCGCAACGCGCCTATTATATCTCGCAGATTACCATCGAACTGCTCTCGACCGATGTTCCTGCCCCTGTATTTGTAACTCCCATAGGTGTATATGCCGACGAGATTATGGTAATTGCCGAAACTGAGGTTCAGACCGACGTGATATATTATACAATCGACGGTACTACACCTAACTACGACGATTACACCAATCACACAGGTACAACAAAAAGCAGTCGTACCTACCAGATTAACGAGAAACTTACCGCCGATGCAACAATAAAAGCAATGGCTGTGCGCACCGATGGCGACCTTACCTATTTTAGTAAGGTAGTGGAAGCGCGTTATATTGTGTCGCCCACAAAGCCTTATCAGCAGGCAACTGAGATTGTCTCGGGTAGTAAATATGCGATTCTTGCAGCCGATACAGTGGCGATGCCCGTTGATGTTGCCAAAAAATACGACTATCTTGCCACAGACACAGCTGTTGCCCACGAGAAATATATCGAGACAGTACAATATTTTGCTTTCACATTTGAGGCTGCCGAGGGTGGCTATACCATAAAAGACGCCGAGGGACGTTACCTTTATATGAGTGGCAATTACAACAATTTTAACGTATCGGAAACAATGCCCTCCGAGGGTGCAGTGTGGGGCGTTTCAATTGCACAGGATGGTACAGCCGAAATTAAGAATGTAGCTAAGGACAAGACCATCTACTACTCGGTACAGTATGGCAGTTACGGATGTTACGCAGCCGATAAGGTAACATCTTCTATGATTCAACCTAAACTTTATCTGCAACGCGAGTATCCGCAGACAACAATCGACCCGGTCGAGAATACTGTGATGTCGGTGTTTCAGACAATTACAATAGCCTGCCCCAATGGTATTAAAGCAGCCGACAATTTAAAGGTCGAAATATCGGGCTTCAACACCACACTTTCTTGCAAGCAGATAGACGAAAATACACTCCAATTTAGTACCGCCGAGCCCTTTACAACAGTAGATAACTCAAATATAATGGTCTATTTTACAGGTGATATATTCTTGGAGCCTAACGGAATGTGCATTCCTATGAAATTTAAAAACTCGCGTCTGATGTACGAACTGCAAGGTAACGCCGCGCCTGCCAAAATAACAAAAGTAACCCCGGCCGACGGTGCAACCGTAGAAGAACTGTCGTATGTTCTGTTCGAGTTTGACAATTACGTAGGCATTGACACAAACAATAGCGGCGAGGCGCTTCTGCCCAAGCTGCACGCCGAGGGTAGCAGCGAACTTATTGCCATTGAATATACAACCGACAACAAGGAGGCCACAGGAAAGGTAGGCCACTACGAGGGTGCGCTGCGAGTTACCGAGCCAATCGTTGCCAATGGTACATATATTCTTGAGATTCCTAAAGGGTATTTTATCGACCGTAACGGCAATCAGGTCGAGGGTATCACACTCAAATACACAGTTAAGAATGATGGCACAGGCATTGCCTCTGTCGAGGCTGTCGATGGCGTTTACACTGTTTATTCGCTCTCGGGTGTTAAGCTCATTGAAACAGCCGATGCGGCACGCATCGCGACACTGCCCGCAGGCGTGTACATTGTAAACGGGGCAAAGGTTGTAGTAAAATAAAGCCCCCGGCCAATGATTAAAAAATCCGCTTGAGTTTTTCTCAAGCGGATTTTTTAATTGGTCAAAGGACGAGTAATTGTTTTTTTACAGTCGTTGGCTTTTCTTGATGTGTCCTACAATTATTGTTTCTTTGTGGCGGCCTCTTTAATCTTTTGTATGAAGCTATCGACATCCTTGTCGGCGCCAATAACCTGTCCTACGCAGCTGCCATCGGTGTCAACGATAAGGTAGGTGGGGTAAATGCCTACATTATATTTCCGGGCAATCTCAATACCTTCTCCCTCTTCTACGTCCCTCATAATGCTGATGAAATTGCAGTTTATGTAGTTGCCCACTTTCTCTTGTGGGAACACATTCTTTTTCATCATCCTGCAAGGGCCACAGGTTTTTGTATGGCATTCTATAAACACTAATTTGCCCTCGGCCGAGGCTTTTTCTAACGCTTCGGGCAGCGTAATATCGTGGAAGATGGTGCCTTTGTTCTCCTGTACCTTAGTTTGCTCCTCACTTGTAATCGTCTCTTGTGGCGCTGTGGCGCTTTGCTGCTTATTGCCTGTGCACGAGCAGATGGCTATTGCTGCCAAAAGACAGATTGTCAATCTCTTTTTCATCTTTTTATTTATTTAATGTTTGTGATATTATTTTTCGCATTTCATCGGCCGCCGAAGGGGCGTATGCTGTAACAATCTTTCCCTCTTTGTCTATTATTATGTAGCGCGGAACACCCGAGATGTGATAAGCTGTCTCGAAGGGCGATTGCTCGTCGCAGTCGAGATACAGATTGGTCATCTCTTGCATTTTGCGCCTTTTAATTGTGGCTATCCACGCTTTTTGTGCCCTGCGGCGGTCGATAGATACTGTTATAAATTCAATATCATTGTTGTTCTTATACTCCTTGCGAAGCTCCATATATTCGGGCATATGGGCGATGCAACTGCTGCACCACGTAGCCCACACGTCAATGACAAGTACCTTCCCGCGATATTGCGATAGTGTGTAACTCTTTCCTTTGGGGTCTTTTAGGGTGGCGTCGGGAGCCGGTTCTCCGGGCATAATAGCCTTGTAGCTGTCGTATAGCGATAGTATGCGTTGCTTTAGGGGGCTGTCGGCTACATTTTTTTCTATCAGTGGGCGTATGCTGTATAGCTCTTCGGTGCATCCGCTGTTGCCGAATGGAAACAGCATCTTGCGCATATAGGCCTCGTGCAGTGGGGCGTTTGTGCTGCTAAAGACTGTGCGCAACTTTTCGTAGTCGTATTTGCCGATGGCTTTTGCTTTGTAGAATACTGTTATTGTGAGCCCGTCGCGTGCTTCCTCGAATGTGGCGCCGCGCTTCATTGCATCGAGTGTCATATAGTGGTCGGCAAAGCGGGCTGTGTCGCGCTCAATCATAAATGCTCTTACAATGCTGTCGTCGAAGCTGAGGCTTCTTGTGTGTGCTGCCAATTGTGTAATATCGTCTTTTTTACCACGACATTTGAAGATATATTCGCCGCTGTTCCACACATAATGGCACAGATTCTGAGTGTGCATATTATGCTTGCCACTGCCTATTGCCTGTTCTATGCTGTCGTACAGCGCAATAATTTCCTCTGCCGAGCCGGGCGACCTGTCTCTCCACAGCGTGTCTATCTGTGGAGGATTACTGCAAGCTGTTGGCAATAGCGCTGCAATTGTTGCTATAAATGCTGTTATTATCAGTCTCATTTTTTATGCCCGTAAGATATATTAACAAGGTCAACGCCGTGCTTCTCCTTCATAAATTGAATTACAATATCACGCTTTTGGTGTATCATAGGGTACAGGGCTGCGGGGTAGCGCTCTTCAAACTCTTCGGGGGTGAGCCACATAATGTTCTTAATGTATGTGGTGTATAGGTTGTAATTCGGGTTGTTCTTTGCCCAATAAGAGGTGCTTGTGAAATAGTAATCGACCCACACCTGTTTCTTCTGTCCGGTGCCGAAATTGTCGTTTATCATATCTACAAAGCCCATTTTGTACTTATAGTTCTGTGCCGAGGCGTTTTTTGTGTCCATTGTGCTGTTGAAGTCGAATCCGGCCCAGAATTCGTCGGGTGAGATTAACTCGTTTTTACTGTCTAAATTCTTTATAAACTCTATGATGAGCATACAGCGCTGTTGTCTCAGGGCATAGTCGGCATTGTCGCTGTTCATCATTTCATCGGTGAAACTTATCGCCCAGCAGTCGAATGTGCCTTTCATAAGCATTTTGCGCGGGTCGGTGTCGGTTCCGCCTGCGTTGCTCTCGTTCTCCTCGCCATAATCGCGCGGCTCGGTGCGCAGATTGTCTATCATATATATTTTAACGGGAAAGGCCGAGTGGGCAAACTCTTTGCTTATGTTGGGAAATATTTCGTTGCGGAAATAATCGACATAATAGGGGAGCTGCTGCTCGGGCAGATTCCAAGCGGCTGCGTCGCGCTCTTCCTCGGGGCCCGCTACAAATATGTCGCCTGTTCCGGTTGACACCCACTCGCGGTTAAGGTCGGCCTCGGTAATATCTTTGTACAGCAGATATACGCCATATTCGTTTTTTATCTCGTTGATAATGCTGTCGTATTTACTGTCGCCCTGTGGGAAACCTCCACGTATTGGTGAGTAGTTGCCCGATGGGGTAATTGAGTCCTCGCTCTCGCGGCAGGCCGTGAAAATTGCAAGGCCAGCCAACATTATAGCGGTGTATTTTATAAAGCCTCTCATATTGTTCCTTTTTTTTTACTCGTTAGTGGTTGTGTTTATGGGCTGACGCTCTGCAGGAAGGGGATTCTGCTTGAGCTTGCCGTTCTTTTCCATAGCTTCGTTGGGAATTGGAATTGTGTACATAAGGTCGCAATCCTCTAAACGATAGGTGCTTGTGCTGTGCTCGCTGTCGTGCCACGTGTGAGTTATTGCCGGCATCCCCCAACGGCGCAGGTCGAACCATCGTTGCCCCTCGAAGCACAGCTCGCGTCGGCGTTCGTCGCGCACAAACTCTATTAGCTCTTCTTGTGTGTCGAAACTCTCCTCTTCAAAATCTTCGGGGTCGAAGCGATTTTCGCGTAAGGTGTTCAGTGCGTCGGTTGCTTCGTTTATGTTACCCTGCATAGCGCAAGCCTCGGCATAGTTCAAATAGGCCTCGGATAGTCGCAGGCTGCGTCCAAACTCTCCTGTTGCGGTTTTTGTTATGTAGTAGTCTCGTGTTACTTTATTCTTGTCGGTAATTGCTTTTGATGTTATGTTTACCTTACCGATTGGCAGATACATTGTCTCGTCGGATGAACCCTTGGGCGAGGCCACAATGTAGCGGCTGAGACGAAGGTCGTAATTGACAAATGTCTCTATAAGCTCTTGTGAGGCCTCGAAATAGGAGTGCATTATATTCTCGTTGGCCGAATTCTGGGTGGTTGTGTATTCCGACACCCATCCGAACATATCGCTAATCTGTCCGTATGGCCAGATGGTCTCGCTTGAGGCGTATGAGCCGTACGATAGGTAGTTGCGTACGATGCGGTCGTTCGAGGTTGTGGTAAGTGGCACTGTGTTAAGGTCGTGCAGGGCGAAATTCTTATTGTTAATTACCTGTTGTGCATAGTATGCAGCCTTTTCCCAATTCTCCATATATAAATAGGTGCGCGACAGCAGCAACTGTACCATTGGCAGGCTGGTGCGGAAGTTGGGCTTCCAATGGTCGCTCTGTGGGAGCGACAGGTATGTGCTCTCGGCTGCGTGAAGGTCGCTTAGTATCTGTGCGTAAACCTCGCCCACGGTTCTGCGTGCCAGATAGTCGTCGCTCTCTTCTATTGCGCTTTTCAGTTTCAGAGGCACGCCCATCGAGTCGGGAGCATAGTTGTAAGGCATTCCAAAGAGGTTTACAAGGTTCAGATAATAGAATCCGCGCAGGGCGTAGGCCTGTGCCTCTACCCGGCTGATGTTCTCGGGTGTGTCGCTAACCTCGGGCAGATAGTCGAGCACGGCATTTGCGCCTAATATAAGTTCGTAGTAACTTTTGTATATGTTCGTTTTTCTTTCGTTGGCATTCTCCATTATCTCGAACATATCGGGTTGCCACGTAAAGGCTGCGGTGTATCTGTTGGCGTCGAATCCTTCGTTGGGCATCTGATACGAGCTTGCCTGAATGTCGTCGTCGAGCAGGCTGATAAATGTGTTAAACTCGCCTAAGTCGTTGCGCAGATAGGCCTCGCCCAATAATAATTCGTTGAGTGAAACAGCGTCTTTTGGTACAAATTCGCTCTTGGAGTTAGGCTCAAGAAAATCGCCGCACGCTGTCGCCGTAAATAGTGTTATTACTGCTAATATCTTATCTTTTAGTCTCATAGTCGTTCGTTATTTTAGAATCCTACACTCAGTCCCATTGAATAGACGCGTGGTTGTATTGTGTTGCCAAGCTCGGGGTCGTAGCCGCGCCATTCGTCGCTTGCAATTACAAACAGGTTGTTCACGTTGGCGCTTATCTGTATGCGCGACATTCCTACTTTTTTGCACAGTTTGCGTGGCAGGCTATACGACAAAGATATTTGTGTACAGCGCAGGAATGAGGCGTCGGCTACACGTACGTCCGACTGTGCCCACATCGAGTAAATGTTGTCGTAAAGACCATTGGGCAGATTAAGGTTGTAGAGGTCGCGCACCGAGGTGTATAGTGCGGGAATATTAGTGTTTGCCTCGTCGCCGGGCTGTTTCCAACGGTCGTTGAGCTCTTTGGACAAGTTGCTGAATATGTCGGGCATTTTTCCGCCTGTGAAGGTCGAGTAGGGGTTGGGCAGACGTTTCTTTGCTCCTAACATCAGTGCAAAGTCGGCCCCGAAATTAAAGTTTTTCCAACGCAAGCGGGTGTTGAATCCTCCTGTAAAGTAGGGCTCACTCTGTCCCGAATAGACGAGGAACGTGGTGGGGTCGATGCTTGGGTCGCCATCGACAGCGTCGTATGTGGCGTGCTCGAATGTGGGGTAACCGTTTGTGCCGTTGAGGCCTGTAAATTTATATGACCAGAATGCTGTCAGCGGGTAGCCGCTCTTGAGCGGACGGTCGTGATTGCCGTTTAGAAAATCGGTGTGTGTGAGTTCGTCGGCACGGGCTGTACGGTCGTCGTCCCTCGATTTATTCCAGTTTTTGCTTGCGTTCATTCCTATTGTCCAAGCAAAATCGTTGGTGCGATAGGGGGTGAAATTCAGTGTAAGCTCCACTCCGTGATTGGTTATTATTGCGCCGTTCAGCGGTAGCGATGCTATTCCATACTCTTGTGCAAGGTCTTGACGGATAATAGCGTGTGAGCGTCGGCCGTAATATTCTAAATTCATTGTCATTCCAAAGAGTGCGAGGTCGAGACCTAAATTCCAAGTCTTTGTACGTTCCCACTTTAATTGAGGGTTGGCAAGGCTTGAGATTGAGAGATAATACTCGCCGTAGCTCTCAAGCAATCCTTGATATTGGACAATCATCTCGGGGCTGATGCTGTTGACAACATTTCCTTGTATTCCGTATGTTGCACGCAGATTAGCTTGGTCGAGCCAAGGAATATAAT